>CACZIO010000001.1 GCA_902781215.1 uncultured Lachnospiraceae bacterium
GCGGCATATTATTATGCCGGACTAAAATATTACACAGGAAGGACAATACAAGAAGATGGCATGTACAACAATCCTGGTTGGAAAAAAAGCGAGTTATGACGGATCCACGATGATCGCGCGCAATGATGATTCTGGTGCGGGGAGCTACACCCCCAAGAAGCTGGCGGTGGTAGAGCCGCAGGATCAGCCGCGGCACTACCGGTCGGTGATCAGCCATGTGGAGATCGACCTGCCGGAGGATCCGATGCGCTACACGGCAGTCCCCAACGCGCTGGAGGGCGAGGGCATCTGGGCCGGCGCCGGTGTGAACGCGGCCAATGTTGCAATGACGGCGACGGAGACGATCGCCTCGAACGAGCGGGTGCTGGGGGCGGATCCCCTGGTCGAACTGCGCCCGGCGAAGGGCGATGAGCCGGAGCAGCCCGGCGGGATCGGAGAGGAGGACTATCCCACGATCGTCCTGCCCTATATCCGCAGCGCGCGGGAGGGCGTCCTGCGCACCGGAGCCCTGCTGGAGCAGTACGGGACCTATGAAATGAACGGCATCGCCTTCGCGGATGTCGATGAGATCTGGTGGATGGAGACCTTCGGCGGTCACCACTGGATCGCGCGCCGGGTGCCGGACGACCGTTATGTGGTTATGCCCAACCAGTCCGGGATCGACTTCTTTGATCTGGACGATGCCCTCGGAGAGGGGAAAGACTTTCTCTGCTCGGCTGACCTGCGGGACTTTATCGGGGACAACCACCTGGACCTCGCCATGGACCGCGGGGGCGATGGCGAAGGGCTCAGATATTTCAATCCCAGGGATGCCTTCGGCACGCATGATGACGCGGACCATGTCTACAACACACCGCGCGCCTGGTTTATGTGCAGGTATTTCAACCCGCACTCCGCGGACTGGGACGGCAGGGGGCAGTGTGACCCGCGGACCGGGAGGCCCCTGGTCTCTTACAGGCCTGTCGATGACGACCTGCCCTGGAGCATGGTTCCGGAGCGGAGGATCACCGTGGAGGATGTCAAATACATCCTGTCCAGTCATTATCAGGGGACGCCCTACGACCCCTACAGCAGCGTCGGCGACGCGTCCATGCGGGGCGCCTACCGCTGTATCGGCGTGAACCGCACCGACTTCCTGGCCCTTCTCCAGCTCCGGCCCTATGTGCCGGCGCAGATCTGCGCCGTGGAGTGGCTCGCATTCGGATCCAACGTGTTCAACGCCTTTGTGCCCTTCTATACAAACACAGACACCGTTCCGGCTTTCCTGGCCCACACAGAGGAAGAAGTGTCCACGGACAGCTTCTACTGGACCAGCCGCATGATCGCGGCCCTGGCCGATGCCGGATACCCCACCTGCAAGATCCATATCGAGCGCTATCAGGCGGCTGTCTTCGCGAAAGCCCATGAGATCCTGAAGCGGACCGACCGACTGATCACAGAGGAGAACGGGCAGGAGACGGAGAAACGGATCCGGGAGGCCAACGAAGACCTGGCGGCCATGATCCGCAGGGAGTCTGCGGATGTCCTGGGCAAGGTCCTCTATGAGACCAGCAACCGGATGCGCAACTGTTATGCGCGCTCGGATGCGTGAACCATCCCTGCCCGGGCCGGCATGTCTGCCGCCTGGCGGCGGAAGAGAAGTATTGAGAACAAGGAGGTATGTTGTGAGAGAATGGACGAAGGAAGAGAAGTACCGCTATCTCAAGGACCCGCAGGAACTGGATGAGCTGTACCGGAAGGTATCGGCCTCCGTCTACCGCCAGCATTTCCACAATCAGGCGGTGACCGGTCTGATGAACGATCCCAACGGGTTTGTCTGGCATGACAACCGCTGGCATCTCTTTTACCAGTGGTGCCCCTGGGGGGCAGTCCATGGTCTCAAGCACTGGTACCACATTGTGTCCAAGGACCTGGTGACCTGGAAAAACCTCGGTGTCTGCCTTCTGCCCGACCAGGAGGAAGGCTATGACAACAAGGGGGTCTACTCGGGCTCGGCCATGCCGATCGGCGACAAGATCTATCTCTACTACACGGGCAACCACCGCGACGCGGACTGGACCCGGCACGCCTATACCTGCCTTGCGCGGCTGGGCAATGACGGCTGGCCGGAAAAATATCCCCTCCCCCTGTTCGGCGCCAATCCGGCCTACACCGAGCACCAGCGCGACCCCAAGATCATCCAGGTGCCCGGAAGGGACGAGTATTTTATGATCATCGGCGCCCAGACCCTGGACAAAAGAGGATGTGTCCTGGTCTATTCCTCCGAGGACCTGCAGCACGGCTGGACCTTCCGGGGAGAACTGAAGGTTCCCGGATTTGAGAACTTCGGAGACATGTGGGAGTGCCCGTCCATTGAACATCTGGGCGGGACGGACGTCCTGCTCCTGTGCCCCCAGCACCTGACGCTCCCCGGACGGGGACAGAGTCAGAACCACAACGGCTACATTCTGGGCAGTATGGACTGGGATACCCTGACCTTCCAACCGGACGGCGCCTTCCATGTCCTCGATTTCGGCTTCGACTCCTATGCCGCTGCCTGCGCCAACAACCTGCAGGATGCGGACAAGGCCATCCTGATCGCCTGGATGGGCGTGCCGGATGTCACCTATCCCACGGATGACGAGGACTGGGCCGGCTGCCTGACCCTGCCCCGCGAGCTCACAGTGCGCGGCCGCCGCCTGATCCAGCAGCCCCTCCCCGAGCTCAAAAAGCTCCGGGACGAGAAGATCGATCTGAAAAATGAAGAGAGCAGGAATGCGGCCGGATGCTGGAAGCTCCCTGTCGCGGCCGAGGTGGAGCTCGACTGCCGGAAGGGGGATGTGCGCCTGGATATGTTTACGGACAGTGACGGCCGGGGCGGCCTCGCGATCATCTATGACGAAGAGAAGAAGGAAATCACCGTCGACCGGAGCGGCATGCATATCCGCTTCAATGAATCGGAGGGCGAGAGCCGGACAAGACCGCTTGAAAACGGCCTGTCCCACCTGCGGATCTTCGTCGACAGCAGTTCGATCGAGATCTTCGTCAACGACGGCGATGCTGTCTTTACCTCCCGCATCTTCCCGGATGCGCAGGAGCATTATTTCAAGGTGCAGGGAGACACCTTCAACCGCATGTGGACCCTCAGGGACGCTGTAAAGGACAGCTTCCTGATCTGACAGACCGATAAAAAACCCCTGAAACCATCCGGGACTTATCCGGGCGGCACAAGAGTCAACCGCGGCGGAGTCACCCGGGATGGATCCGGACGGTGCAGGAACCTGCCGGGCCGGGTACAAAATACAGTTTTTCTCTTTTGCAGAAGGCGGATTTCTGTTATAATAATCCACTAATGCCGGGATCATGAAATGCGCGGCCAGACCGGCGGGTTTTCTTGACTTTCGAATGTGTACGGCTTCAGATCCGGCAATTGCGGGAGCAGAGAACAGCTGGGGGAAACTTGAACGGACGACGGAAAGGCATCGGAATACAATGCAGAACTACAAGATCATCGCTTGTGACCTGGATGAGACCCTGCTTTCTACGGACCGGTCGGTCTGTGAGCGGAACGTGAACGCGATCCGCGCAGCCGCCGGCAAGGGGGTGAGATTCGTCTGCTCCTCCGGCAGGGGATACATGTCTTTTCAGAACACGCTCCGGGAGATCGGTCTGTATGACCAGCCCGGTCAGTACTCCATCTCCTTCAACGGGAGCTGCATCACCGAAAACAGGGGAAACCGGGTGCTCTATCTCGATGGGATCTCCTGGGACTTCGCCGATACGATCTATCGGCGCGGTCTGACCTATGATGTCTGTATGCACATTTATACACAGGAAACGGTCTATGTTTACAATCTGACCGAAGATGAGAAGGAGTTTCTCAATAACCGTCAGACATATACAGAGATCTATGAACCGGATCTTTCCTTCCTCAGGGACCGGCAGATCGTCAAGATCCTCTATGAACATGCCGGCTATGACTTCCTGGACCCGATCCGGGACGAGCTGGCGGCGGAGGGACTGCTGGAAGACTGCGAGGTGAGCAATTCCAGCGGCCGCTATCTGGAATTCAACAAAAAGGGCGTCAGCAAGGGAACCGGTCTGCAGCGTCTGGCACAGATCCTGGGCATCGACATGGCGCAGACAATGGCCATCGGCGATAATGTCAACGATCTGTCCATGATCCGTGCGGCGGGAATGGGAGCGGCTGTCGCCAATGTCTTTGCGGGCATGCGGGATGACTGCGGCTATATTTCGCCGGATGACAATGATCATGGCGGCGTCGGAGAGATCATCGAGCATTTCGTGCTCTTATAAAAAAGGAGAAAGATATGGGAATGAATGCTTTTTTAAAGAAACTGGATGAAGATGATCTGTTTTCGGTCGCCGGAGGAACCGGAGTGGGAGAGATTGCCGCCGGAAGCACCTCGTCGAGGATCCACGCCAGATCCATGAGTTCGGGTGCGGCGGGATCCGCCGCAGGTGCCGGTGCGGGCGCTGCCGCCGGCAGCACCTTAGAGGGCACCGGAATGACAACTGCGATGCTCTACTGTGAGAGCTGCAGGCGGGAGACCCTCCACAGGATCTTCAGCGGAACCCGCGCGGTATGCTCGGAGTGCTCAAGCTGGGGCCAGCAGTAAGGCCGGCTTAAGCATTGCTGTCCCTGCCTCATTCTCCGGAGACCCGGACAGCAGCAGACAGCACACCGATCCGCGGCGGCCTCGAAACGCCGGTTGACCGGACCGCTTCAGAACGTTAAAATGAGTTTATGTACAATCTTGTCAGGAGGATGATCACTTAAATGGGAGAAGAGAAAAAAGTCATGCTGTCGGGCATTCAGCCCAGCGGAGACCTGCACCTGGGAAACTATCTGGGCGCGATCAAGAACTGGGCGGACCGCGTCAATGACTATGACTGCTATTATTTTATGGCGGATATGCACACGATCACAGTCCGCCAGGACCCGAAGGAGCTGCGCCGCAGATCCCTGGAAATGCTGGCCATCTATATTGCCTGCGGCCTGGATCCGGAGAAGAACACGCTCTTTCTGCAGTCTCATGTGCCGGCGCACGCGCAGCTGGGATGGGTGCTTGACTGCTATACCATGTTCGGCGAGCTCACCCGGATGACCCAGTTCAAGGACAAATCCGAGAAGCACAAGGACAACATCAACGCGGGCCTCTTCACCTATCCCTCTCTCATGGCAGCGGACATCCTGCTGTATCAGCCGCATTACGTACCGGTCGGTGAGGACCAGAAACAGCACGTTGAGCTGTGCCGGAATATCGCCAACCGCTTTAACAACATCTACGGTGAGGTCTTTCGTGTGCCGGAGCCCTTTATCAGCAAGGTCGGCGCCAGGATTTACGGACTGACGACACCGGAACAGAAGATGTCCAAGTCCATCCCCCAGGGCTGTGTCTTCCTGATGGATGAGCCCAATGTCATTATGAAAAAGTTCAAGCGGGCGATCACGGACTCCGATACAGAGCATTGTGTCCGCTACGATCGGGAGGCCAAACCCGGCGTCGCCAATCTGATGAATATCTATGCGACGATCACCGGCAAGAGCTTCGAGGAGATCGAGCGTGAATTTGACGGCAAGGGATACGGCGTCTTCAAACCCGCTGTCGGCGAAGTCGTCGTCGATACCCTGAATCCGATCCGCGAGGAGGCAAAACGCCTGATCGCGGACAAGTCCTATCTGGACTCGGTCTATCGGGAGGGCGCTGAGAAAGCATCCTACATCGCCAACAAGACCCTCCGCAAGGTCTACAAGAAGATCGGCTTTTACCAGCTGGACAAAAAATGATCTGCCCTGTACGACAGCTGGACCGTGCATACCACAACTGTAAGTGTGAGGAGATGGCATGAAAGAAGTTACGCTGGAGGCAAAACTGGACAGTATACCTGTGCTGACCGACATTGTTGAAGAGGAGCTTGCGCAGGCGGATTGCCCGCCTAAGGCCATGATCCAGCTTTCTGTCGCGATCGATGAGATCTTCAGCAACATTGCAAGCTATGCCTATGCAGACAAAGAAAGGGCCGGCACACAGGAAAGGGCTGCCGGTGCGGAACCTGCCTGGGGATTTGCTACAGTCCGCATAGAACTGCTGAATGAGCCCCGGGGGATCGACCTGACCTTTATCGACAGGGGGATTCCGTTTGATCCCCTGAAGCGGGAGGACCCGGATATCAGTGCCCCGCTGGGCGAGAGACAAATCGGCGGCCTGGGGATTTTTATGGTTAAGAAAACAATGAGCAGTATGAAGTATGAATATAGTGACGGAAGAAACATTCTGACCATCCGCAAACTGTTCTGAACATTTTTATCATGCTGCCACTGTGAAGAACAATATATTGAAAAAGTTATTGAGCGAAAAAAGGAGAATCAAATGCTGAAAATTGAAAAAAACAAAAATGATGCTGAACTGACGATCGCGCTGGAGGGCCGTCTGGACACCAACACCTCCCCGCAGCTCGAGAAGGAACTGAAGGACGAGATCGACGGCGTCACTTCCCTCACCTTTGATTTTAAGGCACTTGAGTACATTTCCTCCGCGGGACTGCGCGTTCTCCTCTCTGCACAGAAGATCATGAACAAGCAGGGATCCATGAAGATCACCAATGTGAACAGTGAGATCATGGAGATCTTTGAGGTGACTGGTTTCTCGGATATCCTGGACATTGAATGACCTGATTCCGGAATCAGCATCGGGAGGAATGTGCGCTCATGGCTGACAGAGAAATGAACAAACTCCCCCTGGACCTGCTGGAACATGTCAGCGGGGGCAGGCTTTCGCAGATGGACCGGGATGCCATGGATATGTTCATCCGGGTCGAAAAAAATAATCATGGTTCCAGGGAGTCACTTATCCGTTTTATGCAGCGGTATGTCGACGCGAATCCGAAATCCGGCGTCTACAGTGACGCCTCGGAGAAAGAGGTCGTCGATTACATCAACCAGCACTGGGAGAAGATGTAAAACTGAATCCATGGAAAGAGATTGAGAAAAGAGCCGGGGTGCGCTATAATATATGGCGCTCTGTCAGGCTCTTTTTTTGTGGATGGCGCCTCGCCTGCCTGCACAAGGTACTTCCGCCCCGAAGAGAGTGGTAAGAGGTAAACGGGATCAGGAAGAGTCCGGAGCCTGCAGGACACTGATCTGACAGGAAGAAAACAGCGCAGGAGCGCTTCGACATGATAGAAAGGATGTAACCATATATGAAACTGGGTATCGTCGGACTTCCGAATGTAGGTAAAAGTACACTGTTCAACGCGCTGACAAAAGCGGGCGCGGAAGCGGCCAACTATCCCTTCTGCACGATCGACCCCAACGTGGGCGTCGTCGCCGTTCCGGATGAGCGGATCCGCCTGCTGGGGGAGATGTATCACTCCAAAAAGGTCACGCCGGCCGTGATCGAGTTTGTGGATATTGCCGGCCTCGTCAAGGGCGCGTCGAAGGGCGAGGGCCTGGGCAACCAGTTCCTGGCCAACATCCGCGAGGTCGATGCGATCGTGCACGTCGTGCGCTGCTTCGAGGATGAAAACGTGATCCACGTCGACGGCAGCGTCGACCCGCTCCGCGACATTGAGACCATCAATCTGGAGCTTGTCTTTGCTGACCTGGAGGTGCTGGAGCGCAGGATCTCCAAGGTCGCCCGCACCGCCAAGATGGACAAGGAAGCGGGGAAGGAGATGGAATTCCTGAAAAAGGTGAAGGCCCACCTGGAGGACGGAAAGCCGGCCTCCCTCCTGCGCGATGAGAGCCAGGGGGACGGTCTGACCGAGGACGAGGAAAAATGGCTCCAGACCTACAACCTTCTGACCGACAAGCCTGTCATCTACGCGGCCAATGTGGCGGAGGACGACCTGGCCAATGACGGCGCCGACAACGAGGGCGTTCAGAAGGTCCGCGAATATGCCGCACAGACCGGCAGCGGTGTCTTTGTCATCTGCGCCAGCATTGAGTCCGAGATCGCCGAACTCGACGATGATGAGAAGGCCATGTTCCTCGAGGACCTCGGCGTCTCCGAAGCCGGCCTCGACAAGCTCGTCCGTGCCAGCTACACGACCCTGGGCCTCATGAGCTTCCTCACCGCCGGCGAAGACGAAACCCGTGCCTGGACCATCAAGATCGGCACCAAGGCCCCCCAGGCCGCCGGCAAGATCCACAGCGATTTCGAGCGCGGCTTCATCAAGGCGGAGGTCGTCAACTACAAGACCCTCCTCGAGCTCGGCTCCCTGTCCGCCGCCCGCGAAAAAGGCCTCGTCGGCATGGAGGGCAAGGACTACGTCGTCCAGGACGGAGATGTTATATTATTCAGGTTTAATGTGTAAAAACAGCGAGGAAAAGTCATGTGTGACAGCCGTGTCTGCACGAGCTGTCACACATGACCTTGACGAGCGTCCATACATGAGGAAGGAGCCATTTTGTGCATGCTTTTTGCACAAAATGAGCGGAATCCGAATGTATGGAGCACAGCGGGAGCGCGGAGCGCGAAGCTGCGCGTGTTTTTACACAGAAGTACACCAAACAGCGAGGTTTTTTTATGCCGCAAATGATGGGAGATATGGACATTGCCTTCCCGCACCTGGGCATCTACCTGCACAATGTCCCCAGAATGATCATGATCGGAAACTTCGGGATCGCCCTCTACGGGATCCTTGTGGCTTCGGCGATGCTGCTCGGCATCACCATCGCCGCCCGCATCGGGAAGCGGACAGGCCAGGACCCGGACCTCTACTGGGACGCCTTTGTCTGGATCGTGATCTCCGCGATCGCCGGTGCCCGAATCTACTACGTGATCTTCATGTGGGACTACTACAAGGACAACCTGCTCCAGATATTCAATCTGCGCGGCGGCGGCCTGGCGATCTATGGCGGGATCATCCTGTCCGTGATCACGATTTTTTTCTACTGCAGGAAAAAGAAAGCCAGTCCTTTTCTCTTCCTTGACACCATCTGCTTCGGCCTGGTGATCGGTCAGGTCATCGGACGGTGGGGCAACTTCTTTAACCGCGAGGTCTTCGGCGAGTACACGGACAGCCTCCTGGCCATGCGCCTGCCGGTGACGGCGGTCCGCGCCTCGGACATCAGCGAGAGCATTGCGGCCCATATGGAGGCCGGGACCAATTACATTCAGGTCCATCCCACCTACCTCTATGAGGGCATGTGGAACCTCCTGGTCTGCGCTGTCATGATCGTCTGGCTGAAAAAGAAGATCAAGCGTTTTGATGGGGAGATCTTTCTGGTCTACCTGGCCGGATACGGAATCGGCCGCGCGGTCATTGAATATATCCGGACGGACCAGCTCTATCTTCCCGGAACCCGGGTGCCGGTCTCCATGGTGCTGGGAATCGTCATTGCGGTCTGCTCTCTCTGCATGATCCTGATCGGCCGGCGCAGGGCAGCTGCAACAGCATCGGGATCAACAGTCCCGGAATCAGCTGTCGCAGGGGCGACTGTTGCAGAATCACCCTCCGCAGAATCACCCGCCGCGGGATCTGCTCCTTCGGAGACAGACCCGGAAGTGCAGGCAGATCTGGAACAGACTGCAGAACTGCCGGAGAAGGATAAAAGAATAGATCAAGAACAATAAGGAACAGGCGATCACTGAGCAGCAGCCCCAGGCGGCTGTATCAATGCATTTCTACAATATATATATTGGCAAAACAATATAATCCAAAACGATTATATGAAGTGATCAGGTATTACACCTTACGGGCACACGATGCAAAGCATCGTGTGCTTTTTTTATGCGCCATCCGTCATGGCCTTTTTACTGCGCCATCCGTCATGGCTTTTTTACTGTGCCATCCGTCATGGCCTTTTTTACTGCGCCATCCGTCATGGCCTTTTTAACTGCGCCATCCGGCACGCTCCCGTATCGTGATTCCGCTCTGGATAGAAGCGGTGTGAGGCCTGCGGCGTCAAAAGGCCGCATACAGGACAGGCACCGCTCGAACATAGCTCGAACACTCGAAAATACATGCAAAGGCCTTGAAATGTGGATGTCAAGTTGCTATTATTGACATAAAAGTGGGTAAAAGTGGAGGAAAGTGGCGAATGTTCATGGGTACCTATGATCATTCTCTCGACGCAAAAGGGAGGGTGATCGTTCCTTCCAAGTTCAGAGAGGCGCTGGGAGACAGATTCGTGATCACACGAAGCCTGGACCCCTGCCTGTGCGTCTATGACATGCCTGCCTGGGAGCGCTTCGTGCAGAAGCTTTCCGGGCTTCCTTACAATACCCGCAAACAGCGTGAGCTGGTCCGCTTTTTCATGTCGTCCGCGACGGAGGTGGAGCCGGACAAGCAGGGCAGGATCCTCCTGCCTCAGAAGCTCCGCACCCACGCCCATATTGAAAAGAATGTGGTGCTCCTCGGCGTTGGAGCCCGGATCGAGATCTGGGATCCGGAGACCTACGAGAACGACGGCATCAGCGATGACATGAATGAGATCGCAGAGGAGCTGCTTGGAAACGGTTTTGAGATCTGATGAGAACGGGTTGATCGAGCGGAGGCGTGATGGGAGCGATCCCGGAGCAAATCTGTGAAGGCCGCATCTGAAACGGGAAAACCCGGGTCCGGGCATCTGATGGAGAACTGCTGTGGAATTCAAACATACATCTGTACTACTGGAGGAGGTCCTGGAGGGCCTCAATATTCGCCCGGACGGCATCTATGTCGACGGAACGCTGGGCGGCGGCGGACATTCCTTTCACATCGCCGAACGGCTCACGGAGGGAGGCTGCCTGATCGGGATCGATCAGGACGAGGATGCCCTCCGCGCAGCGGGAGAGCGGCTGGCGCCGTTTGCGGACCGGGTCTCCTTTGTACATGACAATTATGAAAATATGGAAAATGCCGTGCGCGGATGGCTGGCGGATCATCCGGACAAGGCCCGCGCCGGTGCGGACGGGACTTCGGGAAGCGTGGACGGCATTCTGCTGGACCTGGGCGTCTCATCCTATCAGCTCGACAATCCCGAGAGGGGATTCTCCTACCGGGCCGATGCGCCGCTGGATATGCGCATGGACCGCTCTGCCGCACTGAGTGCCCGTGATATCGTCAATACCTGGACGGCCCAGGAGCTGACCAGGATCCTGCGGGAGTACGGCGAAGAGAAGATGGCGTCAAAGATCGCCGCCAACATCGTGCGGGCCCGCGAGGAAAGCCCCCTGGAGACGACCGGACAACTGGTGCAGATCATTGAAAAATCCATCCCCATGAAGATGCGGGAGCGGGGCGGCAACCCCTGTAAGCGGACCTTTCAGGCCATCCGGATCGCCTGCAACCGGGAGCTGGAAGTCCTGGAGGACTCCCTCGACACCATGATCGACATGCTGGCTCCGGGCGGAAGGCTCTGCATCATCACCTTCCATTCCCTGGAGGACCGGATCGTCAAGAACGCCTTCCGCAGGAATGAAAAGCCCTGCACCTGCCCGCCCGAGTTCCCGGTCTGCGTCTGCGGAAAGGTTTCAAAGGGCAGAGTGGTCACCAGAAAGCCCATCCTGCCGGGACGGGAGGAGCTGGACCAGAACAGGAGGTCCGCCAGTGCCAAGTTGCGTATCTTTGAGCGCGCACCGGAGGACTGAGGAAAGACTCGCAGGCAAGTCCTGCATTACGGAAAGAGGTCGGAAATATGGCAGTACGATTACCCGGGGAACAGCGCAGACGCGCGTCCGGAGCCCTCACCGTCAGTGAGGGAAATCTGGCGGCGGCCCGCACCAGACAGCGCATCAGCGGCACCACGATGAGCCTGTCCAGGGTCATCGTCATGCTGGCCCTCATGGCCGCCATGACAGCCGCCCTGATCGGCTACATCAAGCTGCAGACGGATGTCACGGCGAGCTCCCAGAACATCGCGGATCTGGAACAGCAGTTGAGCGAGATGAAGGCGGAGAATGATGCCGCCTACAATGAGATCAATGACAGCATCAGCCTGGAGGAGGTCCGGGAGAAGGCAATCAAGGACCTGGGCATGAAATATGCCGACAGAGACCAGGTCGTCGTCTACTCGGGGGCGGAAGAGGACGCCGTCCATCAGGTGTCGGAAGTCGGCGGAAAATGATGGTTGCATCGGCATAGATCCGGCGCAGCCCGGAAGGCGCTGTGGATCCGGGAACTACGAATCCTACGGGCTGTCAGCAGCTGACAAAAAGAGCCGGATTTTTTTGAGACAGAGTATTCCGAGCCGGAATATTATAAGAAGTTTTTTTAGACGGAAAGGGACAGAGAAAGTTGGACAGGAGCAGCAGAGTGAGCGGAAGAAGATATGGTTCCGCGCGGAGACGGCCGGTCAGAAAGGGACCAAAGCGCTTTACCATCAGCATGCAGAAGCGGCTGGTGGTTTTATTCCTGCTTGTACTTGTTTCTTTCGGCATGCTGGCCATACGCCTGATCCTGATCCAGCGCGACAACGGCCGGTCCTATACCATGCAGGTCCTTTCCCAGCAGGCGTATGACAACAAGTCCCTGCCCTATAAACGCGGCAGGATCACCGACGCCAAAGGGACGGTCCTGGCGGACAGCAAGCTGGTCTACAACGTGATTATCGACGCGCGGCAGATCCTGGAGGACGAGACCTATCTGGAACCCTCCCTGAACGCGGCGGAGCGCCTGGGCGTCAACAAGGAGGAGCTGAGGACATATATCACCGAGCATCCCGGCTCCCAGTACTATATCGCCAGAAAAAATCTCCCTTATCAGGAGCGCAGGGCTTTTGATCAGGAGGTCTCCGAGGGGATCGCCGCGGAGGAGGCCGCCCAGAAAAAGGCCGAGGAAGATGCGGAAAAGGCCGGAAAAGACAAGTCGGAAGCGGTCCAGGTGGAGAAGGTCTACAGCAACATCAAGGGCATCTGGTTCGAGGACAATTATATAAGGACCTATCCCTGCGGCACACTTGCGGCGGATGTGATCGGCTTTTCGTCCGCCGGCAACCGCGGCTCCTTCGGACTCGAGGAATATTACAACGACACGCTCAACGGCGTGAAGGGCAGGACCTACGGCTACCTGGATGAATCCCTGAGCATGGAGCAGACCACCATCCAGCCGACGGACGGCAACAATCTGGTCCTGACGCTCGACGCCAATATTCAGAGCATCTGCGAGAAGTATCTGAAGGAATTCAATGATTCCTTCAAAAATAAAAAGCACAAGGGAAACGGGACCAACAATGCCGCCTGCATCATCATGGATGTCAATACAGGCGCGATCCTGGCCATGGCCAGCGAGCCGGGCTTTGACCTCAATGATCCCTACAACATCGCGGCGGTCTCGGGTATGCCCAAGCTGGATGAGAAGGATGAGGCGACCACCAATTATCTGACTGACGCGGAGGCGGCCGCCCTGACGGACCAGGAGAAGACGCGCTATCTCAACGCGCTCTGGACCAATTACTGCATCAGCCGCCATTTTGAGCCCGGATCCACGGCCAAGCCCTTCACAACAGCTCTGGGACTTGAGACCGGCAAGCTGAAGCTCTCCGACAAATTCCTGTGCGAGGGTCAGCTCCTTGTGGGGGACACCTGGATCAAGTGCGCGCACCTGGAGGGCTGCGGGGAGCTGGATGTCGCCGGGGCCATCGAGCGGTCCTGCAACGTCAGCCTCATGCAGGAGGCGGAAAAGATCGGCCCCGAGATCTTCTGCAAGTATCAGAATGTCTTTAATTTCGGCCTCAGGACCAATGTGGACCTGGCGGGAGAGACGAGGACAGACGGTTATCTCTACAAGCCGGAGGACATGAGCGAGACGGACCTGGCCACCAATTCCTTCGGCCAGAACTTCGAAGTGACCATGATCCAGATGGCGGCGGGCTTCTGCTCCCTGATCAACGGGGGAAACTACTACCAGCCCCATATCGTCGACCGGATCACCAGTGCCGGCGGATCGACCGTCCAGACCAACGAGCCCAGGATCCTCAAAAAGACTGTCTCCGAAGAGACCAGCAACATGATCAAAGACTTCTGCATCCAGGCAGTGGAGGGAGAACATGCCACGGGTACAGCCGCCCGTCCCGCGGGATACCGCATCGGCGGCAAGACCGGCACGGCGGAAACCCTTCCCCGTGACAACGGCCAGTACGTCGTCTCTTTCCTAGGCTTTGCCCCTGCGGACGATCCGCAGATCTGCATCTATGTCGTCCTGGACCGGATCAATAACAAAAAGCAGGACGAGGCAGTCAGAGCCTGTGAAGTCGCGAAAAACATCCTGACCGAGGTGCTCCCCTACATGAATATCTACATGACGGAGCCGGTCACCGACGCCGAGCGCGGCGAACTGGAAAAACTCGGTCTCTATGACACCAACGACCGGTCGAAGGCGGAGGAGTCACAGGATGAAACACAGGAGTGATTTTTTCCTGCAGGCGACTGTCCGTTTCTCCTGAGAAAGCGGACGATGCGGTGCGCCGCTGAAGGGAACCTGCAGGAGACGGGGCTGTCTTTCCTGTCAGAAGCATCTCCCTGTAAATCCAGAATAGTTATCGGACGAATCAACCAGTAAAGAAGGTAATCAATCATGCATCTTGACGTAGACCTGACAGCGGCAGTCATCCCTTTTCTGGCCGCCTTTGCCGTGAGCGCTGTCTCCGGCAGATTCCTGATCCCCTTTCTGAGACGGCTCAAGGCCGGACAGACAGAACGGGGTGACGGACCCAAAAGCCACCTGAAAAAGAGCGGGACCCCCAACATGGGCGGTCTGATGATCCTGCTCGGCGTGACCGTCGGGTGCCTGCTGCCCTTCAGGGGCCATACCCAGACCTTCCCGATCCTGATCCTGACCATCGGCTTCGGCCTGATCGGATTCGCGGACGACTATATCAAGGTCGTGAAACGCAGGTCTGACGGCCTCCTGCCCATGCAGAAGATGATTCTGCAGATCCTGGTCTCGCTCTGTTTTGCCATCTATGTCCAGAAGGTCCATAACATGCCCCTGAGCATGAAGGTCCCCTTTTTGCCGGGCACAGTGCTGGATTTCGGAATCTTTAACACCGTTGTGATGATCTTCATCGCGGTGGGCACGGTCAACGGGACCAACTTTACGGACGGCGTGGACGGCCTGGCCTCCTGCGTGACGATCGCGGCGGTCATCTTTTTTGTCATCGCGGCCGCTGCCGCCGCCTCCGGTGTCATTATTGCCGGTACGGCCATGGTCGGGGCTCTGCTGGGCTTTCTGATCTACAATGCCTATCCGGCGAAGGTTTTTATGGGAGACACCGGATCCCTGGCCCTGGGCGGTTTTATCACCGGCATCGCCTACATGCTCAGACTCCCCCTCTTTATCCCAATCGTCGGTTTTATCTACATGATCGAAGTGATCTCGGTGATCATCCAGGTCGCCTGGTTCCGCAGGACCGGAGGCAAGCGCTTTTTCCGGATGGCACCCATCCATCATCATTTTGAGCTGGGAGGCTGGTCTGAGGTCCGCGTCGTCGCGGTCTTTACCATCGTGACTGCCGTGCTGGGCGCCGTCGCGATCCTGGCCCTGTAGAAAAAGGAACAGAGAAACAGTGAAACAGAGAGACAGAAAAGGAACAGCTATGGATTTCAAGGATAAGAAGGTCCTGGTCATCGGGACCGGCCTGAGCGGCGTGGGTGCCGTACAGCTCCTGTGCGCAAAGGGCGCAGAGGTCACTGTACTCGAGCAGAATGAAAAGGCGGATGCGGATGCCATCCGCGCAAAACTGGCGGAGGCAGCATCCGGCAAAGATATGGACCGGGTCCGGATCTGCATCGGAGGGCTGCCGGCGGATGCCTTTGCGGCCGGAAAGCCTGACCTGGTCGTGCCCAGTCCGGCTGTACCCCTGGATTCCCCGCTCGTCGCGTCGATGCTGGCCGCAGACGTTCCTGTCATCTCGGAGATCGAACTGGGCTCCATGATTGAGGCGGGGACAGTGATCGCCATCACCGGCACAAACGGCAAGACAACGACGACGACGCTGGTCGGGGAGATCATGAAGGCGGTCTCCGGCGAAGGCGGACAGTTCAGCCGGACCTTTGTGGTCGGCAATATCGGCCGTTCCTACGCTGCAGCCGCCCTGGAGACGACGGCGGACTCCGTCACAGTGGGAGAGATCAGCTCCTTCCAGCTGGAGGCGGCCCCCGGCTTCCATCCGGCTGTCAGCGCGATCCTCAACATCACACCGGATCACCTGAACCGCCACTACACGATGCAGAATTATGCGTCGATCAAGGAACATATTTCCAAAAACCAGACAGAGGCCGACACCTGCGTCCTCAATTACGACGATCCCTGGCTTCGCCCCTTCGGACAGTATCTCTGCCCGGCCCATGTGGTCTGGTTCTCCTCGACCACGAAGCTCAGAGAGGGCTTCTATCTGGACGGCGAAGACATTTGCCGGGCGGATCCGCAGGGCGGTGTCAGAAAGCTCATGAACGTGCAGGAAATGCAGCTCGTGGGTGTCTGCAATGCCGAGAATGTCATGGCGGCCATGGCGATCACCGAGGCTGCGGGTGTTCCCATGGAGACGATCCTGTCGGTCGTCCGCGACTTTCCGCCTGTGCCCCACCGCATTGAATTTGCCGGTGAGAAGAGGGGCGTGAAATATTACAACGATTCCAAGGCGACCAATCCCGACGCCGCGATCCAGGGCATCCGGGCTATGTCCGGCCCCACGATCCTGATCGGCGGAGGCTACGACAAGAAAAACAGCTACGACGACTGGATCGAGGCTTTTGACGGAAAGGTGAAAAAACTGGTCCTGATCGGCCAGACCAGGGAAGATATCGCGGCGTGCGCGCGCGCCCACGGCTTTACGGAGATCCTTTTCTGTGAGACCTTCGAGGAATGCCTGCAGACCTGCACAGAGCTGGCGGAACCCGGTGACGCGGTCCTGCTGTCGCCTGCCTGTGCCAGCTGGGGGATGTTCCCCAACTATGAGGTTCGAGGCGACGTGTTCAAGGAATATGTCCGGAACCTGCCGGAATGATTTCCGCGGCGGAGATTTCAGCGGAGATTCCGGGGAACAGGTCCGGCCTCCTGGCGAATGGATGGCCGGACACGGTATGACTGAAACGAAACGGCGGACATGATACACAGGAGAGAGTGAGACATGGCGCGAGACAGACGCTCAACAAACAGATTTAAAATGGCGGAACGGCAGGGCTATGACTACAGCCTGATCTTTATCGTGCTCTTTCTGCTGGCCTTCGGACTGGTCCTTTTGTTCTCGACCAGCTCCTATCTGGGCGCTGTCGAGCACGGAGGCGATTCCGCATATTTTCTGAAACGACAGCTTCTCTTTACAGGTCTGGGACTTGCGCTGATGGCTGTGATCACGATCATACCGTACAGATTCTGGAGATTTGCCTGTATACCAGCATTCCTGGCGGCGATCGGCCTGATCATACTGATCATACCCTATGGAAACGAGGTCAACGGCGCGAAGCGGTGGCTGGTCTTTCATGGAGTATCTATCCAGCCTTCTGAAGCGGCCAAGGTCGCGATCATCATATTGACCGCCTTCATTATCGAAATGATCGGCAGACGAAGGCTCCAGACCCTGTGGGGGTTCCTCCTGCCTATGGTGCCGGCTGCCATCATTGCAGTCATGCTGTTGCGGATCACGAACAACCTGAGCTCCGCGCTCATCATCCTGGCGATCGCCTTCGGAATGCTGTTCGTCGCCTGTCCCGATTACAAGCGTTTCATTGCTCTGGCCGTTCTGGCTGTTGCCGGAACTGCCGGCGTGGTGACCTATATCGTCCGGATGGCGGATTCCAATCCCCTTGGATTCCGCGGCGGCCGCATCCTGGTGTGGCTGGATCCCCAGGCCTATGCGGGCGACACCGGCTTCCAGACACTTCAGGCCCTCTATGCCATCGGATCGGGCGGCATGTTCGGAAAGGGACTGGGCCAGAGTATGCAGAAGATCATGGTCCCCGAGGCGCAGAATGATATGATCTTTTCCATTATCTGCGAGGAACTGGGGCTGTTCGGGGCACTCGCCATCATGCTGCTCTACATTCTGCTGATCTGGAGATTCATTCTGGTCGCCGGCAATGCCGAGGACCTCTATGGAGCCTTGGCTGTCACGGGTGTCGTCACACATATCTCCGTGCAGACCATCCTCAATATTGCGGTCGTGACCAACACGATCCCCAACACAGGCGTCACGCTCCCCTTCATCAGCTACGGTGGTTCTTCACTGTTTTTCCTGCTGACGGAGATCGGGATCGTCATGAGCGTTGCCAGGACCAGCAGCAGGGCAGAGGCAAAGCAGAACAGAATTATGTACTATCGGCAGACGTTCCCGGAGAATGCAGAGTAACAAGTAACAGGAATGTCCTGTCGGCAGACTCCGGCGGCAGGATCGGTTGATCCAGGAGAAAGCAAAGCCGGGTCTGACCACATTGAAATAGCTGACAAGAGTTGATGACCGGGGACAGCAGATTGGCTGCCCCGGTGAAGAGATATAGTTTACGGCATTGAAGCTGCCGGGTGCAGCGCTGACGGAGGAAGACGGTACAATGAGAAAAAATGCATCCCTTCAGAAGAATTACATGATGTCCGGCGCTGTGCGGGGTATGTATGGAAGCGCGAACGACTCGTTCTTTGATAACCTGTTCGGAGGACGAGGGGGAAGAGAAGGCAGGTCACATAACAGGGGCCTGACAGAAGGACTCAGAGAAGAGCTCAGCAGCAGAGGAGGAAGAAGAGCGCCGGGAACAGTGACAGCCTCTGCCTCCGGATATTCAAAAACTTCCCGCTCCCGCAGCCGTTCCGGCAGGCCTTCCGGATCCGGGACCCGCGTGAGAGCAAAAGCCCTTGCTGCTGCCGGCAGGACGCACAGCAGACGGCACAGAAACGATGTATTTGTGAGAGATATTGTCAAGGGACACAGAGTAGCAGTCCATGCTCCTTCCCGTCCGCTGTCGATCCCCGCTGTCCGGATCAGCCCGCGCGGAATCCTTCTGGCCCTGCTGGCCATGCTGACAATGGCGGCAGCCGTGATCCTGATGTTCTTTAATTTTGAGACTGCCACAGTCTATGGCAATACCAAGTACAGTCAGGAGCAGATCGAGTCCTTTATCACACGCGGAAGGCTGGGCGACAATACCTTCGTGATGGCTTTGAAGTATCATAATCGAAAGGTCGAGGGAATTCCGTTTGTTGACCGGATCGATATTGATATCGTCTCTCCATCGACTGTTCGAGTCAACATAGCGGAAAAGCCCCTGGACGGGTGCATTTATTACGGCGGCCAGAATGTCTACTTCTCAAAAGAGGGTATGATCGAGACTGTTTCAGGACGTGTTGCGGAGGAGGCGACCGTGATCAACGGCGTCGTCCTGACACATTCCAATACGGGACATCAGGTGCTGGCACAGAACCAGCTGGGCCTTGACCGGTCCCTGGAAGCGATGCGGGTCATGGAAAAATACGGGATCCATGCGGATTCGATCACAGTAGATGAGAAGAGCAGCCTTACGGTTACGTTCGGCGATGTAGATGTTAAGATCGGAAAAAGCGGCTACGACCAGAAGATGTTCAAGCTCCACCAGATCCTGCCGCATATGGAAGGAAAAAAGGGAGAAATCTCCATGGCAGCCTATGAATCCGACTATGCGGATTCCGAGATCGTCCTCAGCCCCAAGAAGGAGACGATGAAGGATATACTGGAGGAAGAGCCGATCGACGCGGTTGTGTGATCGTGTGAGATACTGACACAGCTGTAAAGGGACCGGTGAAGGACAATTTTTGAAAAAAATCTTTTGATGGTAAAAAGATTATCCCCGGGCTAATTGACAGAATATAGTGGTCTCGGGAATGGAATTGCGGCGCACGTCCGGTGCGCCGCAATTTTGACTTTAAAAGTCAATTTTCAACGGACAGTTTTGTGAGCTTTAAAATGACCATTGATAATTCAAATCATGGAATGTATGATTAGTTTGGATTTGAAATATCTCCATGATATTTTCATGAGATCTTAATACAGAAGGAATCGAAGGAGGAAGTTAACGTGCTCGAGATCAAAACAAACGATACTGAAACAGCCTGCAAGATCATTGTCGTAGGTGTCGGCGGTGCCGGCAACAATGCAGTCAACCGGATGGTCGACGTGGATATCACCGGCGTCGAGTTCATCGGAGTGAATACGGATGTCCAGGCACTGCAGCTCTGCAGAGCCCCCAAGCTTCTGCAGATTGGTGAGAAGCTCACCAAGGGCCTTGGCGCCGGCGCCAATCCCGAGGTCGGCATGAAGGCTGCCGAGGAGAGCGCCGATGAGATCGCCAACGCCATCAAGGGCGCTGACATGGTTTTCGTCACCTGCGGTATGGGCGGCGGAACCGGAACCGGTGCGGCACCTGTCGTTGCCAAGCTCGCCAAGGAGCAGGGCATTCTGACAGTCGGCGTCGTCACAAAGCCCTTCAGCTTTGAGGCCAGGAGCCGCATGACCCGCGCGCTTGCCGGCATCGAGAATATTAAGGAAAACGTCGACACCCTGATCGTCATCCCCAATGACAAGCTGCTCGAGATTATGGACCGCAGGACCACCCTTCCCGAGGCCCTCAAGAAGGCGGATGAAGTCCTCCAGCAGGCAGTCCAGGGAATCACAGACCTGATCAATGTCCCCGCGATCATCAACCTCGACTTCGCGGATGTCCAGACCGTTATGCGCGACAAGGGCGTCGCCCACATCGGCATCGGCTACGGCAAGGGCGAGACCAAGGCAACCGACGCAGTCCGCATGGCTGTCGAGAGCCCTCTGCTCGAGACCACCGTCAACGGCGCGACCGACGTTATCATCAACATCTCCGGCGATATCTCCCTGGCGGACGCTTCCGACGCTGCCAGCTACGTCCAGGAGCAGGCCGGCGAGGATGTCAACATCATCTTCGGCGCCATGTATGATGACAGCAACACCGACGCCTGCGACGTCACCGTCATCGCGACCGGCATCGGCAACAAGGATGTCATCTCCCCCAATACCATCTTCGGCAGCGCTGCAGGCAAGGGCAACAGCCCTTACAGCAGAGACCTCAAGACCGGTTTTGAGAGACAGCTCGGAAGCTCTGCCGGCTACAGCCGCCCCGCAGGCACGGGTGCCCGCCAGCAGAAGAACCTCGAGATCCCGTCCTTCCTCCGCAACAAGAGGTAAGAGACCCGGAAGATCTGTCAGGTATATCAACGGAAGGGAAACTGCTTTACACGATCAAAAATCCGGTTAGAAGCGGTTTTCGAAAAAAATAAAATTTCCTCTTTCCTTTTATAAAAAAGGTGCTATAATAGTCAAGTCGGACAAATACATATGTCATATGAAGTCCGGACCGGTCAACGGTCCGGACTGACTATGGGGACGTAGCTCAGTTGGGAGAGCGCAGCGTTCGCAACGCTGAGGTCGCGGGTTCGAATCCCGTCGTCTCCATTTTTTTTATGCCTTTTTATGCCCGTGCGGGTGCAGGATCTGCAAAACAGATCCGGCACCTGCGCGGGCTTTTTGTGTCCGGGGGGACCTGCAGGAAGGACTGTGGCTTGGAATAACCTGCACTTATGTATGTATTATTTTCTTCGAAAACTGGTAAATGCTGCAATGATATACGCTATAAGAATTATTAATGGATGAATATACGGCAAAAAATCACTTATTATGGTATGATGAAAACAGAGTTTACGCTTTTTCGTGTTTTTTACCCGGGAGGTTCTGATGGGGTTTAACGTGTTCAGTGATGACTGGGACAGACTGAGATCGGGGGACCTGTATTTGTCAGATTGTACAGGGCTTGACCGTAGACTGGACAGGCAGCTGATCGAGTATATAGCGATCCATGGCCGGGGGTGGTGGATGCCAAAGTTCAGGCGAAGGTACAGGATCGGGGAGACATTTCCCGGTCCGGCAGACGGGGCCGGTCCGGATGAGGACTGGAGCAGGTACTGTGTGATCAGGGAACAGGCTGCGAGGGAAAATGACAGTGAAGTATTGAAGAAAGCGGCATTTAGAGATGATGTGACCGGAAGATTTGCCTTTTGCCGTCTGACCGGCTACAGCTGGGGGGACCGCACTGACGATAACAGCTACACGTACTGGTGCGGGCTTAAAAGTGACGTGCTGCGGGAGGATATAGAGAAATTCTGCAGACAGATGATAGAAAAAGAGGGGCCTTTTGCCTTTGAGGCGAGGGAATGGCTCGCCGGGTTGCAGGAAGTGCCGGATGAGGAGCTGGATGAATGGGCAGAAGGTCAGACAGAGCGCAAACCTTACCATAATCTGAGTGACCGCACGGAAAAACTGTTAAAACCCTGCGGTGACAGCTCGTGGAGCAGTGAGGAGGAAAGAGCAGGAAAAATCAGGTCGATCTTTGACGCCTATATCATGATGGTCTATGAGGAACGGTATGGAAGGGTCTCCAGGAGCAGGAAATACCGTCTTATGGATCCTTTTACTTACAATATTTATGAGATCCTGAAGCAGATGGACCGCAGAATGATCACGGATGAGGCGGACGCAGTCATTGCCGTTCTGTGTTCCGGCCGCGCCATGGGAAACGATCTTACCAGGGAATGGATACGGGAAACTGTCCGGGCCGGAGACGGGAGTGACAGCCAGCACGGCTATTTCCTGGGGCTGGCAGACCGGTGCGGACTCTGCTCCGATTTGTGAGGGTCAGGGGAATGTGCGCATTTGTGGCAATGAAGTCACTGAAAGGAGTTGGATATGTCTTATTCGGCGATCGGGAACATGCGCAAGGCCAATTGCGCCAGATTTGGAGGACAGGCAGGGCCTGCGCAGCCGGCCCTGCATTCCACGGGGAAGAAAAATGACCTGAAGTCCGCCTCGCTGCGCTTTCTTCATGACCGGTGCGAGGGACTCTGTTTTGACCCCGCAGCGGACCGGGAAATGGAGACCGGAAAATACACGGGAACCAGTCTGAGAAAGGGGCAGATTCCCTATAATATGCAGATGGATGTCAACCGCCTGTGTCTGGAGCGGGAGCTGGAAAAGTTCATCGATTCCGGTGTGGCGGAGGATGCCTACACGATCTATTACTGTTATCTGGAGATATTTTTCGGCCACTACGGAAAGTCCAAGAAGATGGTGGAACTGCTTTCGGAATATGAGTCCAATGGCAGCTCACTCCTGATGAAGCACCGCGATCACTATTCCCACTCTGTCTATGTCTTTGCGCTGGGATTGGCGATCTATGAGACAAACAAGGTCTTCAGGGAGAAATTCAAAGCCTTCTACGGGTTTGATCCGTCGGAGAAAAACCTGGAGGAGGACCATGCGGCAGCCTGCTGCTTCCTCGAGTACTGGGGGCTGACATCGCTCTTCCACGACATCGGCTATCCCTTTGAGCTGCCCTTCGAGCAGGTCATGTCCTACTATGAAGTTGCCGGGAGCGACCGCGGGAAGGGAAGCCTTTATCTCGCCTACTGCGATGTGGATGTGATCACGGCGCTGGGGGACGAGGCGAAGAAGCACTTCGAGGAGCTCTACGGCAGAACATTTGCCACGACCGAAGAGCTGTTCGCCTTCGGGATCACGGACAAGCTGGGGAAGGCCTATGGCTTTGATGAGGCATATATGCTGGAGAAGATCCACGACAAGCCGATCAACCCGGACGATTTCGGATATTTCATGGATCATGCCTATTTCAGCTCCGCGAGGCTCTACCGGGAGATCGTGAATTCTCTCGGCATCGATCAGGTGAACGAGAAGCATGTGGACGCTCTGACGGCGATCCTTTTGCACAACAGTCTCTTCAAGTTCGCGATCTCTTTTTACAAGGACAGGGAGAAACACAAGGAGCCCCTGCGGATGGAGGTCCACCCTCTCGCCTACATGCTGATGCTCTGTGATGAGCTGCAGTGCTGGGACCGCATCGCCTACGGCAGGAATTCCAGGACCGAGCTGCATCCGATGGCGGCTTCCTTCGATTTTTCCAAAAACTCGATCCGGGCCATCTATTATTACGATCAGGACGAACAGGACAAAATCGATGCCTTCAAGCTCGCCTACAAGGCCTGGGAGAAGAGCGGCGAGGCAGGGGATGCCCCCAGGCTCAAGGCCTACTCGGATATGGCGGAAAAAGAAGAGCGGTTTACGGGCGACATCGAGAAGATCATCGATACGGCGGATATTCCGCTGACGGTGGTGCCGAGTATCGCAGAGGTCGACCGCAAGAGCAAGCACACCTATCTCTCTGCCAGCAATTTCCTGCACTTGTATGATTTTGCGGTCGCTCTCAACGCCCGCTACGATTATCAGGGAGAGGAGGAGACCATTCCCACGGAGGAGCTGGAGAAGGAGTTCGAGGAGCTCTCCCTCGAGTACCAGATCTCCAATATCAATCAGGCCAAGAGCTTTGCCGGATACCTGGATGCGCTGGGCTGTTTCTACACAGACCGGCCTGTGGACTATGACATGATCACGGAGTTCTCGGAGGAGCAGATCGAGGTCTTTGCGCCGATGGAACACGAGCGCTGGGTCCGGGAACACAGTGAAATGGGCTGGAAACAGGGGGATCTCTATGAAACGGCAGCCCTCAGGCCGGAAGAGACCCGGCCGTACGGCGATGAAAAGACCGCCCGCAGCGCCCTGCGGGAGAGGCTGCGCATGCACAGGCTGGCGATGGACGGAAAGCCCTCTGAGGAAGAGATCCGCGCCCACTATAATATGCTTCCGGAGGAGGAGAAGAAAAAGGACTATGAGCCCTTCAACAGCATGCTGAAGCTTGTCAAAAAATTTGACGGTCTGCGGATCTATACCCTGGAGTGAGGCAGACTATGGACAGGAGAGAGGAATTTTTCCGGGAAAAAGAAAAGTGCAGGGAACCGCTGGCGCATATCGAAAGAGACATCCGCCGGCCGGACCTCAGAGAAGCGGATGAGATCTATGCGGCCGCAGACCACCTGAGCATGCGGAATGCGGAGAAGTACCGCAGGATCCTGCTGGCCCTGTCCGTTGCGGGGACCCTGCTGGCAGTCGCCTTTCTGCTCTATGACGAGATCAACCTGTACGGCCTGATCCTGGCCTGCGGAGTCCTGCTGCTCACCCTGTTTATCATCAACGGCCTGGCAAAACAGCTCAATTGCCACAGGAAGTATCTGGAGTACCGTCTGCTGGCGGAGGGCGCCCGCGTTCAGTATTTTCTCCGCAAGGCCAAAAGCAGGCAGAACGCAGCGGATCTGCTGCCCTGGTCCTGGCGCTTCAATGTGCCCTGGACGGAGCCTGTACTGCGGGAACTGGGCAGGACAGTGGATGGAGCGCCTGAGAACAGTTCGCCGGCGGAAGCTGCCGCCGGCGAAAATGTTGCTGATAGTCCTGCTGCAGGGAAAACGGCTGCCGGCAGGACAGCCGCCGGGGAGGCTGCCGCTGAAAAGAATCCCCGGGGCGGGGACTCCTGCCGCTCCCGGTACCGTATCCTGGATGTCTGGGTCCGGGGGCAGGCACAGTACCACAGGGAGGCTCTGATCATGACCGAAGCCAGGATAAGACGCAATGACCGGATCTCAAACCTGGCCCTGCTCCTTGCCCTGGCAACCTATGCCGCTGCCCTGGTTTTTGAGATCTGTGTCGGAGGACTCTTCAGCGGCAGCGTCCTGCTGGGGCAGAGGCAGATGGAAGTGATCCGGGTGATCCTCAAGGTCGCCATGGGGTCTTTCTCCGCCATGACCCTGTTTGCAGGCAACTACTACGGCAAGCTCTCCCTGGAGGAGACAGCCCAGGATCACCGGCGCATGGCCGCCCTCTACGAGAAGACGGAAGAGGAGATCCTGCGGACAGGGGAGACAGAAAACCTGATCACGAAGCTGGCCAGGGAGGAGCTGTCCGAGAATAGCAGCTGGTACGCCTATCAGTGTAAGAACAGACCGGATATCTCCCTTTGATGTGATGCTGCGCGGACGTGATGCTGTGCGACGGGGAAAGGAGATCCTGAAGCAGGTACAGGAGCCAACAAAAAAGTCCTCCAACCGCACAGAGAATATCAGGAGCAGTGCTGAAAAAAGGATTCGAACCTTTACGGCTGCCCCGGGGATCCGGCGCAGCCACGGGATTATCAATCCCGCGCGTCTTCCAGTTTCGCCATGACTACCCACGGTAGAAGTAACTGCCGCCTCCGCTTCTGTGCGTTAGAAGGACAGACTTATTATACACAGAGTATTTACAGCTTGTAAACAGGGCTGGATAATTTGGAAAACAGTGTATTATGTAACTATATTATGATATACTCTTATTAGTCCGAAGCGGAGAGTCAGATACTTCGTCCTTTCACGACAGATGTTGTCGGTTCGAGTCCGGCCCGCCTGCGAAGGCGGTAGTTCAATTGGTCAGAACGCTTAAGCTGGCTCACTTACTCTCGGACTTTTTGAGAATGTTTAGGGAGACAGGGGTCGGACCTCTGTCTCCCTGGTTATATATACACGTTTGTAAAAAGTATCTCCCGGAGGAGATGCATTTGATGCCCGTTGGCACCGGCAGGCCGGGCATCTGAAAAGATGATGCAGTGAGGAGGTGCAGGATGAGTTTGTTCTCACGTTTGGTAAAGGAAACCAGAGCTGCAGAGAAAACAGGGGCCGAGAGGAACTATATGGGAGGCATCTCCTACCGGGTCAACCCCCTCGATACGCTCAAAATGGTGACGTCCTCCGGCATCTTCGGGGAGCCGCAGTACTACCGGGACGGGGAGTTCACGCCTGCAAAGATCATGGACGGAAGCTGGAGCGTGGATGAGGTCTTCAGGATTTACAGCGTCCTGGATGACGGGGCTTACGCCGGAAAAACGACGTCTCAGGTAATGGAGACGGTGATCGATGATGCTCTTGATTACGATTATGAGCAGACGCTCCGCTGGGCTGTGACACTCCGCACAGACTACAACATGCGGCTCAATCCCCAGGTCATCATGGTGCGGGCGGCGGCGCATCCGGGCCGGGCAGCCTTTAACGAAGCGCATCCGGGCCTCTTTTCACAGATCAATGCCCGGGTCATGCAGCGGGCGGACGAGCCGGCCTCCCAGCTCATGTATTATCTATACACGAATAAGTCAAAGAAAAAACTGCCGACCATCCTGAAGAGAAACTGGGCGTCTAAGCTGGAGAGCCTGAATGCCTATCAGGTCCACAAATACAAAAACGCCGGGGTCGGGATGATCGACGTCGTCAGGATCTGCCACGCCCACAGTGAGGTGCTGGACGAACTGATGAAGACGGGCAATGTGACTGTGGCGGAGGAGGACCGGACCTGGGAGACCATGCGGTCCGCCGGTGCCTCCTGGCGTCAGATCTGTGAGGCGGGCGTACTTCGGCACATGGCCCTGCTCCGGAACCTGCGCGGCATCTTTGCGGAGATTGAAGACCGGGAATTCTGCAAAGAGATCCTGGAGGACCTCAAGGCGGGAGTCCGCGGCGGGAAACAGTTTCCCTTCCGCTATTATTCCGCGCTGAAGGCTCTGCGGAAAGTGGGAGCGGAAACTGTTCATCATGTGCCGCTTCTCATGGAGGCGCTTGAGGAGTGCATGGATCTCGCCTGCGAGAATATGCCCCGTCTGTCCGGGAAGACCATTTGCCTGTCCGACAACAGCGGCAGTGCCTGGGGGACCCTGACCAGCGAGTACGGCTCCGTCAAGGTGGCCGAGATCGACAACCTCTCCAGTGTCATCACTGCCTGCAATTCCGACGAAGGCTATGTGGGAAAATTCGGGGACAGGCTTCTGCTCTTCCCCGTGACTCAGAGGAGAGGGATCCTCCACCAGGCAGAGGAGATCACAGAAGGAGGAGACGGTGATGTCGGTCCCGGCACGGAGAACGGAATCTGGATCTTCTTCCGGGACGCGATCGACCAGAAGCAGCACTGGGACAATATCTTTATCTACTCCGACATGCAGGCCGGCCACGGCGGCCTCTACGGGACCGATGAGGGCATGGAGGAGTACCGAAGCAGAGACTTTGTCTGCAGGGGGAGATATGTCGATGTCGCGAAGCTGATCGCCGAATACAGGAAAAGGGTCAATCCCTACGTCAATGTCTACTGTGTGCAGACGGCCGGTTATCATAACGTGCTGGTCCCGGAGTACGGCTACAGGACCTGCATCCTCTACGGCTGGACCGGGAGGGAGGCCGTCTTCGCGGATGCCATGAACCGGTTCTGGGACGAAAAGGACGCGGACCGGCTGTCAGAAAACCAGCCTTTCAATCAGTAGCTTCTGATCATCAACAGGCTTTATCAGCAGGCTGTGAAAACGGATCAGGACGCGGAGGAGGGAGCCTCTCTATGAAGGAGCGGACAGGAAACAGGCAGCTGCGGATCTTTGTCTCCTCGACCTTTCAGGATATGGTGGAGGAGAGAAATGTCCTGGTCGAAAAGGTCTTTCCCATGGTCGCCGCCTATTGCCACAAAAAGCAGGTGGAGTTCACGGGAGTGGACCTGCGCTGGGGCATCACGGAGGAGGAGTCGGAGCGGGGGGAGACGGTCGACGTGTGTATGAGTGAGATCGACCGGAGCCGGCCCCTCTTTATGGGGATGATCGGGGAGCGCTACGGCTGGATCCCCGAGGGAAATCCGGTCTCCGTGACCGAGCAGGAGATCCTCTACGGGGCTCTGGAGGCCCCGGAGGACACCGAGGCCTTTTTTTACATGCGGGACGCGGACCTGACGAGACAGCTCTGCGGATCCTTCGAGCCGGACGCCCGGCTGGAGGATCTCCGGGCAAGGATCCGGGCCGGCCGGTATCCCGTTCTGGACGGATACCGCGACCTGGACAGCTTCGGCCAGCGGGTCTATGAGGACCTGCTTGGCGCGGTGGACCGGCTTGTTATACAGACAGAAGAGCCGGATTCGGTGCAGGAAGTGCGAAGGGATCAGTTTTTCCTGGCAGACCGATACGCCTGGGCTTTCGTAAACCGGCCGGCGGAGGAAGAAAAACTGCGGGCCCTGGCAGATCAGGGCGGGCTGACGATCCTGACGGGTGAGACCGGCACCGGGAAGACGGCTATGCTGGCCCGATGGGCGCTTGAAAAAGAGGCTTCCGGAGAGGGCTACACCTTCCTGTTCTTCGCCGGTAATACGGCGGACCGCGGCTGGGAGCAGCTGGCCCGCCAGCTTGTGGCAGAGCTGTGCGCCCGTTTCAGGCTGGACCTGGAGGTCCCGGATGACAAGGAGGGGCTGCGGCGGGCGGTCTGCCAGGTCCTGGGCATGGCGGCCCGGGAGGACAGAATCCGGCTTGTCCTGGACCAGCTGGACACGCTGGCGCTGGACGACGCCTACGGACTCTCCTGGCTGCCGGAGTATCTGCCGGACGGGGTCAGCGTCGTCGCCGCGCTCAGCGAGGGCGAGGTGCTCACCCGTCTCCGCAGGCGTCCCCACCGGGAGATGCGCCTGACGAACCTGACCCCGGACGAGACTGTCCGGGTGGCGGAGAGCTTTCTGGCCAGGTATTCAAAGAGGCTGTCCCGCGGACAGCTGGCCATGCTCGGCGCCTCGGAGCGGGCGAATAATCCCCTCTACCTCATCACTCTTCTCAATGAGATCCGGCAGACCGGGCGCCACGAGGATCTGACGGACCTGCTCTCAGCTTATCTCGCCTGCGCGGACTTCCCGGAGCTCTTTGAAAAAGTGCTCTGCCGGGTGGACCGGGACTACGACGGGGAGGGGACTCTGCTTCCCAGGCGGTTTTTCCTGCTGCTGGAGGCGTCCGGAGGAGGCCTGACAGAGGGAGAGCTCCTGCCGCTTCTGGGCGGAGTTCCCCAGGCCAGATTCGCGCCCCTGCGCCTGGCGCTGGAGATGTTTACAGCGGTCAGCGGCGGGGCGGTCCACATCGCGGTCCCGGCCTTCCGGCAGGCGGTCCTGGACCACTACGCTCCGGAAGAGTCCGAGCTCATGGACTGGCGGCATAAGATCGCGGAATGGTTCTATGAAAATCCTGACACTCCCCGCCGGTTCATGGTCCTGCCCCGCCTGCTCCGGGAGACCGGACAGTCCGAAAGGCTGTTTGAGATCCTGTCCGGGCCGGCCTGCTTTGACGCCCTCTGGCGTCACAATAAGTATGAGATCCGGGAGTACTGGGCAGAACTGGAGGCAGGTGGTGAGAGCGCGGCAGAGGGATATCGGTCTCTGCTGGAAGACCCCTCGCAGCATGACGGGGTTCTTCTGACGCATATGGCGGAGTTCTTCGCGGAAAAGGGTGAGCCGGAAAGGGCACAGAAGCTCCTTGAATGGCTCGTGTCGGAAAATGTTCCCGTGGAGAAAGGGCAGCGCGGCACCGCCTTCGGGCTTCTGGGCAACCTGTACCAGAGAGAGGGCCGGCAGGCAAAGGCGGAGGAGTGCTACCGGAGCAAATATGACCTGGCCGGGGCAGCGGGCGACGCCTATGAGCAGGAGCGGGCGCTCGGAAACCTGGGACTTTTGTCTCTGGCGCGCAGGGATCTGGCAGCTGCCGGGGAGGCCTTCAGGGAGGTCCTGGATCTGGCTGTCTCGCTCAATCAGAGGGACGCCCAGCAGGTCGCGCTCGGAAATCTGGGCAACATTGCTTTTTCCCTCAAAGACCTGGACCGGGCGGAGGACCTGTTTAAGAAACAGAAGGTCATCAGCCAGGACAGCGGAAATATCTCCGGCATCCTCAATGCCTGCGGCGCGCTCGGCGTCGTGTACATGACCCAGGGGCGGTTTGAGGAGGCGGAGCGGGAATTTGCCGCCCAGGAGGAGCAGAGCCGCCGGCTGGGTGCTGCCGATGCCCTGTCCAATGCGCTTGGGAATCTGGCGGCACTGGCCCAGAGGCGGGGGGAAATCGACCGGGCGAAGGCCCTCCTTTTGGAAAAACTCGACATCTGTAAAAAGAGCGGCCAGGCGCAGGGGGAGCAGAACGCGCTCGGCAACCTGGCCTCGCTCGCGGCGGGGCAGGGGAGGCTCCAGGAGGCGCTGGAGCTGGCGCGGGACAGGGCGAACCTGACAAAAAAGATCCGCGCTTTCCGCCAGTACGCAGAGGCCCTCAGACAGCTCTCCGGGATCGAGCAGGCGCTCGGTCTGGACCGGGAGGCGAAGACCCACATGATGCAGGCAGCGGCGCTGGTAAAGCAGCATGGTTTTACAATTTAGCACTTTTGACCATGCCGGCTGCTCAGTTCATGACGCCCCGCAGCAATGCTTCGAGTTGTCGGATGCGGCACTGGGACAGCTGGCCGGACTCACAGGTAATTTTTGCGGGAAATGCATAAACTATCACACAGAGAAAGGAGGTGCCGGGTATGAGCGCTGAATACGAGGCTGCCAGACGCGTGGCGCTGGGACTTGAGAGAGAGCAGGCCCTACAGGAGGGGGGCGATCTCTGGAACATTTCACTCGGGGACGGTTTTTCGCTCCAGGCGGAAATGCCCTTTCAGTTCTTCGAGCGGGGATTTGAGCCGCCTGATGAACAGACGGCACATAAAGCCGCCCTCATGCTTTTCGACGAGGAATTCGAGGATGACCGGAAGGCCGCGCAGGACAGGATGGCCCGCATGATGGCAGACCTGGAGGCAGGAGATGCGAAGGACCTGCGGGCACTTCTGGAGGAGGCTCCTCCGGACGAGTGGCTGAGCCTGATCTTTCTGGACGGCGCAGATCTCAGGGACAGACTCGTCCCCCTGTTGGACAAGGCCGGCCCGGACTGCCGCAGCGTGGCCGGTGAAGCGCTGGACAAAGCCCTGGACCGGGTGCTGGAATTCCGGGACCTGCTGGAGGTCCTGAAGGACCACTGCTGAGCAGATCCGGATCAGTGAAAGCAAGGGCATGAAAAAATAAAATTAAAGAGAGTAAATAAACGCACAGGCATCTTTGTTGTTCATCATGTTTCATCATAAGTTCACCACAAGTTCATCAATCGGGCGGGGGGAATCCAATGAATCCTATGAAAGTAAGGAGAAGTCTGTTCCAGAGAACTGTGACACTGCTTCTGATGATCGCTCTGACAGCCGCGCTGCTGGCCGGCTGCGCAAGGACCAGTGATCAGGAGAAGAGGGAGAAGCAATATGCGAAGGGCAGCAGCGCCGCCTTTCTCAAGCTGGCGGCCAGGGATATCACGATCCGGCAGGACACGGGGGATCTTTTCTACGCGGGGGACAACGTGCTGATCGATTTGGAGGCGGAGCCGGTTATCCAGCCCTATTTTGCCCTGCTTAAGTTCAAGGCCGGCGTCGATCCGGCCGACCCGGACCTGGTCCACTACTCCTGCCAGGTGCCCGGGCTGGCAGGCGCCGGTATCAACGCCGCCTATAATACCTGTTTTTCCAGGAGCGCGGAATACAGCCCCTGGGTGGATGTAGAGGGTACTGTCCGCGTAGTACAGGGTGAAGACGGCAGGCGCAGGATCGATGTGTCCGGCGGGGACAATATTTTTGCCGCCTACGCGCAGATGCGCTACGGGACGCCGACCGCCTATGCCGCGCGCGGGATCGACCTGGCGGCTGAGGGCGTGACGAGCGAGAACCGCGCGCAGGTACTGGGGGTCGTTCTCGCGCAGGGATGCTATGGCTATGCCGGGACGCTTGGACAGGATCCCATGACCTATATGCAGGAGGTGGTTGCGCCGGACCTCGAAAAATACAGGCAGGTCCGGGCAAAGACCGACCCTTACCACACCGGCATCGGCTACGGCTGGCTCAATATGTATCATTCGCTCCCCGGCGTCGTGAAGGGGATCATCCAGCTCGTGGAAGTCCTGCTGGTCCTGGCTCTTTTCTTTGTACTTGCTGTCGTCCTCTGGCTGATCTTCGCAGGGATCTCCGGCAGGAGGGAAGAGGCGAAGAAGCTGGAGAAGCTCTATCCCGCGGATGCGGCCCGGCGCAAAGAGCTGAAGAAGCTGTTCAATCAGAAAAAATACCGCGAAGCCCTCTACGGGGCGAGGTCCGATCTGCAGACGAGCGGGATCCGGAAGCTCTCCTGGGACCAGGACCGTCAGGTCCTCGAATACCTGGCGCAGACCAGGACCGGCTTTGTGCTGGACGCGGTGGTCGAAAAGCTCCCTTATCCAGAGGCGCGCGGCCTCCTGATCCAGGCCTCGGAAAAAACATCGGACTATGCGGTGAGAAAACTCCCTTATCCGGAGGAACGGGATGCCCTGGTCAATGCCGCCCTGCGCGGGGCGCTGAATTCTATCCGGATCTCGGCGATTGGGAAACTTCCCTATCCTGAGGAGAAGGAGACCATCGAAAAGATCGCCCATACCGCCGGAGACAAAAAGATTCGCATGGCGGCTCTGGAGAAGCTCCCCGGCAATGCCGCAACGGAGGCCATGATCTCTATTTTCCGGGCGACGGAGGGCAAAAAAGAGAAGCTGGAGGTCCTCAGGAAGATCGAATGGTGCGAGGAGTCCCGCTCGTTTTTCCGGGACCTGGCTCAAAACAGCGAGGACATGGATCTCAGGGAGGCGGCCGTCCTCAGGCTGGTCTATCCGGACTGCCGCGACCTGTTGCTTCAGCTGCTGGAAAATGAGAGGGTCCATACGATCCGCATTGCCGCGCTGGAAAAGCTGCCCGTGCCTGAGGAGACGGAAGCAGTATCAAGGGCAGCGCTCAGCGACCCGGACAGGTCTGTCCGAAGGGAAGCACTCAGGAAACTGACTTATCCGGACAGCCGGGAGACCCTTCTTCGCGCCGCCGCGGAGGATGAGGAAGAGGACAACCGTGTCCTTGCCATGGAACAGCTTTCTCTGCCTCAGGAGCGCGAGGCAGTGGAGAAATTCGCCCTGAATGATCCCGAAGTGAAAGCCCGCCGCAGGGCGCTGGACAGGCTGGAAAAAGCAGATTCGCGGGAAACCATCGAAAAGGCGGCATTGGAGGACAAAGACGCCTTCAACAGGCGCCAGGCCCTGCAAAAACTCACCTACAAAAAGTCGAAAGTGATCCTGCGGAGGGCTGCCCTGGAGGACAAGGAGAAGGACAATCGCAGAGCTGCCCTGGACCAGCTTCTGGATCATGGAGAAAAGAAAACAATGGAAGAGGTCGCGAAAAAGGACGAGGACAAGGACCTCCGGGCTCTGGCCCTGAAGCAGCTGTCCTACCCTGCCTCCAGGGAGGCCCTGATCTATGTAGCGACGCATGACAAGGAGGAAGACCTGAAGCGGACCGCCAGAGAGCAGATGCCCTGGATGAAGGAGCCGGAGCCCTGGGGGCATTTCATGACGGAACCCAGTTTCAGCTTCGGACTCTATCCCACCGGCCCCACAGAGGATGACCGCCTCAAGGGGGCGATCGCCCTGGCCCGGAATCCCATCGTGCCCACGGACGTGGTCCTCCGCAAGCTCTGCACCCAGATCCAGGACGGCGTGTCCGCCGAGTCCGGATCCGTGACCCTGAGCATCGCGGGCTGGTCGGCGGCGGCCCTGGGCCGCATCCTGACAGCGCAGATGAAGCCGGAGGACATCGCTTCCAACCAGAAACGTTTCCCTGCGGCAATTGACCGCTACAACGAGACCCTCGGGAAGATCCGGGAGCTCCAGGACCGGCTCAGGCCCTACGAGGGCAGGAAGGTCTCCGACCTGGCCGGGATCGAGCGCAGCAATGTGGAGGATATGATCAACACTTTGAACGGGTACCGCTACGAGCTTGAAAAAGGACTGGGCTGGTACATGGTCGACAACGGAGACCGGCCCTTCGCCTACCTGGCCCACATCCTGCGGGACAGCCAGACCCGCGTCCCCCGCTTCATCAAGCAGGGCGTCATCATGGGCCTGGTGGACTGGCTGGCCGCCAACGCCTCCCATTCGGAGGCCAAAAAGCTGTTGGAGACCGTGGTCGCCGTCCGCGCCGACCTGATCCGGTCCGACAGCGACCTGAGCTTCTACGAAGTGCGTGTCCCTTCCGACTGCCCGCGGGATGCCTACGCGGCCCTGCTCGCGGACGTCCTGCACTGCGCGAATCCGTCCGTCACCTTCTGCGACACGGGCGAGCTCTTGTCCATCGCGGAAGAGGAGGTGCCCGGCTGCATGGACATGCTGCGCGTCTGCCCCCTGCGTCTGATCGACCCCGTGAACCGGCAGACCCTGGGCTTCTACAAGTTCAACCCCTATGTGCACGCCATGTGGACCCAGTACCAGCCGCCGCTCAACACGGGCAAGGTCATCGCCCGCTACCATGAGGTGGACGACCGGACCAAACCCCTCAGCTCCGGCCTTAACCTCCAGCTTTTCCGGGATCCCTACGGAGTCATCCCGACCATCTTCCACGAGTACCAGCACTTCAAGGGTGATCCCAACGAGGCCAGTGTCTTCCTCAAGACCCAGATGTTCTCGATCCGCTTCTATAAAAAGTACCGCAGCGCCAACGCGAAGGCGGACGGCGTCTTCGCGCAGATGACCTCCATGCTGGGCCTGCCTCCCGCAGTGGAGAAGATCGGAGCCCTCAACAACATCATCCGCCAGTGCTACGGGGAACAGCAACCCCAGAGCGTGGCGGAGGCCCATGCCGACGCCCAGCTGGCAGACCTGAACAAGGGGATCGCGGATGTCAACAGGAAACAGACCTGGGACAGGGATATCCGCTTCCCCCTGTTTGCGGACGAGGAGGACGAGAAGAACCGCGACCTCATCAGGGAGATCATCATCCGCTTCGATACCGTGCCCAAATCCATCACGGACCGTGAATTTACGGAGATTCTGGAGACGGACGCGGAGGCATCTTAAAGAAGCCCTTGTGGGCCGTCGGAGATCCATCATATTTTGCTGCTGCCGTGAGCACGTTCCAGACTGTACATTTTGCTGCCATAGTTCCTTCCTGCTCCTTTCAGAAAATCCATCGCCAACCGCCCTTGCGAGCGGCACGTTACTGTTCACGCCCTATCGAGGGCGTGAACATGTAACGTTGCGCGCGGCGATTCCAATACGCTTTGCGTGCGCCGCGCGCCGTTCCACTCAGGTTTTGCGTTGAAAACCACGCAAAAACGCTTCGAATTTCGAGGTGGTCTGAACAATAACAGCGGCACGCTGCGGAAAGAGGCGGAAAGAGGGGCGGGAGATTGGCGGTTGCAGAAAAGGAACCTTTAGCATACAATACCAAAGAATGTGCACATACGCGGGACTGCAGAGACGAGACCGGTCCCGCCGGATACAGAAATGACATCAGCAGAGCGATCGGAAGGCGGGCAGACAGATGGGAAAGAGCAGTCAGCACAGGGAAAACAGGCATCACAGGAGAAAAGAAGGGGGCTTTACGGGCCAGATCGGCTTTGTCATGGCAGCTGCCGGAAGCGCGGTCGGGGTCGGAAACCTGTGGAGGTTCCCCTATCTGGCGGCCAAGGACGGCGGCGGGCTTTTCATCGTCGTCTACCTGGTGCTGGCGCTGACTTTCGGATTCACGCTGCTGACATCGGATATAGCCATTGGCAGAAGGACGCAGATGAATTCCATCTATGCCTACGGGGCCATGTCGCCGCGGTGGAAATTTCTGGGGATCCTGACCTTCCTGGTCCCGGCGATCATCATGACCTACTACGCGGTGATCGGCGGCTGGATTACGCGCTATATCGTGGTCTATCTGACCGGCGCGGGCAGGGCGGCCGCGGAGGACAGCTATTTTACGGATTTCATCACGGATCCGAAACAGTCGGTCCTGTATGCGGCCCTCTTTATGGTGCTGACCGCCTGGATCGTCTACAACGGCGTGGAGAAGGGGATCGAGAAATGCTCGACGGTCCTGATGCCGGTCCTGCTGGTCATGGTCATCGCGATCGCGATCTTTGCCCTGACGATCCGGAATACGGATGCGGCCGGGGTCACGCGGACGGGCCTGCAGGGCCTGGTGGTCTATCTGAAGCCGGACCTGAGCGGCCTGACCCTGTCGAGGTTCATGCAGATCCTCCTGGACGCCATGAGCCAGATCTTCTTTTCCCTGAGCGTCTCGATGGGCATCATGATCACCTACGGCTCCTATATCCAGAAGGATGTGGATCTCAACAAGTCCATTCATCAGATCGAATATATTGACTCCGCCGTGGCGCTTCTGGCCGGGACCATGATCATTCCCTCCATCTATGCCTTTGAGGGCATCGAGGGCATGAAGGCGGGGCCCAGCCTGATGTTCGTCTCGCTCCCCAAGGTCTTTGCCTCCATGCACGGGATCGGCGGGATCGTTGGTTTTGTCTTTTTCCTGATGGCCGGCTTTGCGGCCCTGACCAGCTGTGTGTCGGTGCTGGAGACCATCGCGGCCAACTGCATGGAGATCCTGCACACGGGGCGCAGGGCCACCACCCTGGCCCTGACAGGGATCTATACGGCCGCGTCCATCATCGTGGCCCTGGGTTACAGCCTCTTCTATGTGGAGCTGCCTCTGCCCAACGGCAGCATCGGCCAGATCCTGGACCTCATGGACTACATCAGCAACAGCTTCATGATGCCCTTCATCTCCCTGCTGTCCGCCATCCTGATCGGCTGGGTCGTCGGCCCGGACTGGATCGTGGAGGAGGTCGAGTACGGCGGGCGCCGGTTCGGCCTCAAGGGGCTCTACCGCTTCATGATCCGCTATGTCGTGCCGGTCATCATGTTCATCCTCTTTATCCAGTCCACGGGAATCCTGGGCTGACGAAGGGAGGACCACTGGACGTCTGTGATGTGAGGCGGCCCTGTTTTCTCCTGATCCCTGTCTGTTTGGAACCTGCGAAACATGTACTGACTTTGCGAAATGCATTATTCATTTGCGAAGCAAGTGCTGGCTTTAAGAGAAGGCAGCATGGTTGGAAAAAATGAAGATGGAATCATTGATTGAAGAGAGGGGCGCGCGGGGAGGCCTGCAGCCCCGCTTTCTGCGGCTGGAGATCGGGGAGGAGGATGATGGGAAGACCATCCGGGACTACCTGATGAAAAAGATCGGCTTCTCCGCCAGGCAGATCAGCCGGTTTAAATACCGGAAAGAAGGGATCATGATCAACGGAGAAAGGCGCTATGTGAATGCGCCTTTGCATGCCGGAGATGTCCTGCAGCTAAAGCTGACCCAGGGCGGGGAGCCTGCGGAGGAGCAGAGAGAGTCCCCGGGAAATCCCGGGAAAGCCTGGACTGCAGATGCCGGGGAAAACAGCAAAAACAGCAAAAAATCGTCTGCAGCCGGGCAGGAAGGCCCGGGCAGGCACTATGGAGAGCTGCCGGCTGCAGGCCTGGAAGAAAGAGAAGCAGCCGGCGGCTACCTGCGGGCCCGGGACGGGCGCCTGCAGAAGATCTGGGCGGCCCCGGCTGCCTGGCTGTCAGAGAATTATCCGCTCAGTGTCCTCTATGAGGACCAGGATATCCTGGCGGCGGACAAGGCTTCCGGCGTGGTCTGCCACCCCAGCCCCGGCCATTACAATGACACCCTGTCCAACCAGGTGGCCGACCACCTGGGCTGTATCGGGCGGGAGCTGGATGTGCGGGTGACCGGCAGACTGGACCGGGACACGTCGGGGATCGTGATCTTTGCCCTCAATACGGAGACGGCGGCCCAGCTCATCCGGCAGCGGCAGGCGTCCATGATGCAGAAGCTCTACATCGCCCGTGTGCGGGGGCATTTCAGCGGCAGTGCATCCGAATGCACCTGTGCGGATCCGGATGAGGCGAATCCGGCATGGCCGGCGGACTGCCTGGACCTTTCGGATCAGGGCGGGCGCCTGACGGCAGGGGACAGCGGTCAGCTGTCCGGCACGATCGACCGGCCCCTCCGCCGCGAAAGTCCGGATTCCTTCCGCATGATGATCGCGGAGGACGGGAAGGCGGCCAGGACCCACTACCGGGTCCTGCGGCAGATGCCGGACGGAACATCCCTTGTCGCCTGCCGGATCGAACACGGCCGCACTCACCAGATCCGGGTGCATATGGCCTCCATCGGCCATTCGATCGTGGGGGACCGGCTCTACGGGCCCGGGGCCGTGGAAGAGGAGCTGGCTGTCCCCCTCATGCTCCATGCCTGGAAGGCTGTGCTCCGCCAGCCCTTTACGGGGGAGGAGATCCGGCTCGAAGCCCCCCTGCCGGCATGGGCGGAACAGCCGGACAGTCTAAAGGATCTTGAAGACTCGCCTGTGCGTCCTGCACCCGCGTTTATTGAAGGAAAGGTCTTCCCTCACTGAAATAGAACGAATCCCGCGGTTTTACAATGGAGTAAGACTGCGGGCTTTTTTTATTCTTCCGGAATCTGTCAAAGGGAATCAAAAGGAATCAATTTCCGGTTCGGGACGATCTGCCCCGTCCTGTACGTGTCATGCAAAAAGGTGTATGATGTAAGTGTATGTAACCGGAAACAATTTACGTTTCAAATGAACAGCCGGGAAGGAGGAAGAAATGGATTTACTGCAGTTACTTTTGGGTTCCATGACAAACCAGTCGTCGGTCGGATCTGTCTCGGGTAAGACAGGGCTGTCGGATAAGCAGGTGAAGAAGCTGATGGCGCTGGCAATTCCGCTTCTGATCAAATACATGACGAAGAATGCCTCCTCGGGGAACGGCGCGCAGTCTCTGCTGGGAGCACTCGCCCAGCACACCAGCCAGAAGGACATGGCGGACCAGCTGGGAGATGCCGATGAGGAAGACGGCGGAAAGATCATCTCCCATATCCTGGGCAGCAATCAGTCCCAGGTCACGCAGGATCTGTCGGCACAGACCGGTCTGGACTCCTCCCAGATCAGCCAGGTGCTGGCGATCATGGCGCCGGCCCTTATGAGCGGTGTCTCGAATGCGGCCTCCACGACGGCGGCGGCAGGTAATACAGGTGCATCCCAGTCGGGAGGAGCTTCTCCCCTGTCCATGCTGGCGGGCTCGGGGATCTTCGGAAAACTGTTCGGGCGCGACGGCGCCGCGAATGCGCAGGCGCGGCCGGCCGGGGATCCCGGGCTGGATGGGTCTGATCTGCTCCAGCTCCTCATGAAGGCGGCCAAATAGCCTGTTCCGGAATGCGGCAGGCAGAAGGGGCTCCTCGAGCTTCGGGCGGGCAGGGAATATATGAGACAGCGCATCGATTTGCGCTGGGATTTGTTCATATAAGCTTGTGAACAGGAGGTGATGACAGCAGGTATGACAGGAAAGAAAAACAGAGAACACAAACAGCCATTGGGGCGTACAGGCAGGGGAAGGGCGGCGCTTTCCATGCTGGCGGCAGCCGTGATCCTGGCGGCGGCCATGCTTTCCGGCTGCAGCCGGATGCCCTCCATCCCCGGACTTCCGGGCTCGAAGCCGACGGCCGTCTCACTGGCAAAGGCCGCAGCGGAGAACATGCAGAAGACGAAGTCCTTCAGCATGCATATGGACATGGACACAGACCTGGCCATGACCTATCAGGTGCTGAATATCAGCGCGAACGCAGGACTTGACATCGGCATGGACATGGATATGACCAGGGACCCGCAGCTGGCCAAGGGCAATGTACAGATGCAGGTCGACGCAGTCGGTCAGAAGGAGAGCGTGGAGGGAGAGTTCTATCTGGATCCCTCGGAGGGAGACGGCGGTACGACCTATGTGCGCTGGAGCGGCGGAGAGTGGATGAAACAGACCGGGGCGAAAAAGAGCGCGAAGGCGATGGCGCCGGGCGGGAAGGCAGCTTTGGCCGGGTCAGCTACGGCAGGTTTCCGCGGGTCAGCTTTTGCGGTTCCGGCAAAGGCGGCATTGGTCTCCGCGAAGGAAGCCGGGACAGCTTTGGTAAAGACCAGGGGGGCGGGTGCCGCAAAGGCGGCAGCTTCCGGAGGCTTCCCCGAAAACATCCTGGAAGGCGCAGGCCTCTTGAAGCTGATCGCGGAACAGGCCCTGGACGCGGACCTGCAGGAGGAGACCGTGGAGGTCAATGGTGAAGAAGCCTGGCAGATCAACACAGTCCTCCGGGGCCCCCTGCTCAAGGAAATGCTGCAGAAGAGCGGCACCAGGATGCCCTTCGATATCAAAGACGTCGACTGGGACAAGGTCGGAATCCCGTCGGAGATCTATATCTACCGGGAAAGTGAACTGCCGGCCAGGATGGTCCTGGACTGCCAGGATCTGGGTTCGGCCATCTTCGGCGATATGCTGGATCAGATCACAGCGGAAGTTCCTGTCGAGGATATAAAGATAGAAATCAGCGCCTGTACGATCGATCTGACCTTCACCAATTACGACGGGGTCGAGCCTTTTGAGATTCCGCAGGAGGCCAGGGACGCGGCTTCGTCGGACAGCCTGATGCCGGGCGCACTCGACGTGCTGGGCGGATCATGATCACAGAATGATCTGATGGCAGAATGTCCTGCGACTGCAGAATCTCTTTTGGCTGATGCTTTTTACAACCAGCTATTAATGCTGCCTGATATTTGATATCAGCGGACCGTGATCACGGGTTCATATCTGCCGGCAGTCATAAAAAACGGGTATTCCCAGACTTTAAGAAAAGAAAAAATAAAGAAGGCGCAGCTGCGTGCGGGTACACCACTTGCAGCTGTGCCTTCTTTTTTCTTCGATATGTCAGACCTGATGTCTCCGGAAGTCCGGTCAGTCAGTGAGCGGAAAATGTCAGGCCGGGTACCTGCAGAAGGTCCTGCGGCCGGTCGATGATGGCGAGCGGGCCCAGGTCCTCCAGGAAGGCGCGGGGGCGGAAGCCCCAGGAGACGCAGACACATTCCATCTGCGCGTTGGCTGCGGCCTCGACGTCGATCTCGGTATCCCCCAGATAGATGGCATCCGCAGCGGGCACGCCGAGGGCGCGAAGGGCCGCCACCGTCATGTCGGGGGCGGGCTTGCGCCGGATCCCGGCCTGTTCGCCCATGGCGGCGTCGAAGAGGCCCTCAAAACAGTCAGCCGCCAGTTTTTTGACGGCCGGGTCGGGCTTGTTGGAGACGACGGCGGTCCGGATCCCCATGCGGCGCAGACGGTGCAGCAGGTCCATGATCCCGTCGTAGGGACCGGTCCTGTCCATGCTGTGCACCAGGTAATGGGGGCGGAAGACGGCTTCGATCCGGGAGACTTCCTCCTCGTCGACGCCGGGGACGGTCATCATGTCCGGCGTCCCGATCCGCCGCAGGGACGCGTCGTCCTGCTCGCCGGCCTCCATGGCTAGGGCCCGCTGCAGGGCCGTGTGGGCGCCGCTGCCGAACATGCGCCTGCCGTCCGCTCCGGTGAAATCGTGCCGGTGGCCGCACTGGTCCATGGCATAGTTGACGGAGGCCGTGAGGTCCTCCACGGTGTTGAGGATGGTGCCGTCCATATCAAAGATGACTGCTCTGACAGTTTTCATTGTTCCTCCGGTGCGGCGGTGGGGTGTCAGCGGGAGAAGAGCTTGTCCCAGAGGGACGGTCCCTTCTTTGCATCGTGGTTCTGGAAATTGTACATGATCGCCGAGACGACAGCGCGGATCTCCTTGCTGGTGACGCTCCCGCTCTGGAGCAGATAGGGGGTGGGAGAGGAGCCGTCGATATAGTAGAGCATGCCTTTTTTGCCCAGCTTTTCAGCGCCCTTGCGGTCGATCATGACGTAGGAGTCGGCGACGGCGTCCGTGCGCAGACATACGCGGGCGGGGAAGGAATCCCGGATGGGCCGGAAGTAGACGCTCTTTTCCGAGGCCGCGATGATGTGGATCCCGCAGGCGGAAGACATCTCCGAAAGGCGGGCGATGACCGAGGCGGCGTGCCGCTTGCCGATGGCGTGGAGATTGGCGTACTCCTCGATGATGACGACCAGGTGCTTCATGAGGCCGACCCGGCGGTTGTAGTCGTAGATGGTCCTGCAGCGGCTGTCGTACATGGCGGCGTAGCGGCGGTCGACCTCCGCGTTGAGGTCCTCCAGCAGCATCAGCTCCTCCTCGGGATCGGATGAGATCTGGCAGTAGGGGATCTCGCTGTAGCGGTCGAATTCGCTCCGGCGCTGTCCGCACAGGTAGAGCTCGATCTCCTCCGGCGCGTGGGAGAGCAGGAGGCTGATGATGATGCCGTGCAGAAAGCCCGTCCGTCCCTGGCCCGCGACCAGGAGGTGGGGGGTCCTGGACAGGTCGGCAAAATAAGACTGCCGGTAGATGTCCATGCCGATCGCGACAGGAATCCCCTGTGAGACATTCATTTCGTACTCGAAGTCACTGTCGGTCAGCAGGTCGCCCAGGTATACCTGGTCGGTCTGCCAGGGGACATCGATGTAGATATGGCCGTCGGCCCGGTAGACTTGGATATCGCTCCGGTTGAAGATGGCCTTGTAGGTCGGCAGCAGGCCGATGATCCGGTCGGCGCTGCGCCGGTCGTCGGGGATGATGCCGAAACGTGTCAGGGTCGGCCCCTGCAGCTGGGTGTCCAGCAGGCCGTCGATTCCGTTTTCCGCCCACAGATCAAAGAGTTCGTCCGTATATGGCTTGAGTGAGCGCTCATTCCACCTCGTATGATATTTTAAAAGATCCTTCGTCAGGGGAAGGACAAATTCATTGTTATTCACAGCAGTACTTTATATATAAAACAAATCTGAATCCGGTCACTGACAGACAAATCTGAATCCGGACATTAACAAAAATAAATCTTTTGCGGGGCCTGCCGGCTTGCGCGCTCCGGCATTTGTGCCGCGAGACGGCACTTCACCGTCCGGCATCTGCGAAGAATGTGCTCCCTTCACGAAAATGTTTCAGGCACATGTCAGGTATGTGCCTGTGCCCCGGCGAACAGCATGGCCCTGAAGGAGCAGGGGTCAGATCCCCAAATGCTCCATGAAGGAATTCAGGACGATGTCCATTTTGGCGGGATCGAGGAAGCGGTGGTCGGCGTCCTCGACAGAGATAAGACGCAGGCCGTTCCTGTCCGCGAAGCCGCGGACGGCCTCATAGGGGACGACTTCGTCCGCTGTGCCCTGGACGATCAGGATTCTGTCCGCAAATCCGTGCAGGTCGCGGTCCGCCAGTCCGACCTCATGCAGGGAGTCCATAAAGGTGCGCGTGAGGTAGACCTTGCGGTCGAAGCCAGCGGGGACACGGCCTCCGTGTTCAATCGTCTCAAGCTCTTCCGGGGTCAGGATGGTCTGTTCGAGCACCTGGTCCATGACGACGGCCGGGCAGCGCAGACAGATCCTGTGGAAGGGGCTGGCCTCATGGTCGCTGATATATTTCAGGATCAGGTAGCCGCCGAAGCTGGTCGCGCAGACATCGAGGATCTCCGGCCTGAGTGTATTCTGAATATAGTGCAGGACGCGACGCAGATAGGCGTCGCAGTCCTGAAGATAAATCTCTTCGCGGCTGTCATCTCCGTGACCCGGCCAGTTAAAGATCAGCAGTGCGGTGTCGGCGGTCTTTTCCAGGATCCTGCCCGCCAGCTTCTGCGCGGCGGCATTGTCCCTGTGACCGGCAAATCCGTGACAGAAGAGGATGACATGACGGAAAACGCGGCCCGAGGGATCCGCCCCCCGGTCATCCGCGTTAAAGTACATTTTACACCGGATCACCGAATCCGCACCGGTCAGATCAAAGTATTTTTCCATCATCTTCTCTCCGAAAAGCCGTTTACAGACCGACTGTGGAAATTTATTATAGCACGGATTGCACAGCCATGTTATGATAATTCTCTAAAATTCGTGACCGGGTCCTGCTCTAATAAGGAAACGATTTTTGACAGCGCCGCTCACGCAAGGGAGGAATAAACGATGAATCATAGAATCCGTCTGCTCGGGATTGATCTCGACGGGACGCTTCTGACAATGAAAAAAGAACTGACGGATGCTGCGCGGGCTGCGATCGAAGATGCCATCCGCGCAGGGATCGAGGTGGTCCCCGTGACGGGAAGGCCGCTCACGGGCGTGCCGGCCGAGGTACTGGGGATCCCGGGGATCCGCTATGTGATCACATCCAACGGGGCCAATACCTACGCGCTGGGGGGCGGCGCGGGAGATGACCGGAATGCAGGCGGCGGACAGAGAGCAGGAGACGGGAAGAAAACAGAATACCGGCAGAAAGCAGGAGAAGGGCAGAAAGCAGGAGACGACCGCGGTACAGGCTTCATTGAGGCGGACAGAAGGGGGGCGGTCGGCCCGGACGGAATCGACTGGGAGGAGCTCCGCGTCCTGCGCAAGGTCCATATGCCCCACAAGGCGGTCCGCAGGGTGCTCGAGGCAGCACCGGGTGACGATGTGATCCGGGAGATCTTCGTGCGCGGCATCGGCTACCACGACGAACGGACCCAGAGGATGCTGGAGGCCCGGTTTGAGATCGCACCGCCCATTCTTTCCTATATAAACCGCAGCAGGCGGATCGTCACGGATTTTGAGACCCTGCTGTCGGATGAGAGCAGCCATGTCGAGAACATCTCTCTGATGTTCACATCGCAGGAGGCGCGGGACGAGGCTTTTGCCAGGATCCGGAAGATCCGGCGCCGGGACGGCGGCCGGCTTCTGCATGTCCTGCTGCCCTGGCGGACGGACCTGGAGATCACGCACGCGGATGCGGACAAGTGGGAGGCCCTGCGGGACCTGGCCGACCACCTGGGCGTCAGCGCCGACGAGGTGATGACGATCGGGGACGGTGACAATGACCGCCCCATGCTGCGAGGCGCCGGCCTGTCATTTGCCATGGGCAATGCGCCGGAATTTGTCAAGGAGACAGCGGATTATATTACGAAGGACAATGAACACGACGGAGCAGCTGCTGCCATCCGCAAAATGCTGGAAGCCCGTGATAAAAGCGGATCGTGACGGGACGGAAAAGGCGTTTGCCCGCCGGACGGAATGGGCGGATGGAAAGGTCTTTTTTCTGGCAATGCGGGGCGCCGGCGTACACCGGCGGCAGGATCGTAAGGAGGTTGGAACATGTATGGTGTACTGGCGGGAGATCTGACCGGATTTCCTTATGAATACAGGCATGTGGATCTGAAGGAGAGCGGGGCGGCCCTGTTTAAGGTGCCGGAGAAGGAACCGGACGCCTCGATGGCGGGGAATGTTTTTTCCGACAGGACCGTTTTGACAGCGGCAGCGGAAGAGGGCCTCATGCGCTTCGAGAAGCGGATGGCGGAGATCTTTGCCGGGAAGAAGGAAGCTTCCGCAAAGCCGTCCCCTGCCGGGGAACCGTCAAAGGGGCAGGGCGATGCCCGCAGAAATGTCTTTGATGAGACCTTCCGGGAGGAGATGACGGGTGCCTTCCGGCGGACCGGACAGAAGTATCCGCTTTCGGGCTATGCGATGGATCTGAGCATCTGGATCTTCCGCGAGGGAGCTCCTCAGGCTGAGGAGGAGGACGCGGGCCCCGCTGCCCGCGCGGTCCCGGTCGCCTGGATGTTCCAGGAGGATATGTATCTGATGCGGCACATGGCGCGCCTTCAGGCCATGACCACCCACCGGAGCGCGTCCTGTGCGAGGTCTGCGGAGGCGGCGGCCTGCGCGGTCTTTCTCGCGATCCACGGCATGACCAAGGACTATATCGCCCAGTATCTGGAGAAGACCTTCGGATACAGGAGAGCGGATGAGGAGGCCATGCGGCGGGAACTGCTCATGGCCGGAACAGGCCGGCAGGGGGCAGGAAGCGGCGCTGCCGCAGGGACAGCTGCCGGGCAGGGGGAGAGGACGGGCGTATCCGGCTCTGTGCCGGAACAGACAGACGAGAGCCTGCCCGCCCTGTATGTGCGCGCTGCCCTGACGGCCTTCCTGTACGGCAGGGATTTCGAGGATGTTCTGCGGCGCGCCGTGTCCCTGGGAGGCCGGTCTTCGGAGATCGCCGCCATCGCGGGAGGCATCGCCGAGGCCTTTTTTGGCATGCCTGACCGGATCCGGGACGACTGCCGGAGCTGTCTGCCGGCGGACCTGCGCGCGGTGGCGGATACCTTTGCCGCCCGCATGGAACACAGGAAAAAAATGCGCGAGGCGGATCCCGCCATGCAGGCGCGCTGGGAAAACGCCATGAACCGGGCGTCCGAACGGCATCCGGCGGCTGTGCAGGGCAATGAATCCCTGGAGGAAGCGATCGAAGCCTTCCGCGCAAAAAAAGACCAGCAGAGCTTTGTCTCGGTGCTGGAGACGATCAGGATGCGGATGCATGCAAAGGGACGCGTCTTTGTCCCGCTGATGTCGGCAAAGCGGGAGGACCAGGCACAGGCGGAGCGGAAGGAAGAAGGACGGAAACAGGAAGACCGGACAGATGAAAAGGTGCCTGCCAACGCCATGCGCTACAGAATGCAGGCGATCCGCACGAAAGACGGCAGGCTCTGGCAGCCGGTCTACACCAGCCGGGCACATCTGGACGCCGGAAATGCCGCCTCCGGCAATGGCGGGGCCATGGTCCTGTCCTATGCCATGGATGCGCTCCTGAAGCGCTACCTGCCCGTCGGAGATCCCTCGGTTGATCCGGCGGGCCAGGCTGGCGGGGGGCAGGGTGCCGCTGCAGCGGACAGCGCCGGGCAGGTGCCGGCCCGGATCGAAGGGATCGCCATCAATCCCTACGACAGTCCGTTTTTCCTGCCGCGCAGGACGATCGAGGCGCTCTTTGTGGTCGACCGCCAGGCGGGCCGGATCCATGTGGAAAAGGTCTGAGTGAGAACAGAAAACCGGGTGCTCCGCCCATTGAGCGGGACACCCGGTTTCCTTGCTTTTCAGGATATTTTGTATTTCAGGAAATATTGCCTGACAGGAACTTTGTGTTTCTGATCAGATACAGGTCAGATACGGGCAGGTGGATCGACGGAAGACCTGCGCATGAAAAAAACTGCGAAAAACGGCCCTGCGAATATGATCTGCGAAAAATCCCTGAGGAAGACCGCCGGTGTCAGGATCTGCCGGCTGACAGATCCGCCGCGGTTCTGACTGCCAGGCTGGTCAGGCGGATGAAATCCTCCGCCTCGCCGCTGCCCATTTTTTTCAGAAGGGAGATATGGCTTGCCTTGGCGCTTTCGTAGACCTGCTGAATGTGGGCGGCGCCCGCTTCTGTCAGGGTGATGTTGATCTGACGGCGGTCTCTGGAGGACCGGTGCCGTTCGATCAGCTTTTTGCGGTCGAGACTGCTCAGGATGTTGGCAATCCTGCCGGAGGTGATCCCCAGCCTTGCGGCCAGTTCCCCGGCGGAGACAGGATTTTCCAGCTTGGAGAGCCAGAAGAGGGCTGCCTCCTCCCCGCGTGTGCTGTGCTGTTCAAAGACATTTGCGAGATCCCTGGCATAGAGAAAATGAATATCGCAGAGCTCGTCTGCCAGCTTATCGTAATTTGTCGTAGACTCCATGTATGCGCTGCTCTCCTTGTAGCCATCATCGTTGTTGTTGAGATCCGCTGCGCCGGGACAGTCAAGAGGCCCGGCCGGCGGGGAGCATGTCCGCGGAAAAACGCGGAAACGAGTTAGATTTTTCTAACGCAGTTAGCATACACAAATATTTATTGCTTGTCAATGAATTGTGCAGTAAAAAAGCACGGATGCCGCAGGAGCTCTGCGGCCGGTGGTGCATATCGCGTGATTCAGGACCTCTGCGGACATTTGCTCAAGGTAAGCGATTCAGGAGTGCTGCGGCCGGTGGTGCATATCGCGTGGTTCAGGACCTCTGCGGCCGGTCGAGAACGACGATCCTGCGCTGTGCTGCGCGCAGAGGGCGAAATGATGACAGCAGGCTGTCATCTCTGCAGCGGCTGCTGTGCAGAAGAGCCTGGCGCAGCATCAGGCTATAGAGCTCCTCAGCCCTGCATTCCTCCTCCAGGAAGCCGTATGCTGCCGGGGTCAGGAGAGAGCGGGCGGCAGACATTTTCGACAGGAAGGGGATGGAGGAATTCCTGCGGATCGAGGACAGGATAGGCCCTGCGGACCGGTTCATGGCGAGGGGTCTTGCATACAAAGCCATCCCGGAGGACTGCAGGTCATCCAGGCGGGTCTGATCCATTCCCAGGAGTATGTGGAGCAGGCACCTGCTGATGCGGGTGTAGGTCAGGTTCCGGGTCTTGAGGAGGCCGCAGAAGCCGGTGTATGTGTCGAATGCCGGCAGGAGACGGCGGATCCGGTCGGCCAGGTCCGGCGTGACATCCGCATAGCGTTCGAGATGGTCCTGCTGCATGCGGAGCGTATAGAGGAGGGGGCCGGAGAAATCGTCCGGTCCCAGCGGGTAGGCCGGAGAAAGCTGCGAAGCGGGTGTCTCCGTGTCCGGGACGGGGCCGGGCTCACGCAGCGAGTCTCTTTCCAGCAGGAGTTCCTTTCTGCGGGTCGTGGCGGAGGGCACGTCAATGCGGGGAAGAGCGTGGGGGACGATGCTTCCTTTTGAGGCAGATTCCGCGCCGGAACTGAGCAGGGCCCTGCAGTATTCGACTGCCAGAAGATCATTGGGCGTTTCAGGATAGCCCGGGATGGCCGCCGCGCGCGCGGCGGGGAAGGACATGCCTGCCCTGAGCTTGTCCCGGAGCCCTGCCAGGACCGCTTCCGACTCATCAGACGGAGCTGCACTGTCCAGAAGGGAGGCGTACTCCGCGTACTTCAGGATCGCAGAAATATCCCCGGACTCGGAGCCGAAACATAGATCGGTGACGACGCCGAGCCTCTCCAGGAGCGCAATGCCGCCCCGGGCGAAATATTCGGCGCTGCCGCAGGCGGCGTAGAGAGGAAGCTCCAGGACCAGGTCGGCCCCGGCGTGCAGGATCCGTTCCGCCCGGAAATATTTGTCATAGACAGCGGGCTCGCCGCGCTGGACAAAATCCCCGCTCATGGCGACGACGATATAGTCGGCGCCGGTGCGGAGGCGGGCTTCCCGCAGCAGATATGAGTGCCCCTCGTGAAAGGGGTTGCATTCCATGATGATTCCGGTCACGTTCATGTTTGATGCCTCTTTTTGCGGTGGGCAGCAGTTCGCCATGCCGCCATCTCACATACGCTTCGCTCCTGTTCGATGTCGCGGCGTTCGCCGTATGTGCCCGCCCATAAGAAGTCTCTTGTGTGAGCAAGCTCCCACCGAGCCTTCTTATGGGCGTTCACGCATGGCTCACTGCTCGCGCAATATGCACTGTCTTTTGCGCAGTTTCCGCACTTGAATCCGATTTGTTTAATGATATAATACCTTTGGGTAATATTTCAATTCAGGCACGCGGGTTTTTCGTTTTAGGAGCCGGTCCGGATGGTTTTTTGCGGATACAGGAAACCGGATCATTCCTTTTTTCGGGATCACCTGCGGCTGATGTTGCATTCATGCTTTAGTATGACATTTTTTGAAAGGACTGAAAAATGAACATTCTGGTTATCAACTGCGGCAGCTCTTCCCTGAAATTCCAGGTCATCAACTCCGAGACCGAGGCGCTCCTTGCCAAGGGTCTGTGCGAGAGAATCGGCATCGACGGTTCCGTGATCACCTATGAGAACAAGGTGACCAACAGCGGCAAGGAAGTCAATGAGACTCCCATGCCCGACCACAACAAGGCTGTCAGCCTGGTGCTCGAGGCTCTGACCAACCCCAAGACCGGCGTTCTGAAGTCTCTCGACGAGATCGGCGCTGTCGGCCACCGCATCGTCCATGGCGGCGAGAAGTTCACCACCTCCGTCATCATCAACGACGAAGTCATCGAGGCCATCAAGGAAGTCTCCGACCTGGCTCCTCTGCACAACCCCGCCAACCTGATCGGTATCGATGCCTGCAAGGCTCTGATGCCGGGCACCCCCATGGTTGCCGTCTTTGATACCGCTTTCCATCAGACCATGCCCGAGAAGGCTTATATGTATGCCCTTCCCATGGACTACTATAATAAGTACAAAGTCCGCCGCTACGGCTTCCACGGCACCAGCCACTCCTTCGTCTCCAAGAAGGTCGCGGAAGTGGTCGGCAAGCCCTATGAAAGCATCAAGACCATCGTCTGCCACCTGGGCAACGGCGCTTCCATCTCCGCAGTCTGCTGCGGCAAGTGCGTTGACACCTCCATGGGTCTCACTCCCCTCGAGGGCCTGATTATGGGTACCCGCAGCGGTGATCTGGATCCCGCCATCATCGAGTTCATCGCAGGCAAAGAGAATATGACCGCCGCTGAGGTCGTCTCCGTCCTCAACAAGAAGTCCGGTGTCTTCGCCCTCTCCAACAATGCATCCTCCGATTTCCGTGATCTGGAGGAAGGCTACAACAAGGGCGACAAGTTCTGCCAGCTGGCCATCGATGCGTTCTGCTACCGCGTTGCCAAGTATGTCGGCGCCTACGCTGCTTCCATGAACGGCGTTGATGTCATCGCTTTCACCGCCGGCATCGGCGAGAACAGCGGATTTGTCCGCGGCAAGGTCATGGAGTATCTCGGCTATCTCGGCCTCGAGGTCGATGCTGAGGCCAACAGCCAGCGCGGCGACGTCGTGAAGATCTCCACCGACGCCAGCAAGGTCCAGGCTTATGTCATCGCCACCAACGAGGAACTGGCGATCGCACGCGAGACCGCAGCGCTCTGCAAGTAATTTTGAGACAGCGCTGATCTGAGAAACCACCCTGGACGGATCTATCCGGTTCTATTTGGGCCGGACGGATCCGTCCGTTTTATATTCCTTTTAAAAAGTCATGTTTGTAAAGATTTTCCTGTTGACAAAAGGAATATGCCTCCATATAATAGGCTTCGTGTGATTCTTTGAAAGAAGGAGGTGTTAATCATGTCGATCTGCCCTAAAAATAAATCTTCCAGAAGCCACAGAGACAAAAGGAGAGCGAATTGGAAAATGACCGCTCCCACTCTGGTGAAGTGCAGCAAGTGCGGCGCCCTGATGGTTCCCCACAGAGTCTGCGCAAAGTGCGGCTCCTACAACAAGAAGGAGATCATCCAGGTCGAAGGCTGAGTGTAGTTTATAGAGGAGCTTTGCCTCTTTGATCACCTACAACTGGTTCAGACCGGAAAACAGATTTATGGCAGGCCTCCCATTGCGGAAACGCAGCGGGAGGCTTTTTCTTTTCTTTTTTTACATTTACAGGAAAAAGAAACCGGGAATCCATCCCGGGAGAACAGGTGAAACAAGAAGGGCCTGTGCCGCAAGAAACGAGCGGAGCCTGCGCCGCAAATTACAGGCGGGGCCTGTGCCGCAGGAAAAAGCGGGGCCTGTGCAACAAGGGTCTACAGGCGGTATAGGGGTGTTTGACCGGCCTGCTTGCATTCTGACAAGCCTGATAGTATATTAGTTGATAAGAAAAGTCGGTTCGTCACATACATGGTCCGATCGATCAGAGCCGGCCGGATCCTGTCCCGGATCAGAATGATGCCGGCCGGATTCATGCCCCGGATCAAAATGATGCCGGCCGGATCCATGTAAATATGATACCGGACGGGTCTTCTTCCCGATGAATATTGTTTTCTGAAGCTGTGTGATCACAGCCTCAGACACCACCGTATTAATTGTTATTGAAAGAGAAACAATGAGTAAGAAATATGTGAGAGTAGCTGTTGACGCGATGGGCGGAGACCTTGCCCCCGCCGAGCCGGTCAAGGGCGCCGTCGAGGCGCTGACCCGCAGGAAGAGCCTGCATGTGACCCTGGTCGGCCAGGAGGAGGTTATCCGGGCGGAGCTCGCCAAATATAAGGATGTCCCGGAGGACCGGCTGGAGGTCCTGGACGCAAGGGAGATCATTGAGATGGCGGAGCCGCCGGTCAATGCCATCCGCAAAAAGAAGGATTCCTCCATTGTCAGGGGACTGAAGCTGGTCAAGGAAGGAACCTGTGACGCTTTCGTGACGGCCGGCAGCACCGGTGCCACGCTGGCGGGCGGCCAGCTGCTGGTCGGCAGGATCCGCGGCATCGAGCGGCCGCCGCTGGCTCCGCTCATGCCCACGGCAAAGGGACCTGTCCTCTTGGTGGACTGCGGCGCCAATATGGATGCCCGCGCATCCCAGCTGGTCCAGTTCGCCCAGATGGGCTCCATCTACATGCAGAATATGACCGGGATCGAGAATCCCCGCGTGGCGCTGGTCAATGTCGGCGCCGAGGAGGAGAAGGGCAATGCCCTTGTCAAGGAGGTCTACCCGCTCCTGAAGGAATGTGAGGGGATCAATTTCATCGGCAATATCGAGGCGCGGGATATCCCTGCCGGGGCGGCGGACGTGGTCGTCTGTGATGCCTTCGTCGGCAACGTGATCCTCAAGCTCTACGAGGGCCTGGCATCCACCCTGATCCACAAGATCAAGGATGCCCTGATGACCAGCCTGCGGTCCAAGCTCGGTGCCCTGATGATCAAGCCGGCCCTCAAGGGCATGCTCAAGGAGTTTGACATCTCGACCTACGGCGGCGCCCCCATGCTGGGTCTGCGCGGCCTGGTGGTCAAGACCCACGGCAGCTCCGAGGCGGTCGAGATCCGCAATGCCATCGAGCAGTGCATCCTCTTTAAGAAAAAGAACATCAACGGCCAGTTTGTGGAGAAGATGGGCCTGGGGCAGCAGCCTGAAAAGCCGCAAAAGGAAGCATAAGCTGATGATGATCATAAATCCGGGGACGGCGGACTCCGCTTTGTTTGTGAAAGGCTCGGTAAGCAGCTTGCGATAAAGTCATCAAAAAGGAGGGAAACAGGATGGATATGGAGTTCAAAAAATTATGTTCTATCATCTCTGACGTGCTCGGTGTGGATGTCGGGGACATCAGCGTGGACACCACGTTTGTGGATGACCTCGGCGCGGATTCTCTGGATGTCGCCCAGATCATCATGGGGATCGAGGAGGAGTTTGACGTGACGGTGGATACCGATGTCGCCTCCAACGTGACGACCGTCGGCCAGGCGCTCGACCTGATCAAGAATGCGATCGAAGAATAATCGTGGATATTGAAAGGAAACTATGGTACAGGCATCACTGGATGAACTGGAGGAGCGGATCGGCTACAGGTTCCGGGACAGGTATCTGCTGGACTGCGCGCTGACCCACACCTCCTTTGCAAACGAACAGAAAATACAGACTTTCAAGGATTATGAGCGGATCGAGTTCCTGGGGGACGCGGTGCTGGAGATGATCTCGAGCGATTTCCTCTACAGGACCTATCCGGACAAAAAAGAAGGCGAACTGACCAAGCTGCGGGCTTCGCTGGTGTGCGAGCCCGCACTGGCTTATTGTGCCCGGGACCTGTCCCTGGGCACTTTCATTCGTCTGGGACGCGGCGAGGAGGCGAGCGGCGGACGGGAGAAGGATTCCATCATCTCCGACGTCATGGAGGCCCTGATCGGCGCCATGTATCTGGACAGCGGCGGGATCGAGGAGCCCAGGCGGTTTATCCTCACCTACATCCTGTCGGATCTGGAGGACAAGCAGCTCTTTTACGACGCCAAATCCATCCTCCAGGAGAGGACCCAGCAGGGAGGACACACCATGCAGTACGAACTGCTCGAGGAGAGCGGCCCCGGACACTGCAGGACCTTCCGTGTCGCGGTACTGATCGACGGACAGCGCTGCGGGACCGGAGAGGGGAGGTCCAAAAAGGCCGCGGAACAGCAGGCGGCCTACAGCGCCCTCATTCGCGAGCGGGGCAGGTGAAGACCTGCCGCACAGCAGCTCAGGACGGAACCAGTCACTGCAGACCAGAGTTATCGTGATTCATGTATTTAAAAAGTATCGAAATTCAGGGCTTCAAGTCCTTTGCAAACAAAACCAGATTTGAATTTCAGAACGGCATCACCGGGATCGTGGGACCCAACGGCAGCGGCAAGAGCAATGTCGCGGACGCGGTCCGGTGGGTGCTGGGCGAGCAGAGAGTCAAGCAGCTGCGCGGGTCCTCGATGCAGGATGTCATCTTCGCGGGGACACAGGCACGCAGGCCGCTTGGCTTTGCTTATGTTGCCATCACACTGGACAATTCGGACGGGGCGCTCCCCATCGATTACCGGGAGGTGACGGTGGCGCGCCGGATCTACCGGAGCGGTGAGAGCGAGTACCTCCTCAACGGGACGGTCTGCCGCCTGCGCGATGTCAACGAGCTCTTCTATGACACCGGCATCGGCAAGGAGGGCTACTCCATCATTGGCCAGGGCCAGATCGACCGGATCCTGTCCGACAAGCCCCAGGACCGGCGCGCCCTCTTTGACGAGGCGGCCGGCATTGTCAAGTACAAGCACCGCAAGGACCAGACCCTGAAAAAGCTGGAGAGCGAGCGCGACAACCTGACCCGGCTGACGGACATCGTGGGCGAGCTGGAGAAACAGATCCCCTCCCTGGAGAAGCAGCAGGAGAAGGCCAGGATCTATCTCCGCCACAGGGATGCGCTCAAGCGCCTGGATATCAACGCTTTTCTGATCGAAAACGAAAAGAACACCCGGCAGCTGGAGGAGCTGAAGGCGCAGGAGACGACGGCGGCGCAGGACCTTGCGGAAGCGAAGGCGAGAAGCGAGTCCCTGCGGACCAGGATCGAATCCCTCCAGGAGCGCCGCAGCGCGCTGGAGGAGCGGATCGAAGCCGTCCGGAACCGGATCACGGACGCCAGCATCGTGCGCGGCCGGATCGAGGGCGACATCAAGGTCTTCGAGGAACAGATCCGGGCGTCGGAGCAGCGGATCCGGCGGCTTGCGGACCAGGAGGAGATTCTGCGCAGGGATCTGCAGGACCGCGCGGCCCAGGAAAAGGACCTGGCGGAGAAGATCCGGGCGGCTGAGGCTTCCTCGGAGACGATCGGAAAGGACTTCGAAAAGGCCCTGCAGGCCCATGAAGCCTCGCAAAAAGAGGCGGCACTGCTCAGAGACCGGATCGAAGAGAAACGGTCCGGGATCCTGGAGGAGATGGAGCACCGGGCCACGGTCCGGTCCAGGCTCGCCAGCCTCAGGACTCTGCAGGAGCAGGAGACTGCCAGGCTCCGGGAGGTCGAGAAGGAACTGACCGAGGTCAGCGGTGAGCAGACCCAGACGGACGATACGATCAGCTCCCTGCGCGGGGCCTTCCGGGAGATCGCGGAGGAGATCCGGGCTCTGCAGGAGGGTCAGAAACAGATCGAGCAGGAGATCGCCGCTCACAAGACTTCCCTGGGGGACGCCGACGCGCAGCTGCGCCGCGCCCAGCTCTCCTACCATCAGGAAAAATCCAGGCTGGATGCCATCACCAACCTGGCGGAGCGCTACGAGGGCTACGGCGGCAGCGTCCGGCGTGTCATGCAGGAGAAGTCCAGAGAGCCGGGCATCATCGGGTCTGTCGCGGAGCTTCTGACCACGGACAAGCAGTATGAGACCGCCATCGAGGTCGCCCTGGGCGGCAGTATCCAGAATATCGTCACCCGGGATGAAAAGACCGCCCGCCGCCTGATCGAGATCCTCAAGCGGGAGCGCGCCGGGCGCGCGACCTTCCTGCCCCTCTCCGGGATCCGGGGCAGCAGCGGGCTCAGGGACACCGGCGTCCTGCGGGAGCCGGGCGTCATCGGGACAGCGGACACGCTGGTCCGGGCGTCACAGGGCTGCGAGGATGTAGCCAAAAACCTCCTGGGCAGGACTGTGATCGTGGATACCTTTGACCACGCGGTCGCCGCTTCCAGAGGGAGCGGGCGCGGTGTCCGTATGGTCACCCTGGAGGGCGAGCTGTTCGCGCCGGGCGGTGCCATCAGCGGCGGCACCTTTCGCAATGCCAGCAATCTTCTGGGCAGACGCCGGGAGATGGAGGAACTGGCAGCCAGCACCGAGAAATTCCGCCGCGAGGTGGAGCGCCAGGAACAGGCCATCGAAGATACCAAGGAGAGCCGCAATGTCCTGCGCAGAAAGCTCGATGAGAACAAGCGCACCCTGCAGGAGAAGTTCATCAGCCAGAACACCCTCCGCGTCCGGATCCAGCAGGAGGAGGAGAAGCGCCGGCAGGCCCAGGGCTCTGCAGAGACCCTGCGCCAGGAGCTGCGCGCCCTGCAGGAGCGGACCGGGCAGGCGGCCGCGGACCTGGAGGCCGCTGAAAAGGACCTGCACAGGAGCGAAGCCGCGGAACAGAGCATGACAGAGGAGAGCGCGGTGCTCCAGGAGAAGCTGGAAGGCCTGCAGCGGCAGGAAGAGGCGGATGCGGCGCAGGTCTCCTCCCAGGAGCTTCTGCGCAGCCGGACAGACCAGGAGCTGCGCTTCCTGCAGCAGAATATCACCCGAATCCGCGGTGAACTGGAGACCCTGCGGACCCAGTACGGCGAGGTCCGACAGGGATCGGAAAGCGACCGCGCCGTCATAGAGACCAATACGGAGAAGATCCGGCAGCTGCGCGAGGAGGCGGCATCTTCCGAGGGAACAAGGACCGGGGATGAGGAGACCCTGCAGCAGCTCAGGGAAGAAAATGACGCGGTCCTCAGGGACCAGGAGGAGGCCCGGGCTGACCGCGAGAGCACAGCCGAGGTGATCGCCGGCCTGGACAAGGAGTGCTACCGGCTCAGCTCCCGCCTGGAGCGGGTCGAGGAGGCCGTGGAACAGAAGGCCTCCTATATGTGGGAGGAGTACGAGGTGACGCCGGCCGATGCCGCCGCCCTCCGCGACGAGACCCTGACGGACCTGGCTGGTATGAAAAAGGAGATCGCAGGTCTCCGCCAGCAGATCAAGGCCCTGGGCAGTGTCAATGTGGGCGCGATCGATGAATACAAGGAACTCATGGAGCGCTACACCTTCCTCAAGGGCCAGCACGACGACCTCACGGAGGCGGCTGCCTCCCTGGAGAAGATCGTGACGGAACTGGACGAGGCCATGCGCAGGCAGTTCCGTCAGCAGTTCGCGGATATCCAGAAGGCTTTTGACCGTGTCTTCAAGGAGCTCTTCGGCGGCGGCCAGGGCCAGCTGGAGCTCCTGGAGGATGCCGACATCCTCGAGGCCGGCGTCCGCGTCATCGCCCAGCCGCCCGGCAAAAAGCTTCAGAACATGATGCAGCTGTCCGGCGGCGAGAAGGCCCTGACCGCGATCGCCCTGCTGTTCGCGATCCAGAGCCTCAAGCCCTCTCCCTTCTGCCTCCTCGACGAGATCGAGGCGGCCCTGGACGAGAGCAATGTCGGGCGCTTTGCCCAGTACCTGCACAACCTGACGCAGAGCACCCAGTTTATCGTCATCACCCACCGCCGCGGGACCATGGAGCAGGCGGACCGGCTCTACGGCATCACCATGCAGGAGAAGGGTATTTCCGCCATGGTCAGCGTCGACCTCATCGATGACAAGGATATTGCGGACTGAGACGGCGTGACCGGACAGACAAAGAATATAATGAAGGAGCAGATGTATGGGCTTTTTTGAAAAACTCAAGGCCGGACTGAAAAAAACCAGGGACAACTTCACGGACGGCATGGATCAGATCTTCAATTCCTATGAGAAGGTGACGGAAGATTTCTATGACGAGCTGGAAGAGACCATGATCATGGGCGACATCGGCGTGCGCACGACCGAGGAACTCCTGGACCACCTGCGGGAGGAGGTACGCGCCGAGCGGATCCGCTATGCGGCGGACTGCCGCCAGGAGCTGATCCTGGGCATCCGCAACCGCATGAAGCAGGGGAAGGACGCCTATGACTTTGAGCAGGGCCCCGCCGTGGTCCTGGTGATCGGCGTCAACGGCGTCGGCAAGACGACCTCGATCGGCAAGCTGGCCGCCAACTACAAGCGCCAGGGCAAGCGCGTCCTGATCGCCTCCGCCGACACCTTTCGCGCGGCCGCCAATGAACAGCTCACGGAATGGGCCCGCCGCGCCGGCGTCGACATCATCGGCGGCGCAGAGGGGTCCGACCCCGCCAGCGTGGTCTACGACGCCGTCCAGGCGGCCAAGGCCAGGAAGATCGACATCCTCCTGTGCGACACGGCGGGCCGCCTGCATAATAAGAAGAACCTCATGAACGAGCTGTCCAAGATCGACCGCATCATCACCCGGGAGTTCCCGGACTGCTATCGCGAGAACTGGGTCGTCCTGGACGCGGCCACCGGCCAGAACGCCATCTCCCAGGCCCGCGAGTTTGCCTCCGTGACCAACCTCACCGGCATTGTCCTGACCAAGATGGACGGGACGGCCAAGGGCGGCATCGCCATCGGCGTCCAGTCCGAGGTCGGCGTCCCGGTCAAGTTCATCGGTGTCGGAGAGAAGATCGAAGACCTGCAGCGGTTCAACCCGGATGAGTATGTGGATGCGCTGTTCTACAGGGACTGAAGCAGCCCGCCTCATTGTTAGAGACTCAGTGACGGACTTGCGGCTGCACCTCTCTGCTCGTTCAGGAGTTCGTCGTCAAGATGTACTAAGCCGGAAAACGGGCTCCAGGAGTGCCGCTTTAACTCGTATCCCGTGTTGAAGACACGGGATACTCAGACAGGCGATGCGCTAAAATGCCCGGCCGAGAGGGCCGTGCATTTTACCCTCCCTCCGCCCGTTTTCCGGCAAGTACATCTAAGACTCCGCCCTATTCACTCGCCAGAGAGGTGCAGTCCTCAGTCCTGACTGTCGCTCCGTCAATGAAAGTGAGGATTAACCCTAAGTAGCGCCAATAATCCTTATAGATATGCATTTGAAAGAAAGAGAGAACCACCATGTCAGAAAGAGCAACAACAAAACTGACAGAGGCGCCCCTCACCCTGAAAAAGTTCGAGGAGGCCTGCGAAGCCGTCAACCGTGTGACCCTGGACACAGAACTGATCTATTCGGATTATTTCAGCGAGCAGACCGGGGGAAAGGTCTATCTCAAGCCCGAGAATATGCAGAGAACCGGCGCCTACAAGGTGCGCGGGGCCTACTACAAGATCAGCACGCTGTCGGAGGAGGCGCGGGCCAGAGGCCTGATCACGGCGTCCGCCGGCAACCACGCCCAGGGCGTGGCCTATGCGGCGCGGGAGTTCGGGGCCAGGGCGGTGATCGTCATGCCCACGACGACGCCCCTGATCAAGGTCAACCGGACCAAGGCGCTGGGCGCCGAGGTCGTCCTGCACGGCGATGTCTATGACGATGCCGAGGCGCACGCGCATGCCCTGGCCCAGGAGCACGGCTATACCTTTATCCATCCCTTTGACGATCCGGACGTCGCGACCGGTCAGGGGACGATCGCCATGGAGATCATCAAGGACCTGCCGCTGGTGGACATCATCCTGGTCCCTGTCGGCGGAGGCGGCCTGGCGACGGGCGTCTCGACGCTTGCCAAGCTCCTCAAGCCCAATGTGAAGGTGATCGCGGTGGAGCCTGAGGGGGCGGCCTGCCTCAAGGCCTCCCTGGAGGCGGGGGAGGTCGTCACGCTTCCCCAGGTCAATACGATCGCGGACGGCACGGCGGTCAAGACGCCGGGCAGCAGGATCTTCCCTTATCTGCAGCAGAACCTGGATGAAGTCATCACGGTCCCCGACCAGGAGCTGGTCACGGCCTTCCTGGACATGGTCGAGAACCACAAGATGGTGGTCGAGAACTCCGGCCTTCTGACCGTGGCGGCCCTCCGCCACATCGACGGCCGGGACAAGAAGGTGGTCAGTGTCCTGAGCGGCGGCAATATGGACGTCATCACCATGTCGTCGGTCGTCCAGCAGGGCCTGATCCTGCGCGACAGGATCTTTACGGTCTCCGTCCTGCTGCCTGACAAGCCGGGCGAGCTGCACCGGGTATCCGGCCTGATCGCGGATGTCAACGGCAATGTCATCAAGCTCGAGCACAACCAGTTCGTGACCATCAACCGCAACGCGGCCGTCGAGCTCCGCATTACTCTCGAGGCCTTCGGGACAGCCCACAAAAAGCAGATCATCTCGGTCCTTGAGGAGAACGGCTACAGGCCGCGCCTGGTCAGGACCCGGAGCTGAACCTGCCTCCTGCCCCCGGCTCTGCGGGCGGAGCGCTGCAGGCGGGATGCGCCGGATCAGCGTAAAAGCCCAAGGGCGGGGATGGCCCTGGAAATTCAGGTACAGTCGCATCGTGATGAGAGGTTTTCATGAATCAGAAATCCAGACAGAACCCGAATCAGAAAAAAGAAACAGGTGAAGGTTCAAAACAGCGCCACACGCTGTATTTTGTCAACATCATTTTCATGAGCTGTCTGACCATCCTGTCCCTCCTGGTCGCCCTGATCGCCATCATTTCTCTGAGGGCCAAGGGAACAAGGGGATTCGGCAAGGTATACACGGAGCAGCAGATCGAGAACATCCGCAGGGATGCGGCGGAGGATGGAGAGGAGGAGCTGCGCCTCCGGATCCGGTCCTCACTGGAATCGGGAAAGAGCTCCGCGCAGGTGCTGAGAGAACTGTTTGACGACAACATCGTCGTTGTCTTCCGGGGCAGATATTTCTTTTATCCGGTCTCGGACAAGATCGAAAAGACGGTTCTTGAGCCGGGACTTCTGACCTATGAGGACGGCGAGGTCTCCTATACCGGGGAGACTCCTTCCCTGGAGATCCGGCAGGGGGTGCTGCTGTCAGACCACAACGGCAAGGTCGACTGGGACCGCCTGGGCGACAGCGGGGTCGCGGAGGTGACCCTTGCCGCAGGGACGATCACGGAGAGCGGCTTTACCGCGGACCAGCAGTTTGAGCGGAACCGCAGCAATGCCATGGACAGGGATCTGCCTTACGCAATATGCCTGGAGGTCTCGGGGCCTGCCGGCGGGGACGTGATGCAGGAAGCCATGGATACCATCAGGGAGCAGGTCGGGGACCAGGAGGACAAGCCGGACCTGGTCCTGCGGCTGCGGCCGAGAGAGGATTTCCAGGCTGACGGGAAGGAGAAGGAGGTCTGGACCGGGATGGTCCGGAGTTTCTGTGAAATGCTGGAGGATGAGGGGATGACCCCCGTGATCGGGGCGGATCCCTATACCTTCGCCGCCAAGATCGACCTGGAGGAGGTCAGTCAGTATGAGCGCTGGCTGATCGACCACGATGAGGCCGTCACCTTCCCCTACAGCTTCGCGATCTGGGAATACAGCTCGGAAGCCGGCATGGAGGGTGTCCCGGGCAACAGCATCATGTATTCCAGACTGGATATGAAGGGAACGCTCGATATCCGGTGATCGTCATGTGCGGTCCGTCCGCCGGGCAGATCCGGCGGGGCGCACAGAACGCTGCAGTCCACTCCTTTCCGGGGATGTGGACTGTATTTTTTTGCAGAGCTGTTTTTTTTACAAATATTTATGGCAGGTCAAGAAAATTTGCTTGACAAGCTCATCCCGCACCGTTACAATACGTCAGGTATGGAAAAAATTGTCGAACAGGGGCTGCTCTATGATTTTTACGGACAGCTTCTCACTGCACATCAGCAGAAAATCTACGAGCTGGCCGTCTATGAAAATCTCTCCTACAATGAGATCGCGGAGCAGGAGGGGATCAGCCGCCAGGCAGTGCACGATCTTGTCCGCAGGACAACGGCGCTGATGCAGAGGTATGAGGAAACGCTGGGCATGATCCGCCGCTTCCGGGACCTGCGGGAGGCCGCGGACAGGCTCTGTGAGGCAGCCGGTGCGGCGACCGGCCGCGAGGAGCTCGCGGCGCAGGTGCGCGCCATCGCACAGCAGATCCGCGACGATCTGGAATGACGAAAGGAGCTGATTGAATGGCTTTTGAGAGTCTGACAGACAAACTGAATCAGGTGTTCCGGAATCTGAGCGGCAAGGGACGTCTCACGGAGGCCGATGTCAAGACGGCCATGCGCGAGGTCAAGATGGCCCTGCTCGAAGCGGATGTCAACTTCAAGGTCGTCAAGAAGTTTGTCGCCTCGGTTGAGGAGCGGGCGATTGGCGCCGATGTCATGAACGGCCTCAATCCCGGCCAGATGGTCATCAAGATCGTCAACGAGGAGATGACCGGGCTGATGGGATCGGAGACCACCGAGCTCACACTGGAGCCGGGCAGGGACGCCACGGTGATCATGATGGCGGGTCTGCAGGGTGCAGGTAAGACGACCACAGCCGCCAAGCTCGCCGGAAAATTCAAGTCCAAGGGCAGAAAGCCCCTGCTGGTCGCGCTCGATGTCTACCGGCCTGCCGCCATCAAACAGCTCCAGGTCAACGGCGAAAAGCAGGGCGTCGATGTCTTCGCCATGGAGGACGGGACCAGACCCGCCGCCATCGCAGAGGCCGCCATGCGGCACGCCAGGGAAAACGGCGAGACGGTCGTCATCCTGGATACCGCCGGCCGTCTGCAGATCGATGAGGCGATGATGGACGAGCTCGCGCAGATCAAGGAAGCGGTGACAGTCCACCACACGGTCCTGGTCGTCGATGCCATGACCGGCCAGGAGGCGGTCAACGTGGCAAAGACCTTCGACGAGAAGGTCGGCGTCGACGGCGTGATCCTGACCAAGATGGACGGCGACACCCGCGGCGGTGCGGCGCTCTCCATCCGGGCAGTGACCGGCAAGCCCATCCTCTATGTCGGTATGGGCGAGAAGCTCTCCGACATCGAACAGTTCTATCCGGACCGAATGGCCGGCAGGATCCTGGGCATGGGCGACGTGCTCACCCTGATCGACAAGGCCCAGGAGGCTCTGGACAAGGAGGACGAGGAAAAGAGCCGCGACATGGCCAGCCGCGTCCGCAAGGGCAAGTTCGATTTCAACGACTACCTCGAGAGCATGAAGCAGATGCGCAAGATGGGCGGTATGAGCAGTATCCTGTCCATGCTTCCGGGCCTCGGCATGAGCCGGGACATGCTCGAGGGCGCCATCGATGAGAAGCAGCTCAAACAGACGGAGGCCATCATCCTGAGCATGACCCCGCAGGAGCGCTCCAATCCCAAGCTCCTGAACCCCCAGCGCAAGTTCAGGATCGCCAAAGGATCCGGCTGTGACATCGCCACCGTCAACCGCTTCATCAAGCAGTTCAATCAGATGCAGAAGATGATGAAGCAGATGGGCGGCATGGGCGGACGCCGCAGGGGCAGGAACCCCTTCGGAGGCCTGATGGGCGGCGGTATGCCGGGCCGGAGAGGCGGCTTCCCCTTTTAAAAGGTTTCAGGCGGCAGACCGGCCGCTTGACATAGATGACAGTTCAACTCTGATCGGTTCCACCGGGGCAGCCGTTCCGGTGCTTGAATAGCCGCAGTCCGTCGCGCACGGGCGGCACAGCGCTGAATCTGTTTCAAAAACGCTAACAAGCAGCTGAAAACCTAACAGTCAAAAAGAAAAAGAGCCGGCACAGCCGGCAGATCCATGAGGAGGAAAGAAAAATGGCAGTAAAAATCAGACTTACAAGAATCGGTGAGAAGAAGGTCCCGCTTTACAGGATCGTCGTTGCGGATGCTTCCACCCCCAGGGACGGCAGAGCAATCGACACCATCGGACACTACAACCCCAACACCGATCCCGGCACTGTTGATGTCGATGTCGAGGCAGCAAAGAAGTGGCTCAGCAATGGCGCACAGCCCACAACGGTCGTCAAAAAACTGTTCAAGCAGGCCGGTATTAAATAAGAATGCATTGACATCGTGTTCTTCATTTATCACCAGCCAGAGAGTACGAGGCGGCAGCAGGCTGCCGGCTCCGAGAAGGATTGTCTATGAAAGAATTGGTTGAAGTGATTGCGAAGGCGCTGGTGGATCATCCCGAGGAAGTGGTCGTGACCGAGAAAAAAGAGGGCAGGAACATTCGGGTACAGCTCCACGTGGCACCTTCGGACATGGGAAAGGTGATCGGAAGACAGGGCAGGATCGCCAGGGCGATCAGGTCTGTCGTGAAGGCCGCCTCCTCCCAGGAGGACTACCGGATCGATGTGGACATCGATTGAGTCAGGATAAAATAAGGGCGGCGTAATCAGCCGCCCTTTTATTCGCTTTAAAGAAAACGGGGGACCATACCGCAGATATATGGACAGAGAATTGACAGAACGTTTTCAGGTCGGCGTGATCGCATCGACCCATGGCCTCCGCGGGGAGGTCAAGGTCTTTCCGACGACGCAGTTTCCCGACCGCTTTCTGGATCTGGAGGATGTGATCCTGGTGACTCCGAGGGAGGAGCGCCGTCTGGTGATCCGGAGTGTGAAGTTCTTTAAAAAATTCGTGATCCTCGGCTTCGAGGGACTGGACCGCATCGAGGATGTGGAGAAACTCCGCGGCTTTTCGCTCGAGATCGACAGAGAGGACGCCATTCCTCTCGAGGAGGACGAATACTATGTGGCGGACCTGATCGGGATCCGGGTCCTGACGCAGGAAGGGGTCCAGATCGGCACCTTCCGCGATGTGATTGAGACCGGCGCAAATGACGTCTATGCGGTCGCAAGGCCCGGGCAGAAAGACCTGCTCCTTCCGGCGATCGACGACTGCATCCTGGAGGTCAGACCTGAAGAGGGGTATATGACCGTCTATATCATGCCGGGACTGGAGGATCTCTGATGCGCTTTCATGTGCTGACGCTTTTTCCGGGTATGGTCACGGACGCGCTCGGAGAGAGCATCCTCGGGCGGGCGGCGCAGAAGGGGCTTGTCGAGGTCAGTGCGGTGGATATCCGCGCCTTTACGCAGAACAGGCATAACAGAGTCGATGATTATACCTATGGAGGCGGGGCCGGCATGCTGATGCAGGCGCAGCCTGTTTTTGATTGCTGCGAAGCAGTGCAGGAACAGGTCGCCGCCAGACAGCAGCGCAGGGCCAGGGTCCTGTACATGTCACCGCGGGGCAGGATCTTCGACCAGCGGATGGCGCAGGAGCTGGCCGCCGAACCTGAGCTGATCCTTCTGTGCGGACACTATGAGGGGATCGATGCGCGCGCCCTGGAGGAACTGGGGGTCGAGGAGGTCTCGATCGGCGATTTCGTCCTGACCGGCGGTGAGCTGCCGGCCATGGTCATCATCGATGCCGTGTCCCGCATGATCCCCGGGGTCCTGGGGAACAACGATTCCGCCGACACGGACTCCTTTATGAACGGGCTGCTGGAGTATCCGCAGTATTCCAGGCCGGCCGTCTGGCGCGGCATGGAAGTGCCGCAGGTCCTGCTCTCGGGCGACCATGCCCGCGTCGAGGAATGGCGCTTTGAACAGTCACTGGCGGTGACCCTGCAGAAGCGCCCCGACCTCTATGAGAAATTCGTGCAGGACCATCCGGAGATCATGGAGGCCCGGCGCAAGAGGATCGAGCGGCGCCGGCGGCTGGAGGAAAGGCGTCTGCGGCGCGAGGAAAAGAGAAAAGCGCAGGAGCAGGAGAGGATACGACAGGAATCGTCGATCGACAGCATTTCCCGGACGGAACCCCGGCGGGGAGAGCAGATGAATAACATGCGGGAAGCCCCGAGGGACAAAAATGAAGGAAAAGAAACAACTGACCAGGATCATCAGGCGGATACGCCGTAACCGGAGGGCCTTCGCCCTGCGGACGGCCCTTGTTCTCCTGGGTCTCTGTGTCCTCCTGATCCTGATGAGGTGCGGCAGAAAGATGGACAGGGAATATACCGGACAGGATACGACAGAAGAGAGCTACGGGGTCTTTCTGGGCGTAGACGCGACGACCTTTTCCATGGATCTTTTTGAGGGCTACGACATGGTGGTCGTGGATGCGCAGGAGCTCCGGTCCGACCAGCTGGCCCAGCTCCATGCCACCGGCCACACAGTCTACTCCTATCTGAATGTCGGATCCATCGAAGAGAGCCGGTCCTATTTTGATGATTACAGCGACTGCTGCCTGGACCGTTATGAGAACTGGCCGGAGGAATTCTGGGTCGATGTGACCAGACCGGAGTGGCAGAAGCTGGTCACGGAGGAGCTGACAGACCGCATTCTGGATGCAGATCCGCAGATCGACGGCCTGTTTCTGGACAATCTGGACATTTACGCCCATGTCCGGGAGAGCAAAAAGATCCGGACAGCCCCGGCGCAGGTGTTTGAAGCGCTCTGCAGCATTCTGGAGTCCTACCGGAGTCAGGACCTGCCGGTCCTGATCAACGGCGCGGATGTGTTTGTGACAGAGCTGCTGGATCAGGGACGGGAGGATCTGATCCTGGGCGTCAATCAGGAGACGGTGTTCAGTTCGATCCTGGACTATGACCGCGACAGGTTCGGTAAACAGAGCCGGGAGGAACGTGAATACTTCACGGATTATCTGGACCGGTGCAGCCGGGCGGGTCTGGAAGTATTCCTGCTGGAATACACGACGGATCCGGATGTCGAGGTGGAGATCCTTGAATACTGTGCGGAAGAGGGCTTCCGCTGCTATATCTCCGGCCATGTGGGGCTCATCCCCGATGAATAAGACCGGATCACACAGGTGTCTATATGGATAAGATCCTTATTACAGGGAAAACGGGCTTTTTTTCCGAGGAAGCCCTTCGATATATTGCGGGAACCTTCTCCGTCCTGCTGACAGGCGCGGACGCGGAGAAAGGGGATAGAGATATTCCCGATGCCGTCCGGACTTTTTCCGCCGGCCCGCAGGACGAAGATTTTGCCAGGGTATTTGAGCTGGGCCAGATCCGGGCTGTCTGGTACGTGACGGGATGTGCGGACGGGGGACGTGCGGCCGACGAGGGGGAGAGTCTGGAGACTGTCCTGACACTCTGCGCTAATGCGGGCGTGGAGCGGCTGATCGTCCTTACGGAGAGCACGGATCCGACCGATTACAGAAAACTGATCGGAGAATACGGCCATACGATGGGCGATGAGGATGCCTCGGGGATCACTGTCGTCCGGCTGCCCCTGATGACGGGGACCGGGTCCGGAAAAGGACGTCTGGACCGGATCTTCCGGGCCATGGAACAGCAGAAAACCGTCCGGCTAACGGCGGGAGGCATTCGTCAGATATCGGTCCTGCCCGTGATGGACCTGACCGCCATGCTGCTCCGCATGACATCGGAGACCGGTTTCAGCTCCGGCATTTACGCAGCGGACGGAACCGGGGGAAGCCCGTCCGGCCTGCGGGATATTCTGCTCACGGTCTGCCCGGGGGCTGAAGTGGTCCTCGCAGACGAGGAAAAGGCAGCTCCACAGCGCGCCGGTGCCGGCCCGGGCAGGGGAACAGTCCGCTTCCGGATCCCGGTGACGGGCGATGAGGCCTGTGACGGACAGCTCACAGACTTCTGCAGATATCCGGTCCGTGTCAACTGGCACACTGCGATCGCCGCCCAGTACAGCGGCCTGCAGGAGCGCGCCAGGTCCCAGAGCCCCTTCAGGAGGGCCCTGACGGCTCTGTCCAACCGGTTCGGCAGTCTGGTCGTTCCTGCGCTGGACCTTGTGGTCATGTTTATCCTGGCGGAGGCGCTCAGCAGGATCACCTCCGAATCCGTCTACTTCAAGATCGTTGATGTCCGTCTGCTCTTTGTCGTCCTGATGGGCATGATGCACGGCCTGATGATCGGGACCACGGCGGCGCTGCTGGAATGCATCGTGCTGGTCATCCGCTACGCTCAGATCGGAACCTCCGGCCTCCTGCTGTTCTACAATGTGGAGAACTGGATCCCTTTTGTCTACTATCTGACGGCGGGGATCATCAGCGGCTACACCAATCAGAAGCATGTGCAGGAGCGAAAGTCTGTTTCCGCGGAGAATGCCCTGATCCGCAGCAAATATCTCTTCCTGAATGAAGCCTACCGCACCAGCGTCAGTGAGCGAGCTGAACTGCGCACCCAGATCCTCAGTGAGGAGGAGAGCTATGCCAAGCTCTACGGCGCGGTACAGAGGATGAACCAGCGGACACCGGAGGCCGTCTTTGTGGAGGCAGTCGGGGTCATGCGGTCCCTGTTGGAGAATGAGACGGTCACCTTCTACCAGCTTGACGGCCGCGGCCGGAAGGCAGATCTGTTGTCATGCTGCCGCGAAAACGCCCTCAGGACATCTATCGACACGGCGGTCTGCCCGGAGATGATGCATGTGATCCGGGACGGGAAGATCTGGAAGAATACAAAACTCCAGGAGGATGTGCCCATGTACGCGTCCATGGTTCGTTATTCGCGGGCGCAGAAGACCGGCGGGAACGGCCGGAAGGAAATGGAACTCATCGTAGCAGTCGAGCAGGCCGGGCAGGATCAGTACAGCACCTGGTACATGAACCATTTCTCCATCCTCTGCGGACTGCTGCAGGATGCCCTTGACGCGGCATCCCTGCGGGAAAGGGTACTTTCATGACGATCCTATTGATCATTTTACATATCTGCGCGGCAGCCGCCATCGTGGCGGGATGGATAAGAGGAATCCTGCATATTCCCTCTGCCATACTGTGGCTGGCGGTCTTCCTGCCCCTGTGGGGGCCGGCCTGCGCCGTCGCGGCGGAGCTCCATTACCGCGGCGGAGAAAAGGCGGATGAGGAGCCCGGGACCGGACGGTTCGGCATCACGGATGAGGTCTACCGCAGTATCCGCATGGACGAGGAGGACATTTCCAGTGTCCTGCCGATCGAGGATGTGCTGGCCTTTGGCACGCCCGTGCAGCGAAGGAGCCTGCTCCTGTCCGTCCTGCACACGGGGGCTGCGCCCTTTGTGAAACCGCTGCGGACTGCCGGCGTCAACGATGACACAGAGGTCGTCCACTATGCGGTGACCGCCCTGGTCGAGCTGCGCAGCGCCTATAATCAGCGCATCGCGGACATGGAGAAAAAGCTGCAGGCAGCCCCTTCCGATACGGCGACCATCCTGGCCTTCGCGGACCTGGATGAGGAATATCTGCGGAGCGGGATCCCGGAAAACTCCGAGCGGGACATGCGGATCGCCCACTGCCGTGAAATGCTCGAGAAGGCCCTCCGGAATCTCGACTGGGAGGAGAAGGCCCGCGGCGGAAAAACAGCCGGGACCAGATCCGGACAGACAGGAAAGGCCGGGACCAATACCGGGGCCGGCATGTATTCCAGGCGTGCATCTCTGCTGAAACGGCTGGGCGGGATCTGCCTGGACCAGCAGGACGCCGGAGCCGCGGAAAAGGCGGGACGCGCGCTGGTAAAAGATGAACCGGACCGGGAGGACGGCTATCTCATGATCCTGGATGCCAGGGTCCTCCGCCGGGATGGAAAAGGCATAGCACAGATCATTAAAACAATCCGGGACAGGGAAATCTACCTGTCACCTTCCGCCCGGGATCAGGTTGCATTCTGGTCCACTCAGGAGGCGGAAGCTGTTTGATTCAGGATTTTCCTGCGAGCCCTGCGCGCCGGACATGGATGCCCGTAAGGGCAGCTTTTTTCACATTATGTCCGCGCGAATGCCCGCGAGTGAAACTCAATATCACAAAAGCCTATGAAAAGAAATAAAAAATTCCGGTTTGCGCAGCTGCTGGAAATTCTTTTTGTCTATCTGCTCTTATTCGCTGTCGTTTTGTCCGTCGGCAGAAATGTCCTGTACGGATCGAGCAGCAGCTCGGTCAGCATCCTCGGGGAGTCCGATTTTTCGGGCGAGGTCACACCGGAAAAGGCCGGGACTCTTGTCGTCTGGGAGGACGACGGAACCGGCCGGGAGGGACGCAATGAGATGCGGGCCATCCTGTCCCAGATGAGGATCCCGTGGACGGAGCAGAAGGCAAAGAAATTTACGGCGGCGGATCTGAAGGGAATAGATACTGTCGTTTTGTCCGTGACAGACCTCAGCAGGCTGGGCAGAAACCTGAATTCACTCCTGAACTGGGTCATGGAGGGGCATTCCCTGCTCTTTCTGTATCCGCCCTTCAATGAGGGAACCTTCTTGTCGATCGCACCGCAGCTGGGGATCACCGGTGTGGAGAATGCCCTGGCGACGGTCGAGGGACTGCATTTTGTCAAAGATATCATGCCAGGTTCTGAGCGGGACCTGTCCATCACCGATCCCTATCAGTCCTCGCTGGAGGTGACGCTGGATGACAGCTGTGAGGTCTTTCTGGAGGCCGCGGGTGTCTCGCAGACACCTCTGATCTGGCGCCGCCCGGTGGGGAAAGGGGTGGTCGTCTTTGACAACATGGGATTTCTGGAGAAGGCCTACCGGGGCTTCCACTGCGCCGCCTATTCCCTTCTGGAGGACAGCTGTATCTGGCCGGTCATCAACGGCTCAACCTGGTACATCGATGACTTCCCGTCGCCGGTTCCGGAGGGAGACAGTCAGTTTATTCAGCATGAGTTCGGGATGGACATCCGCGACTTTTACACCCACCACTGGTGGAAGGATGTCTACAACCTGGCTAAAAAATACAACATCCGCTACACGGGCTTGGTGATCGAAGATTATTCCGCCCAGGTGGACGGTGTTTTCCCGCGCAACAAGGATATCCAGCGCTTCCAGTATTTCGGCAATATGCTCCTGCGGGAGGGCGGCGAACTGGGCTTCCACGGCTATAACCACATGCCCCTGGTCCCGGAGAATTTCGATTACCTGGGCATGTATGATTCCTACCGGCAGTGGGTCAGCGTGGATGCCATGCGGGATTCGCTGACGGAGCTGGACGGTTTCTGCCACGAGCTGTTCCCGGACGAGGAGTTCCACGTCTATGTGCCGCCTTCGAACATCATCTCGGAGGAGGGCAGAAAGCTCCTGGCCGAGGACTTCCCGGAGATCCGGGCCATAGCCTCTCTCTACCTCCCCGACGACAACGATGTCTCCTATTCACAGGACTTTACGGTCACGGAGGACGGCATGGTCCAGACCCCCAGGATCATCTCGGGCTATGTGCTGGACGACTATATGCGCACGGCGGCCATGAGTGAGCTGTATTTTCACTGTGTGAACACCCATTTCCAGCATCCGGACGACTGTCTGGACACGGACCGCGGCGCGGCCCTGGGCTGGACGGAGCTGTTCAGGCGGCTGACGGACTACGCCGAGTGGCTGCACAGCGCCCTGCCCCAGATGAGGAATCTGACGGGGAGCGAGCTGACCGGCGCGGTCCAGCGCTACGACGCGCTGCAGGTCCGCCGGGAAGATACTGCCAGGGGGATCCATCTGTCCCTCGGCGGTTTCTGCGACGAGGCCTGGTTCTACCTGCGCATCAACGAAGGCCGGCCGGGAAGGATCTCCGGCGGTTCCATCAGCGATGCGGCGGACGGTCTGTATCTGGTGAAGGCAAACAGCCCGGAGCTGGAGATCGAGATCACCAGATAAACGGGTTCCGACGGCAGCTGCTGCCCGGTTCCGCCAGGCAGACGGGAGCAGACCGGCGCCGGAGACAGGGATCACCCGACAGAGGGGAATCAGCCGGCAGGCAGCGGCCTGCGGGTTCTGGAGGAAAACTATGAGGATATGTGTGATCCTGGAGGGATGCTACCCCTATGTGACTGGCGGCGTCTCCTCCTGGATGCATCAGTATATACAGGCGATGCCCCAGCATGAATTTGTGGTCTGGGCCATCAATTCGGATCCGTCCCAGAACGGACAGTTCCGCTATACGCTGCCGGACAACGTGGTGGAGATCCGGGAGATCTCCCTGACCGGCACGGAGGGACCGCGCGCCGCGCGTCCCGCCCGGGGGCTGCGTTTCGATGAGACGGAGCTGCGTGCCATGCACGACCTGGTGGAATGTGCGAGACCGGACTGGGAGGTCCTGTTCCGGATCTTCCAGGAGAGGGGGATCACGCCGGTCGATTTTCTTTCCAGTGAATATTTTGTGGACATTCTCACGGATATCTGCCGGACCAAATATCCCTACACGGCATTCTCGGATTATTTTCACACGGTCAGGTCCATGCTGCTGCCACTTCTGCAGGTGCTCTGCGCGGATGTGCCGAAGGCGGATGTCTACCATACGATCGCGACCGGCTATGCCGGGGTGCTGGCCAGACTGGGCGCCTGGCGCTGTCAGGTTCCTTTTCTGCTGACAGAACACGGGATCTACACCCGCGAGCGCGAGGAGGAGATCATCCGCGCGGACTGGGTCCTGCCGGACTTCAAGGACCTGTGGATCCGCTTTTTCTATATGCTGTCGTCGGCGGCCTACGACGGCGCCACCCTGGTGACCAGCCTCTTCGCGAGAGCGGGCCGCACCCAGATGGAGATCGGGGCGGATCCCGCCAGATGCCGGACAGTGGCGAACGGGATCCACTACGACCGCTTCTGTGACATACCGGTGCGGGACCAGGAAGGCCCCGTCAACATCGGTGCCATCCTGAGGATCGCCCCCATCAAGGATGTCAAGACCATGCTCTACGCCTTTGCGGAGGTGGAGCAGCATTTTCCTGATACAAAGCTCTATATTGCCGGACCGGAGGACGATCCCGACTACGCCCGCGAGTGCCGGGAACTCGTGCGGCAGCTGGGCATCCGGAACGCTGTATTTATGGGCACGATCAATGTGCTGGACTACATGGGAGACTTTGATTTCACTGTCCTGTCCAGCATCTCGGAGGGCCAGCCGCTCTCGGTCCTGGAGTCTTTCGCGGCCGGCCGTCCCTGTGTGACGACGGATGTCGGCTGCTGCAAGGAGCTGATCCTGGGCGAGGGGGACGACCCCTTCGGCGAGGCCGGATACTGTGTCCCGCCCATGCAGCCGCACGCGCTGGCCAGGGCCATGGAGGACCTTTGCCGCAACCGGGCGCGGCGCCTGCAGATGGGCCGCGCGGGCCGGGCACGGGCGGAGAAGTATTTTCGCCACGAAGACATGATACGGAATTATCTGGATACCTATGAGGAGGTTTTCCGTCTATGGCAGGCATAGGTTTCAGCCTGAACAGGCTATTTCAGAAAAAAGGAATGCTGAATCTCTGCCGCGCGTACGCCTATGCGGGCGCGGTGGCGATCGGGCCCATGGTCATGGGCGTCTGCCTCCTCCTGGGGATCTCTTTTGTCTCCCAGGTCGCCGGCATGCCCCAGGACCAGCGCGAGATCATGAACTGCATGCTGACCTACAGCCTCCTGGTCTCCCTCTTTATCTCCAGTTTTTTCAATATGATCCTCACGCGGTATATCTCCGATATGCTCTATGAGGAGAAGCGGGAGCGGGTCATGCCCTCCTTTTACGGAGCGTTGGCGGTCATGCTGCCCCTCTGCCTGGTGCTGTACGGCACCGTCCTTCTGTTTTCGGGCGTCCCGCTTGTCTACCGGATCATCAGCATGTGGTTCGCGCTCACCATGATCGTGGTCTGGACCCAGATGAACTATCTGTCCGCTCTCAAGGACTACCGGGCCATCGCCATGGGATTTGCCTCCTCGATGCTGACCGGTTTTCTCCTGGGGCTTTTGCTGGCGGTATTCCGGGGCGGGTCCGTGACCAGCCTCATGTTCTGTGTGATCCTGTCCTACGGGATCATGAGCATCTGGTATTTCATCCTGATGCTGGGATATTTTCCCCACGGCGAGGGGAGCCCCTTCAGCTTCCTGCAGTGGTTTGACAAGTGCAGGACCCTGGCCCTGACCGGGGTCTTTGTGAATCTGGGCCTCTACGGCCACCTGGTCATCATGTATTTCGGCCCTCTTCATAGAAAAATCATGGGTCTGTTCTACGCGGCGCCCAGCTATGACATTCCGTCCCTGACTGCCTTTTTCTCCATTTTGATCACGACCATCGGCTTCGTGACATCGGTGGAGGTCCGCTTTTATCCGGAGTACCGGCGCTATTACAGCCTCTACAACGACGGAGGCTCGATCAGCGATATCGAGGCGGCGGAGGACCGCATGGTGGAGGTGCTCAGCCGGGAGCTGACCTACTGCGGCTACCGGCAGGCAGTCTGCACCGTCCTCTTCGTCGTTTTCGGCGGCTTTATCATGGATGTCCTGCCCCTGGGCATGATGGACCTGGGCAAGGGAATCTTCCGGACCCTCTGTGTCGGCTACGGCCTGTACGCGATCGCCAACGCCATGATGCTCATCCTCCTCTACTTTGAGGACTACACCGGGTCGGTCCTGGCGACGGGGGCCTTTGCCCTGGTGGCCAACACGATCACGATCTGGCAGGCGGCAAGGGGAGACACAGCCTATTACGGCGTCGGCTTCATGGCGGGCGCGATCGTCTATTTCACGATCGCCATCGTCCGGCTGGAGTGGTCGACCAGGCGCCTGCCCTACCTGCTGCTGGGCCGGCAGGAGGCCTTTGCCGCGCCGGGCGCCGGCGTCTTCTCAAGGCTTGGGGACAGGCTGACGAGGATGGACCGCCGCATGCAGAGAAGGGGGCCCGCCGGGGGAGTTTCCCCGGATGGGAAAAAGAGAGCCGTCCGGCCGCACAGACGCTGATCTATGCGGGAAGGATACGAACCCGGATACCTCGCACACGTACAGAACAAGTACTGCCGCTCCTGCAGGCGGCAAGGTTGGAGTATGAAACCATTTATACGCAAAAAACTTCCGCTGATCCTGATTGCCGTCCAGGCGCTCCTGATCGCGGGACTGCTGATCTATATTGTACCCGGGCGCTACCAGCTCTATGACATCGTGCTCTATGATGCCTCCGAGTATGTTCCCGCCAACCCGCTGACCGGCTATGCACCGGACGCCCTGAAGCCGGACGACTGCGCGAATACGGACCTGGTCTTTGTCACCGTGTCCTTTGCCGACTGGGAACCACAGGAGGGAAAATTCGACACAGAAGGGATCACAGAGAAGTATGACCTGGATGAGTACCGTCGGGCGGGCAAGCACGCGGTCATCCGCTTCGTCTGCGATATTCCGGGTGAGGATGCGCACGCAGACATACCGGACTGGCTGATGGAGCAGACCGGCGACGGCTATGCCTACAAGGATGCCGCGGGCAGGGGCTATGCGCCCGACTACGCCAGTAAACGCTTTGTACAGGCACACCGGGAGGCCCTGCAGGCCCTGGCGGACTGGTGCAGTCAGGACGCCTTCGTCGCCTATGTGGAGGCCGGTTCGCTGGGTATGAACGGCGAGTGGGGCCATGATGCCGAAGGCGCCGCCGTTCCGTCCGCAGAGACCAGACAGCTCTATGCGGAGCAGTATGAGGAAGCCTTCCCGGAAAAGGGCCGGATCCGCCTTCTCTTCAGCAGCGGTGCAGGCCCGGTGGAGGGACGCGGCAGCTGGGGGGACATGCTCGGCGACGGACAGGCTGTCGCAAACTGGAACAGTGCGCTCGGAAACGCATCGTCTGCGCCTGCCGGGGACGGAGCTGACACCTTGGGCAATACTGCGGGTGGAACTGATGCAGACAGCAGCAATGCCGCGATGAAGCCGGATGCCGAAAAAAGAAATGATCATGAAGCCGGTGAGCTGTGGATGACATCCCCTGTCGCCGGCGCGCTGACCGGCACGGTCCCGGTGGACACCCTGCTCATGGAGAACCTGTCCGACACCCTGGACCAGATCCGCAGCAGCCACGTCTCCTTTATCGGCCCCGTCTGTCCGGATGAGGACCAGCAGCTGACCAACGGCTCTGAGATGATCCTGCGGAATGTCGGCTACTGTATCTATCTCAGCCGCCTGCAGACGACCGTGGATTTCATCGATGATGACCTGCAGCTGCACATGACTTTCGGCAATATCGGTCAGGCACCCATGTACTGGGACTGGCCGGTCAGCATGTATATCTATGACAGGACCGGCACCTGCATCCGGGTCCAGACCCTGGACCTGAAGCTGTCGGACCTCCTGCCCGGACAGACCGTGACGGTCACCGGGACCGTCCCCTACAGCAGGTCTCTGCTGGAGGGCTATACGGTCGGCCTTGCGATCCGGAGCCCGGAGGGCGAGACGGTCACGCTGGCCCAGAAGGGCGTCCTGCCCGACGCAGACGGGATCCACCGGATCTACCGCAGCAAAAAGATCCGCTGATCGGGGATAAGGCATTGTCCGTCGACCGGAAAAAGATTTGTCCGCTGCCAGGAAAAATTTTCTTGCGCATCGGTCCAAAGTGTGGTATGTTACTCTCGTTGTGTAACTTTTTTGCGGCATAAGCCGCGGTTTCAGTTCACTTAAGACGGTCCTCTGCCATACAGACCGGACGGGCGATCCACTGCTTATGTGGAGACAGTACAATGCCCGTTTACCGGTTGTCTGATTCAGAGTGGGGAGAGCGCACAGCCTGCGCGGCGTCCCGTATATAGAGGCAAGAACGTCCGGCGTGGAAAGGAGATCATTATGAATTTCGAAATCATCAAAGAGCTGGAGAAAGAGCAGCTGAAGAAGGAAGTTCCTCAGTTCGCGACCGGCGACACTGTCCGTGTCCACAACCGCATCAAGGAAGGTACCCGTGAAAGAGTACAGATCTTTGAGGGCACTGTGATCAAGATCCAGGGCGGCGGCGCAAGAACGACCTTCACGGTCCGCAAGATTTCCAACGGTATCGGCGTGGAGAAGACCTGGCCCATCCACTCCCCCAACGTGGAGAACGTCGAAGTTGTCCGCAGAGGTAAAGTCAGAAGGGCGAAACTGTTCTATCTGCGCGGCCTGAGCGGCAAGAAGGCAAAGGTCAAGGCGAGACTGGACGACCGCAAAAAGTGATTATCTCTCAGAGGTCATCTGGCGGGGCGGTCTCCGGACTTTTCCCCGATAATACTTCGGGAGCTTTTTCGAGCAATGGTCACCATGGGAGTGCTGTGCCGGTTCGGTGCGGCACTCTTTTTCTATAAAATAATCTGAACAGGAAATGGCCGGAGGGTATGCCCGGCAGCCCTTCCGACCGCACCTGACTCCTCCCGGAAAGGAAATGACGGCGGGCAGGTGCTGCCGGCGCAGAAGGCATACGGTATGACATGGAGGTTTGAATGGACGTACAGTGGTATCCGGGACATATGACAAAGGCCAGGCGGATGATGGAGGAAAATATCCGCCTGGTGGATCTGGTGATCGAACTGGTGGATGCGCGGATCCCCATGAGCAGCCGCAATCCTGACATCGATGCCCTCTGCAGCGGGAAGGGCCGCGTGGTCCTGCTGTGCAAGGCGGACCTGGCGGATCCTGCGAGGACAGAGGCCTATCTGGACTTTTTCCGGGAGCGGGGCTTTCTGGCAGTGGCGGCCGATGCCCGCGAGAAGAAGGCGGGAGAGGTCGTCCGCCGGTATGTGCAGGAGGCCTGCAGGGAGAAGATCGCCCGCGACAAGGCGCGCGGGATCGTCGGCAGGCCCCTCCGGGCCATGGTCGCCGGGATCCCCAACGTCGGTAAATCGACCTTTATCAATTCCTTTGCGGGCCGGGCCAGTACCAAGACAGGCAACAAGCCCGGCGTCACGCGGGGCAAGCAGTGGATCCGGCTGGGGGGCGGCGTGGAGCTTCTGGACACACCCGGCATCCTGTGGCCCAAGTTCGATGATCAGGCCATCGGCATGCGCCTGGCCCTGGTCGGCGCCATCCGGGACGAGGTCCTGGACCGCCAGGAGCTGGCACTCTGGCTCCTGCGCTGGCTGGAGGCAGAATATCCCGGCGTCGTGCGCGACAAATACCTGACGGGCAGAGCGCAGGGAGATGATGTCACCGGACCGGAGGAGGGAGAAAACCTGCCGGGCGGGGACGGTGAAGATACTGCGGGCGCCGATGACATGCCTGCGGATGCCGGCGGTATTTCCGGCGCTTACGACATGCCCGCGGAATATGAACGCCTCCTGGAGATCGCAAGGGCCAGGCGCCTGTTGCGGAAGGGCGGTGAGCCCGACGCGGAGCGGGCGGCGGCCATGCTGATCGACGACTGCAGGAACGGCCGGATCGGCCGCGTCTCCCTGGAGCGGCCGCAGGACGCAGCCGCCATGCTGGAGGCGGCACAGAAGGCGCCCGCTGCGGAAAAAGAGACCCGCAGAGCTCCGGGGAAGCCCCGCGTATCCGGCAAGAAGACCGGCCCGGGTCCCGGGGCAGGCGGCGGAGCAGGCAGAGAAAACGCATCGCCGGACCGGGGAAGGCCGGGCAGGCAGGGAAGCGGCAGAGGACCCGCCGGTGGCTCCCGGAAGGGCGGTCAGGACCGGAGACGGGAGAGCGGGGGCAGGACCGGCACCGGAAAAGGTTCGCCGGAACAGGGACGTCAGAACCGGACCGGCCGCGGCAGGGCGTCATCTGACAGAAACACGGGCAGGAGAAAGAAATGACAAAGGCAGAGATCGCGAAGGAGAAGAAGGAGGCCCGCATGCGGGCGGAACTCGAGCGCGTACAGCAGCTGCGGCTGTTTGAGCAGGAGGCGGTGCGCCGGGCGGGCGGACATGGTCCGGTCTGCGGGATCGACGAAGCCGGCCGGGGGCCCCTGGCGGGTCCGGTCGCCGCTGCGGCGGTCATCCTCCCGGAAGACCTGGTCCTGCCTTATCTCAATGACTCCAAAAAGGTCACGGAGAAGCGCAGGGAGGTCCTCTATGACCAGATCCGCGAACAGGCCCTGGCCTGGGCAGTCGTCATGGTACCCCCCGACAGGATCGATGAGATCAATATTCTCCAGGCGACCTATGAAGCCATGCGGGGCGCCGTCCGTCAGCTCTCTGTCCGGCCCGGGGTCCTGGTCAATGACGCGGTCACGATCCCGGGGATCGATATCCTGCAGGTTCCTGTGATCAAGGGGGACGCGCACTGCATCTCGATCGCGGCTGCCAGTATTCTGGCCAAGGTCACCAGGGACAGATATATGAAGGAAATGGACGCGAAATATCCCGCCTATGGCTTTGCCGGCCACAAGGGCTACGGAACAAAGGCCCACTGCCAGGCTATTCTGGAATACGGCCCCAGCCCCATCCACCGCATGAGCTTTCTGGGAAAGATCCTGGAGGGAAGTCCCTGGCAGGACCGGCTCCGCGGAGCGGGACAGATGCAGGCGGGTGCAGAGTCTTTCCAGAACATGGAGGGACCCTGCCGGACTACAGGAGAGCCTGCGGAAGCCGGATTCCGCAGCCCGCAGATTCCGGACAGAAAGAGTACAGGCCGGATGGGAGAGGACGCTGCGGCGCGGTACCTGGCGCAGCATGGCGTGCGGATCCTGGCCCGCAATTTTCACGACCGGGACGGAGAGATCGACCTGATCGGCGAAGACGACGGGATCCTGGTCTTCTTTGAAGTCAAGGCCCGGCGGAATCTGCAGTGCGGGGACCCGGCGGAGGCCGTCACCCCGGCCAAGCAGCAGAGCATATGCAGGACCGCCCTCTATTATCTGCACAGGACCGGCCGGGACCTGCAGCGGCCCATGCGCTTTGACGTCGTCTGTGTGACGGAAGAGGGAATCCGCTGGATCCGGGACGCCTTCCCCTTCCGGTCATGACCGGCACAGTCCGGGACACTTTTCGCGTCCTGGAGCGGGTATGTTCAGATTCCCGCTTACTGTAACGGGGACGGGCATGTATGTTTTTTTATGCCTGTAAGACCTTGCGATTTCACATTGATGCCGTTATGATAAGGGCATCAGCACTACCACAGTAAAAAACGATCAGCACACCGGAATGATCCGGCCTGCCACAGAGCAGAAGAGGAGAATACATGCCTTCAGGGACATCACTTTACAAGCAGTTAGACAGAAGCATGCCGCTGGCCCCGCTCGCCATTGTCGCCCTCCCGTCCGCACAGGATCTGGGAGAGAAGATCAGCAGCTATATTTCCGCGTTTCGCCGGGAGACTGCGGACGGAAACGAATCCCTCGCCTATCATGAAGACTACTGCAGGGACAGCTATCTGGCGGACGTTCTTCTGGAGCGTTTCCCCAGCGGTGAAGGACGGGCTGTCCTGCAGGAATCCCTGCGCGGAAAGGACGTCTTCCTCCTGGTGGACGTCATGAACTGGACCGTGACCTACCGGATCAACAGCTATGAAAACCACATGTCTCCGGATGACCACTATCAGGACCTCAAGCGCGTAATCTCCGCCATCCAGGGCAAGGCGCGCAGGCTGACCGTCATCATGCCCTTCCTCTACGAGGGACGCCAGCACCACCGGAGCGGGCGGGAATCTCTCGACGCGGCCCTGATGCTCAAGGAGCTCATGGACCTGGGTGTCGATAATTTCATCACCTTTGACGCCCATGACCCCCGCATTGCCAGCGTTGCCCCTCTGGGAAATTTCGACAATTTCGTGTCGCCCTACCAGTTCCTGGAGGCCCTGCTGAATACTGTCGACGACCTGCAGGTGGACAAGGACCATGTCGTGGTCATCAGCCCGGACGAGGGCGCGCTGGACAGGACCGTCTATTTCGCCAACGTCATCGGGGCGGACACGGGCATGTTCTACAAGCGCCGCGATTACTCCAGGATTGTCAACGGCAAGAACCCCATCGTCGCCCACGAGTTCCTGGGCACCAACCTGGCCGGCAAGGACGCCATCATCATCGACGACATGATCTCCTCCGGCGGCAGCATGCTGGACACCTCCCGCCAGCTCAAGGAGCACATGCACGCGGGCCGTGTCTTTATCTGCACGACCTTCGGCCTGTTCACGGACGGCCTCGAGGCCTTTGACAAGGCCTATGAAGAGGGCTGGTTTGACAAGGTCGTCTGCACCAACCTGACCTATCTGCCCCAGGAGCTGCTTGACAGGCCCTATTTCGCCGTCGCGGACATGAGCAAGTATGTCGCCACGATCATCGACTACTTCAACCACGATGCGTCCATCTCCAATATGAAGGTCGCGACGGACAAGATCCACGCCCTTCTGACCGAGTACAACCGCAGGGAGAAAAAGGCCCTGCAGGACAGCGGCTTCATTGAAGAGGACTGACCATAACAGTCCACCCAAATCTGTAATTCGGGTTTTTGCGTAGGTTCCCATACAAAAACCGGGTTAGATGACGGATCCACTTCGAGGGAACCGGTCTTTCAGAGAATACTCGGGATCATCATCTGCGTGCCGGCCGCTTCCACAGAGGCCGGCACGTTTTTCGGTATTGCGCCGCAGAACTTTCTCGGATACAATGAAAAGAACGTCTTTCAGACCGGACCGCCCGCCCGGGCGGCACGCGGAGTAAATCATCCGGCATGGCCCGGTCGTTTGCTCTGATTGCAGAAAGGAACAGATTATACATGGCAAAACGTAAAAGAAAACCGATCGTCGCCGTCGTCGGCCGTCCGAATGTGGGAAAATCGACCCTCTTCAACGCGCTGGCCGGCAGGAGGATCTCGATCGTTGAGGATACGCCCGGCGTCACGCGGGACCGGATCTATGCCGACTGCAGCTGGCTGGACAGGGACTTTACCCTGATCGATACGGGCGGCATCGAGCCGGATTCCAAAGATATCATTCTGTCCCAGATGCGGGAGCAGGCCCAGCTGGCCATTGATATGGCGGATGTGATCCTTTTCCTTGTGGACCGGTCGACCGGCATGGTGGACACGGACAACAAGGTGGCCGATATGCTGCGCAGGTCCGCGAAGCCGGTCATCCTGGTGGTCAACAAGGTGGACAGTCCGGCCAAAATGATGGCCGACATCTATGAGTTCTACAATCTCGGGATCGGCGATCCCTGGCCAATCTCCAGCGCCAACCGGACAGGTCTGGGCGATATGCTCGATGAGATGGTGAAATACTTCCCCGAGGATTCGGACATGGAGGAGGAGGACGACGCGGTCCGCGTCGCCATCGTCGGCAAACCCAACGTCGGCAAGTCCTCCATTATCAACCGTCTGATCGGCAATAACCGCGTCATCGTCTCCGATATCGCGGGGACCACACGCGACGCGATCGACACCAGGATCACCTACCACGGCAGGGAATATGTCTTTATCGACACGGCCGGCATCCGGCGGCGCAACAAGATCAAGGGGAACCTGGAGCACTACATGATCGCGCGCAGTGTCGGCGCCGTCGAGCGTGCGGACATCACCATCCTGGTCATCGATGCCTCCGAGGGCGTGACCGAGCAGGATGCCAAGATCGCCGGCATCGCCCACGACCGCGGCAAGGCGGTCATCATCGCGGTCAACAAGTGGGACCTGGTCGAGAAGGACAACCACACGGTCAAAGAGTTTACGGACAAGGTCCGCCAGATCCTGTCCTTTTTGAACTACGCGGAGATCATGTTCATTTCCGCGGAGACCGGACAGCGCCTGATCAAGCTCTACGACATGATCGACATGGTCCACGACAATCAGAACCTGCGGATCCAGACCGGTGTCCTCAACGAGATCATCGCCGAGGCCTGCATCATGCAGCAGCCGCCCTCGGACAAGGGCCGGTCCCTGCGGATCTACTACGGGACCCAGGCAGGCGTGTGCCCGCCGACCTTTGTCCTCTTCGTCAATGACAAAAAGCTGATGCATTTTTCCTATCAGCGCTATATCGAGAACCGGATCCGGGACGCCTTCGGCTTTAAGGGGACGCCCCTGCGCTTTGTGATCCGTGAGAGAACTGAGAAAAAATAAGGAACCGGACAGATGGATGCCGGCTCCGGTTTCTGTTCCAGCAGGAGGTGTGTAATGAATCAGCTCATTGTTTTACGGTTCGTATGTCTTGCGATCGGATATGCCTTCGGCCTGTTTCAGACCGCCTATATTATCGGTAAGAGCAAGGGCATCGATATCCGCGAGCACGGAAGCGGCAATGCCGGGACGACCAACGCCATGCGGATCCTGGGGACCAGGGCGGGCCTCACCGTCTTCCTGGGAGACATGCTCAAGAGCCTGTTCGCCCTGCTGCTGGTCGGTCTTCTCTTCGGACATTCCCATCCGGAGGCGGTCTATCTGCTCAAGGTCTGGACCTTTGCCGGCGTCGTCCTGGGACATGACTATCCCTTCTACATGAATTTCAAGGGAGGCAAGGGCGTCGCGGTCGTGGCCGGCTTTATTTTTGGTTTCCACTGGTCCTTTATCCCCACCGGGATCCTGCTCTTCTTTGTCCCCTACCTGACGACCAAATACGTTTCGCTGGGATCCCTGCTCCTATATCTGGGAACCTTTATCCAGCTGGTCATCGAGGGCTGTATGGGCATGTTCGGGGATCTCGGCCCCATGCTGCCCGAGATCATCGTCATCCAGGGAATCCTGACCTTCATGGCCTGGTACAGGCACCGGGAGAACATTGGGCGGCTCCTGGCCGGCAAGGAGCGGAAAACATATATTTTCAAGCGCAATTCCGAGCAGCTTGACCTGAAAAAATAAATCGCGGGTTTAAGCGCGGCAGGTGCGCCCTGCGTGTCCGGGTGCTCAGGGGTACAGCGAACGCTGTCTGAGGAACGGGGATAATTGAGACTTTTTTCTGAAAAGATTTGTCAAACAGACCGTTCACAATGACATCCGGTCCCACAGACCCGATCAGAACCATCTACAGGAGGAAAAAACACATGCAGATTTTTGAAGAACTTCAGGCCAGAGGCCTGCTGGCGCAGCTGACCGACGAGGACCAGATCCGGGACCTCGTCAACAACGGCAAGGCGACCTTCTATATCGGATTTGACCCCACGGCGGATTCCCTGCACGTCGGCCACTTTATGGCCCTTTTGCTCATGAAGCGCCTGCAGGCGGCAGGCAACAGGCCGGTCGCCCTGGTCGGCGGCGGCACGGGCATGATCGGCGACCCCTCCGGCCGCCAGGACCTGCGCACCATGATGACCGTCGAGCAGATCGACCACAACTGCGAATGCTTCAAAAAGCAGATGAGCCGCTTCATCGAGTTCGGCCCCGACAAGGCCCTCATGGTCAACAACGCCGACTGGCTCCGCGACCTCAACTACATCGAGTTCATCCGCGACATCGGCGTGCACTTCTCCGTCAACAATATGCTCCGCGCCCGCTGCTACGAGCAAAGGATGGAGAAGGGCCTTTCCTTTCTGGAGTTCAACTACATGATCATGCAGGCCTACGATTTCCTCTGCCTGTATGAAAAATACGGCTGCAACATGCAGTTCGGCGGCGACGACCAGTGGAGCAATATGCTGGCCGGCACCGAGCTGATCCGCAAAAAGCTTGGCGAGGACGCCCATGCCATGACCATCACTCTGCTCCTCAACTCCGAGGGCAAGAAGATGGGCAAGACCGCCAAGGGCGCTGTCTGGCTCGATCCCGACAAGACCTCTCCCTATGATTTCTACCAGTACTGGAGGAACATCGGTGACGCGGATGTTCTCAAGTGCCTGCGCATGATGACCTTCCTGCCCCTCGAGCAGATCGACGAGATGGATAAGTGGGAGGGCGCCCAGCTCAACACCGCCAAGGAGATCCTGGCCCACGAGCTGACGACCCTGGTCCACGGCGAGGACGAGGCCGTCAAGGCCGAGAAGGGCGCAAAGGCCCTCTTTGCGGCAGGCGGCGCCGGCGACATGGAGAATGTCCCCGAGGTGGTCCTGACCGCGGATGACCTGCAGGACGATCAGATCAACATCCTCACCGCCCTGGTCAAGAGCGGCCTGGAGAAATCCCGCTCCGATGCCCGCCGCGATGTCAAGCAGGGCGGCGTCACCGTCGAGGGCGAGAAGATCACGGATATCGATGCGTCCTTTGACAAGGCGGCACTGGAGAAGGGAATCCTGATCCGCCGCGGAAAGAAGAGCTACAAGCGCCTGCGCTTTGAATAATGGGGGAAAGCACAGACACAGCACGCTGATGCGCTGCCGTGTCTGTGCAGAAGCCGATGCAGGCATCGGCTTCTATTGATCCCATCGGAGAAAACGCATCCGCGTTTTCTCCTCGGGTATAAAGGAGGTAGTATGAACGGTGCGGATGCAATGGTGAAATGCCTTGCCGCCGAGGGGGTGGAGTATGTGTTCGGTTATCCGGGCGTGGCGATCTGTCCCTTCTTTGACAGCATTTTACAGACAGATATCCATACAATCCTGATCCGGCAGGAGCAGTGCGCGGCCCACGCGGCCAGCGGCTATGCGCGGATCACGGGCAGGGTCGGTGTCGCGGTCGCGACCAGCGGCCCCGGCGCGACCAACCTGATCACCGGCATCGCGACGGCCTTTGCGGACAGTATTCCGCTGGTCTGTATCACGGGTCAGGTCGACAGCCAGATGATGGGCAGCGATGTGTTCCAGGAGGCGGATATTTCCGGCGCCTGCGAATCCTTCGTCAAATACAGCTACATCGTGCGCAATGTGGCGGATGTCCCCCGGATCGTGAAGGAGGCCTTCCACATCGCCAATACCGGCCGCAAGGGCCCGGTCCTGATCGACTTCCCGGTCGATGTCCAGCAGCAGACCATCCGCCACTTCGAATATCCGGAGACGGTCAATCTGCGGACCTACAAGCCCACGGTCGCGGGACACGCGGTCCAGATCAAGAAGGTCATCCATCAGCTGGAGCGGGCCAAGCGCCCCATCATCTGCGTGGGCGGCGGTGTGCATCTGAGCAATGCCGCGGACCAGGTCCTGCAGTTTGTGGACCAGAACGAGATCCCCGTTGTCAGCACCATGATGGGTCTGTCCGCCATTCCGACGGAGCATCCCCTGTTCTACGGCATGGTCGGCAACAACGGCAAGCCCTACGGCAACCGGGCCATGAACAACGCCGACATGGTCATCATGGTGGGCGCCCGCGTCGCGGACCGGTCCATCAGCCAGCCCGATCTCATCCTGGAGAACAAGGTCCTGGTGCACATCGACGTGGATCCCGCCGAGATCGGCAAGAACGCCGGCCCCACCATTCCCCTGGTCGGCGATATCAAACATGTCTTTGAGGAGTTCAACAAGATCGAGTTCCAGGCGGACTATTCCGACTGGATCGATATGCTGGACGGCTTCAAGGACGCCGCGCGGGACGCCAAGCGCCGCCGCATGTTCGAGCGCGAGGAGGACATCGTCAACCACAACCGGTCCTACCACGGCGTCAACCCCGTCGACTTCATCCGCCAGCTCTCCCTGGCCATGGACGACGACGCCGTCTATGTGGCGGACGTCGGCCAGAACCAGATGTGGTCATGTTCCAATTATGTGGCCCGCGGCGGCCGCTTTATGACCAGCGGCGGCATGGGCACCATGGGCTATGCCCTGCCGGCAGCCATGGGTGCCAAGGTCGCGGCCCCCGGACGCCAGGTCGTGGCCGTGTGCGGCGACGGCGGCTTCCAGATGACCATGCAGGAGCTGGCCACGGTCATGCAGTACAAGATCCCGGTCAAGCTGGTCATTCTCAAGAACACGGTCCTGGGCCTGGTGCGCCAGTACCAGCACTATAACTACAAGGACCGCTACTCCGTGATCGACCTGGGGGCTCTGCCGGACCTCTCCATGATCGCGAAGGCCTACGGCATCGGCTACCTCAAGATCGACAACGCGTCGGAGACGGACGAGAAGCTGGCCGCCTTCCTGGACAAGGACGAGTCCATGATCCTGGAGGTCACCGTCGACCGCGACGAACTCTGCTGAACACAAGATGCCGCCTGACCGGGAATGCTCCGGTGCAGGACATGTTCCATCCGGGAGATGATCCGGATCCGAATATTGATCTGCCCCGGACATGCTATGCATATTCCCCGGAAAGGCGAAGGGAGGTTATACACAGATGAAAAGAATATATTCCATTCTGGTCGAAAACCGCGCCGGCGTCCTGTGCAAGACAGCAGGTCTGTTCTGGAGGCGCTGTTTCAATATCGATTCCATCACCGTCGGCGAGACCGACGACAAAGAGGTCTCGAGCATGGTCATCGTCAGCTCCGGCGACGAACGCACGCTCGAACAGATCGAAAAACAGCTCAACAAGAAACTGGATGTCATCAAGGTCAAGACCTTCGATGAGTCCGAGAGCATCAACCGCGAGCTCCTCCTGGTCAAGGTCAAATACAACCGCGGCAACCGGCGCGACATCATGGACAACTGCCAGATCATGGGGGCCCGGATCGTCGACATGTCCCGGAATCTCATGATGATCGAGATGTGTGACACGCCGGAGAGAGTCTCCATCTTCCTCGACACCCTCAAGTCTGTCAGCATCGTCGAGATCACCCGGACCGGTGTCCTGGCTATGACCAAATGCGGCGAGCACGGGGCGTAAGACACCCTTTCATGGCGGCTGCAGGATTTGAAAACGGCTGAATGCCTGACAAAAGAACACTTGTTGACTTTAGCGCGCCACAGCGCTATAATGTCTTTCGTTACGCACTTTGTGTGAATAGTTGCGCCTTCCGTCACAGAGTTAGGACCCTGGTCTCTGCCGGAAGAAGAAGGAAATAGAAGTATGTCTGAAACAATGAAGCAAACAAAAGTATTTCAGATCCTTGTCGACAACAACTCCGGTGTCCTGAGCCGGATCGCCGGCCTGTTCTCGCGCCGCGGATACAACATCGAGAGTATCTCCGCGGGCGTCACCGGAGACCCCAGGATCACCAGGATCACCATTGTTACATCCGGTGATGACGACATCATGGAGCAGATCGAGAAGCAGGTCAGCAAGCTGATCGACGTCCGCGACATCCACGAGCTCAAACCGGAGGAGAGCGTCTACCGCGAACTGGCCATGATCAAGGTCCGCGCCGATGCCTCCCAGCGTGAGAATGTCATCGCGCTGGCCGGGATTTTCCGCGGCAACATCATCGACGTCTCTCCGGAGAGCCTGATGATCGAGATCACCGGCAACTCCGGCAAGGTCGACGCCTTTATCCGCCTGATCAGCGGCTATGAGATCCTGGAGCTGGCCAGGACCGGCGTGGCTGGCCTGGGCCGCGGGACCAAAAACGTCGTCTATGTCAATGACCTCCGCCTGGGCGCGGGTGTTGACAGCAGCCCGGCGTAAAGATCCGGAACTTGTGACGGCAAAAGCTTTGTGCAGCCATGCGCGCGCAGGCAGCTCTCCCTGCAGCCGGCCGTTTTTCTCCTGCAGACTGAAAATGCAGGATGAAGATCACTGATCCGGCCGGTTCCGTGAGGGCGCTGCCGGCGTCGCAGTTATCAATATTTTTTATCAAGTAAAAATGGAGGAATCAAAAATGTCAGATGCCAGGATTTTCTATCAGGAGGACTGCAATCTCTCCCTTCTGGAAGGCAAGACCATCGCGATCGTCGGTTACGGCAGCCAGGGCCACGCCCATGCGCTGAACCTCAAAGAGTCCGGATGCAATGTTGTCATCGGTCTGTATGAGGGCTCCAAGTCCAAGGCCAAGGCCGAGGCACAGGGACTGACCGTCTACAATACAGCGGAAGCCGCCAAGATGGCTGACATCATCATGATCCTGATCAACGATGAGAAGCAGGCCGCCATGTACAAAAAGGACATCGAGCCCAACCTCGAGGCAGGCAACATGCTGATGTTCGCACACGGCTTCAACATCCACTTCGGTCTGATCAATCCCCCCGCGGACGTCGACGTCACCATGATCGCCCCCAAGGCTCCCGGCCACACCGTCCGCAGCGAGTACCAGGCAGGCAAGGGCACACCCGCCCTCGTCGCTGTTCAGCAGGATGCGACCGGCCACGCCCTTGACATGGCTCTGGCATATGCGGCTGGCATCGGTGCTTCCCGCGCAGGTGTTCTCGAGACCACTTTCCGCACCGAGACCGAGACCGACCTCTTCGGTGAGCAGGCTGTCCTGTGCGGCGGCGTCTGCGCTCTGATGCAGGCAGGCTTCGAGACCCTGGTCGAGGCTGGCTATGATCCCAGGAACGCATACTTTGAGTGTGTCCACGAGATGAAGCTCATCGTCGACCTGATCTATCAGTCCGGTTTCGCGGGCATGCGCTACTCCATCTCCAATACCGCTGAGTACGGCGACTACATCACCGGTCCCAAGCTCGTCACCGACGAGACCAAGAAGACCATGAAGAAGATCCTCGCCGACATCCAGGACGGTTCCTTCGCAAAGGAATTCCTGCTTGAGATGTCTGACAAGGCCGGCCAGCAGGTCCACTTCAACGCTATGCGCAAGCTCGCTTCCGAGCATCCCGCTGAAGTCATCGGCAAGGAGATCCGCAAGATGTACAGCTGGAACAAGGAAGAGGATATGCTCATCAACAACTGATCACTGTTGAGACTTTGACGCGGTTCACGGATCAGTGAACTGCACAGGATATGTATCTGACCGGCGGTCCTGATCACCGGTCCTGATCACATAAAACAGAAAAAAGGCCTGCGGGACATAGCTTCCGCAGGTCTTTTCAACATCCGGATGCCTGCGCACTTGTGTGACCCGGCATGGCCGGAAGCAGGAAAATGTTGACGGGATGCAGGCATGGGAGGAAGCTTTTATGAATGAATTACAGCGGTACGAAGCGTTGGAGACCGTGGAGGTCAACGGGGTCTGCCTGCATTATGCCAGGGCGGGAAAGGGCCGGCCGGTCGTGCTGGTGCATGGAAATGCCGAGGACCACCACCTTTTTGATACGGAGATCGAGCAGCTGGTGGAGGCGGGATATGAGGTCTATGCGCCGGACTCCAGGGGGCACGGCGCCAACGAGCCGATGGACGAGTACCACTATGAGGAGATGGCCGAGGATATCTATCAGTTCATCCGGGCCATGGGCCTGGAGAGGCCGGCCCTCTACGGGCACAGCGACGGCGGCATTCTGGCCCTGATGCTGGAGATCCGCCACCCGGGAACGCTGGGAACCATGGCGATCAGCGGAACCAACCTGTCTCCGGAAGGGATCGATCCCGGTTTCATCGCGGAATATACGGCCCTCAATGAAAAGGAGCCGGACCCGCTGGTGACCCTGATGCTGACGGAGCCCCATATCGCGCCGGAGACCCTGCGCGGCATCACGATCCCGGTCCTGGTTACAGCGGGGGACAATGACCTGATCCTGCGCCGGGAGACGGACCGGATCGTGGAAAACCTCCCCGATGCGGAGCTGGTGATCGTGGAGGGAGCCGACCACGGCAGTTATATTGTCGACAGCAGGGTCATGGGAGAGATGCTCATTGACTTTTTCGAGCGGCACTATCGCGCATGACATTTCTGGAGATCCTTTCCGGGATTCCATCTACTGTTTCCGGGCATGACACGCCGGGACGCCTTTGAGAAACTGCCACTGCAAGGGGATTTTTCAGCAAAAGCCGTGAAACAAAGGCCGCGGGCCGCAGACTGTCTGAACAAGAGCGATTTGCAATCCGTGGGATTTGTGGTATTGTTAAATTTATGAAAATTTTCCCTTTTGCACAGGGAGACTGTTTTTCTTTTGCACTTAAAATGCGGGAGCGAGAGCCTATGATTGCTTTTTTATCCGGAACGATCGAGAGTCTGACAGCGGATACGGCCGTGATCGATGTCGGAGGGGTCGGCTATGAGGTGAATATTTCTGCCGAGGTCTCCAGCGGGCTCTCCACGATCGGAACCGGGAACGCCGTCAAGCTTTATACATATACCTATATCCGGGAGGGGCAGGTCGCACTCTTCGGCTTCATGTCGCGCGATGATCTGTCCCTGTTCAGACAGCTGATCACGGTCAGTGGGATCGGGCCGAAGGGCGGACTGAGCCTGCTGTCGGTCCTGAGCGCGGATGACCTGCGCTTCGCCATTGTGACCGGGGACGCGAAGATGATCGCGCGCGCGCCGGGTATCGGCAAAAAGACTGCGGAGCGCCTGATCCTTGACCTGCGGGACAAAATCTCCTCCGCCTACGCGCCCGCGCAGGATGATATGGGGGCAGACCTCTTCCCCGGCGGGGCAGGGCCGGACGGCCGGCACGGCGCGGAGACCGGGACGCCGGTCTCGGATGCTGTCGAGGCCCTCATCGCCCTCGGCTATTCCAGGGCGGAGGCATCGCACGCCGTGAAACGGTGCGGGGAGACACAGGACACGGAAAAGATCCTGCGCGCTGCGCTCCGATATCTGTGATCAGGACGCGGAATATTTTGACCATTTTTTGATAAGATGCCGGACAGCGGCAGAAAAGACCCCTTTTAAAGGAATCGTATTCGCTATATGGAACGAAGAGTGATTGAGACAAGATTTACCGCCGAGGACGCGAGGACAGAAAATTCCCTCCGGCCCAGGCGGCTGACAGAATATATCGGCCAGGAAAGGATCCGGGAGAACCTCCTGATCTCCATCGCGGCTGCCAAACAGCGCGGCGAGCCCCTCGACCACATCCTCTTCTACGGGCCGCCCGGTCTGGGCAAGACGACGCTGGCGGGTATCATCGCCAACGAGATGGGGGTCAACCTCCGGGTCACCAGCGGGCCGGCGATCGAGAAACCCGGTGAGATGGCGGCGGTCCTGAATGGTCTGGGGGAGGGCGACATCCTGTTCGTGGATGAGATCCACCGCCTCAACAAGCAGGTGGAAGAGGTCCTGTACCCGGCCATGGAGGATTACGCGATCGATATCCTAGTGGGAAAGGGGGCGGACGCCAGGTCGATCCGGCTCAACCTCCCCCGCTTTACCCTGATCGGGGCGACCACGCGGGCGGGCCTTTTGTCGGCTCCTCTCCGGGACCGCTTCGGGGAGATCCACCGACTGGAATTCTACACACCGGAGGAGCTGCGGATGATCATTGAGAACTCCGCGAAAAAGCTCGATGTGGCCATTGCGAGTGAGGGGGCCCTGGAGCTGGCCCGCCGCAGCCGCGGCACGCCGCGCCTGGCCAACCGCATCCTCAAGCGAGTGCGGGATTTCGCCCAGGTCCGCTATGACGGTGTGATCACGGAGGCCGTGGCCAATACGGCCCTGGACCTGATGGAGGTGGACAAGATGGGATTGGACCGGTCGGACCGGCGCTTCCTTCTGACCCTCATGGAGACCTTCGGCGGCGGGCCCGCGGGCCTCGACACCCTGGCGGCCTCGATCGGCGAGGATGCCGGCACCATCGAGGACCTGATCGAGCCCTACCTGTTGCAGAACGGCTTTATCAACCGGACGCCGCGCGGCCGCATGGCGACCGCCCGCGCCTACGCCCATATGGGACTGGATGTGCCCGCCGGCATCGTGTGAGAGACCGGCTGCCGGCGGAACCGGGAGTCTGCAGTTTTTATCCCACCGCATATAGAAGCGGGGTCCTTCCCCCACTGAGATCAATAAGAAAATGAGGTAGAGAAATGGCTTCCAAGACGGCAACCAAAGTAACGATCGGCGGCAAGACCTATACCCTGAGCGGCAATGAGAGTGAGGCGTATCTGCAGGAGGTCGCGGCCTACCTGAATGAGAAGATCGCCCAGCTGCGAAGTGACGAGGACTACCGGACGGTGCCCATGGACATGCGCAATGTCCTGCTCCAGCTGAACCTGGCGGATGACTACTTCAAGGCCAGGAGTGAGATCCGCCGCCTGCAGAAGGCTGTGGAGGAGCGTGAACAGGATCTGTCGGACCTCAAGCATGAGCTGGTCGCGACACAGATGAAGCTGGAGGCGGCATCGCTCCGCCAGGACAGCGCCGCGAATTAATCTTCTTTTTGTATGAGTAAAAAAATGAACAATACGGCGTATACACACCGCAGGGTGGAGCTTCTGGCACCGGCGGGCAGCAGAGAGGCTCTGACCGGCGCCCTGAGCGCCGGCGCGGATGCCGTCTATCTGGGCGGGGAGCAGTTCGGCGCCCGCGCCTACGCTGAAAATTTTTCCACAGAAGACATACTCCTCGCGCTCAGACAGGCCCATGTCCTGGGCAGGAGGATCTATCTGACCGCCAATATCCTGACCAGGGAGGAGGAACTGCCGGACCTGGTCCGCTTTGTAAAAACGCTGTATGAAGGCGGCCTGGACGGGGTCATCGTGCAGGATACCGGCGTTCTGTCCGCCCTGCGGGAGGCATGTCCGGGACTGCCCCTGCACGCCAGCACCCAGATGTCGGTGACCTCGGCGGAGGCGGTCCGTTACCTGCGCAGATACGGAGTCTGCCGCGTCGTTCCCGCCAGGGAGCTGTCCCTGCAGGAGCTGCGCACCCTGCGGCAGGAGGACCCGCAGATCGAGATCGAGACATTTATCCACGGGGCCATGTGCTATTCCTGCTCGGGCAGGTGCCTCATGTCCAGCTTTCTGGGCGGCAGGAGCGGCAACCGGGGACGCTGTGCGGGAACCTGCCGGCTGCCCTTCCGGGTCCTGAACGGGGACGGGATCCCTGCCGGTCCGGATGCCCGCCGCAGGGAAGTCTGGCCTCTCTCCATGAAGGACATGTGTGTGCTCTCCATCCTGCCGGACCTGATCGATGCGGGTGTCGACTCCTTTAAAATTGAAGGACGGATGAAAAAGCCGGTCTACGCCGCCGGCGTGACGGCCGTCTACCGCAAGTATATCGACCGCTTTTACGCCTGGGACAGGGAGGGGAGACAGACGCCCTGGGAGGTCGAAAAGGCGGATCTGGACATGCTCCGCCGGCTCTATATCCGCACGGACCTGGGGACCGGCTATTACCGCACCCGGAACGGGCGGGACCTGATCACCATCGGCAGGCCCGGCTATGCCGGGACGGATGAGGCGCTGGAAGAGGAGATCCGCAGAAAATATCTGACCGGTCTCCCCCGCCTTCCCATTGAGGGCAGGGCTGTTTTCCGGATCGGTGAGCCTGCCCGGCTCAGGGTCCGCCTGCAGTCCGGTCCGGATGCGCGCGGGGCTTCCTGCCAGGCATCATCCCCGTTATCGGAGATCCTGATCACGGGCGCGGCTGTCCAGGAGGCCTCCGGCAGGCCCATGGACGCAGCGGAGCTGGAGCGCCGCCTGTCCAGGACCGGCGACAGCCTGTTTGACTTTGCCCGCCTGGAAGTCGAGGCGGACCCGCAGGTCTTTTTGCCGGTCAGCGCAGTCAACGCGCTCAGGCGAGAGGCCCTTCAGGCGCTGGAGCGCCTCTTGACGGAAAAAGACAGGGCCGGCGATCAAAAGGCCGGGGCCGGCCGGACACAGGCACCTGCGGTGGAAGGCACGCGGACAGAGAGCGCGCAGGCAGAAAACAGGCAGACACAGGCTCCTGTGAAAGCTCCCGCGCGGACAGACAGCGCGCAGGCAGAAGCTGCGGCGCAGACTGCCCCGCAGATGGAAAGCGCGGAAACAGAGCCGGGGAGACAGAACTTCCAGGAGCTGTGGGCGCTTGTTTGTACAGAGGCCCAGATGGAGGCAGCAGTACGGGCGGGCGCTTCCTGCGTCATCATCGACGGAGAGTTTGAGCCGCCCGCGGTCCGGACATCCCTCGCCGGCAGCGGAGAAAATTTAAGGGAAAAGACACAAAAGGGAAACAAGTCTGCCTTACAATCGGCTGGAATCCGCTGGATCCGCGCCCTGCCGCCCATCCTGCGGACGGCGGAGCGGGACATGATCCGCAGCCGGATCCTGTGCGCCCGCAGCCGGGGCTTCTCCGGGATCCTGGTCAGGAATCTGGAGGAGCTGCAGCTGGCAAAGGAGACGGGATATGCGGATGAGATCATCGCGGATTCCTCCCTCTACAGCTGGAACGGCAGGTCCATGGGGGCCCTCTTGGAGGACTGCGGCAGGATCGTCTGTTCCCTGGAACTGAATCAGAGCGACACAGTCAGTGCCGCGCGCGCCGCTGAGGCGGCCGGCAGCACCGGACCTGTCCCGGGCAGACTGGTCCTGCCGGTCTACGGCCGGATCCCCATGATGGAGAGCGCGGGCTGCGTGCGTAAGACGGAGAAAGCCTGTGACCACCGGGGCGGCTTCTGGTACTTGGAGGACCGCATGGGCAGGCAGCTCCCTGTGCGCTGCCGGTGCGAGACATGCTCCAATACCATTTACAACGCGGTGCCCCTCTCGCTCCATCAGTTTGCAGGCAGGGGATTATTTAAGCAGGCATCCGCCCTTCTGTGCATGTTCACGACCGAGGATGCCTTGGAAACGGAACAGATCACGGGCTTTTTCGGAGGACTGCGCAGTCAGGCCGGTTCCCTGACAGGCAGCGCCGGCGGCGGTCCCGGTATGATGCATACAGCAGAGGACAGAGGAGAAACCGGCAGGAAGACAGCCGGCGCTCCGGACAGCCGGAATCAAGAAAAGAAAAACAAAAAGAAGAACAAAAACAAGGATAAGAGCAGACAGACGCGGACCGGAGGCCTGCCGCAGACACTTCCGTTTGCCGAATTCACGAACGGACACTTCAGGAGCGGCGCCCTGTAGACAGACAGCCGGCGGCTTGAGAGAAAACTATGAATGCATATGCGATTTCACTTTCCAAATATGTGAATACAGGGCTCATGGCGGCCTTTACGCTGCTGGCCTTTGCGGGCGCTGTCCCGCAGGGTCCGCGTCTGCGCCGGTTCATCGAGGCCCTGCAGCAGCTTTTGCTCGCCGCCTTCCTGGCAAACGCCAATTTCACGATCTCCAGGTTCGTGAGCGGAGATGTCCGGAGAAATCTCTTCCTCCTGTGCGGGATGGAAATCCTCTTTCTGATCTCCTTTATGGCCCTGTACAGGATCGTGCACGAGATGGCGGACATGTTCCTGTTCAACAACATCTGTATGCTGCTGTCCATCGGCTTTGTGATCATCACCAGGATCGCGGCCTACAACCTGGACGAGAGCCTCAGCTACAAACAGAATGAGCCGGTCAAGCAGTTTGTCATGGCCTCGGCGGGCCTTTTGCTCATGCTGATCATTCCCTTTTTCAGACGCTTTTTTGACGGCATGCGGCACCTTGGAATCGTGTTCGGCATCCTGGGGATCGCTGTCCTGAGCGGGGTCCTGCTCCTGAGCGTCGCGACCAACGGGGCCATGATCACCTATACGATTGCCGGCTTCACCTTCCAGCCCTCCGAGTTTGTCAAGATCCTCTACATCCTGATGCTGGCGGGCATGCTCAGCGGCGAGGTGTCCAGGGAAAAGGGAATCCTGGTCACCATCCTCTGCCTGGTGCACGTGGGCGTTCTGGTCCTCTCCAGAGACCTGGGGAGCGCCCTGATCTTCTTTGTCGTCTATCTGATGATGCTGTTTCTGGCGACCGGCCGCTGGATGGTCCTCTTCTCCGGGCTCGGGCTCGGGGCGGCGGGCTCCGTCATCTGCTATATGCTCTTTGAGCATGTGCGGGTCCGCGTGGAGATCTGGCAGGATCCCTTCAGCGTGATCGACACGCTGGGCTACCAGATTGCCCAGTCCCTGTTCGCCATCAGCTACGGCGGCCTCTGGGGCGCGGGGCTGACCCAGGGCGCGCCCCAGAACATCCCCTTTGTGGAATCAGACTTTATTTTCGCTGCCATCATGGAGGAGATGGGGATGATCTTCGGGATCTGCCTGATCCTGATCTGCATCAGCTGCTTTCTGCGGATCCTGGCCCTGTCCGCCAGCTATTCCAACCGCTTTTTCCAGCTCTTTACCTACGGGACGGCGGTCTGCTACATCTTCCAGTCCTTCCTGACGATCGGCGGCGAGACCAAGTTCATTCCCCTGACCGGCGTCACGCTTCCCCTGGTCAGCTACGGCGGAAGCTCTCTTTTGTCCACCCTGATCCTGTTCGGGATCGTGGAGATGATCTATATCCTCCACGACGAGAGGACCGCCCGCTTCATGGAACGGTATGAAATGGAGCGGCAGGCCGGCCTGGATCCGGAGATCGGGGTCCCGGAAATGTGGAACGGGCAGTCCTCCTATGCGCAGGGGGCCGGGCAAGGCATGTACAGGCAGGAAAATGCCGCTTACCCGGATTCCGCCGGATTCCAACAGGAAACCGGAAGCAATGGCTTTTTCGGAGCCGGACAGCAGGGCAGTGCGGGCAGCGACAGCGGCTGGCAGAACGCTTATTTCAACGATCCCGGCGGTCTGGATCCCGATGATGATATGGATAATTTTCCCGTCAACGGGATCTCGGAGGAAGGCATTTTTGATGATCCGTGAACCCGGAAAGGAATTGTGATACGTGAAAAGGCACGGCCGTGCAGAAAAGGGCACGGTCATGCGAAATAATGCATCGCGATACAGGAATAACAGAACGCGTTGTGATATAGGAAGCGGACCGCATTTGTGATGCGGGCTGCGGGAGCTGATGATCCTATGTGGAAGAAGAGAATACAGGGCCCGCCGGAGGAGGCGGGCGTACGGATCCCGGATGCCGCAGACAGGCGGGGGATACCGGATGAATGGAATGAGGTCCATGTGGAGAGCGTGCGCAAAAAGGCCCGCCGCCAGATCGTGTTTACAGCCCTGATGTTCGTGGCGCTGTTTGCGGGGATGACGGTCTTTTTCTGCAGGTATGCCATCCTTCGCAAGAGCGAGCTCTTTGACAATGATTACAACAGCAGGGATCTCCTGCTGGAGGAGCACAACCGGAGAGGACGGATCCTGGCGGCAGGCGGGGAGGAGCTGGCCTATTCGGACGAGGACAACAACCGCTACTACCCCTATGATACCCTCTTCTGTCACGCCGTGGGCTTTTCGGCCCTGGGCGGGAGCGGGATCGAGGAGTACATGAAATACGAGCTTCTGCACTCGGACATCCCCTTTTCCAGCAAGCTGGCGTGCGACCGGGAAGAGATCCGGTATCCGGGCAACGATGTGACGACCACGCTGGATCTGGATCTGCAGTCCTATGCCTGGGAGGCCCTGGGGGACCTGCGCGGGGCAGTCATCGTGACGGAACCCTCGACCGGAAAGATCCTGGCCATGGTCTCCAAGCCGGATTTTGACCCGAACGGGATCGAGGCCCAGTGGGAGTACTACCGCACCGACCAGAGCGGAAATGCCGTTCTGCTCAATCGCGCGACCCAGGGCGTCTATCCGCCCGGGTCGACCTTCAAGATCGTGGACGCCGTGGAACTTTTGCAGGAGGATCCGTCGGCCATTTACGACTTCTCCTTTGACTGTGACGACGGGATCTATGAGAACGGAGAGGAGTCCATCCACTGCTTTCAGAATGAGTACGGTGCCTATGAGGTCCATCACCAGCAGAACCTGGCACAGGCCTTTGCCCATTCCTGCAACAGCGCCTTCGCCAAGATCGTCACGGAGGATCTGGACGAGGACAGGTTCCGGAAGACCCTGGAGCGGATGTATTTTGACAAGCCCCTGCCCTACGACCTCCCCTGCGCCGAGAGCAGCTCACAGCTGCTGGAGGACCGCGATATCAGCGTCCACAACCTGATGCAGGTCGCCATCGGACAGGGCACGACCCAGGTGTCACCCCTGCACATGAACATGATCACCATGGCGGTGGCGAACGGGGGTGTCCTGATGCGGCCCTATATGGTCGACCACGTCAGCACGGCCGAGGGGGACCTCCTGCAGCAGTACAATCCCCGCCAGGCCGGGACCCTCATGGACGGGGAGACCGCCTACATGGTCCGCCAGCTGATGCGGGCCGTCACCGAGGTCGCCTATGACGAGGAGACCGGCATGGATGTCTGGGGGACCGCCAGCGAATTCAACGACACACAGAATTACATCGCCTTCGGCAAGACGGGCACGGCGGAATTCGGCGACGATGAGGATTCCCACGCCTGGTTTACCGGCTTTACGGTGGACGCGGAGGATTCCGAGGACGGGGACCCGCAGCTGTGCATCACAGTTCTGGTCGAAAACGGCGGCGTCGGGAGCGATAAGGCCGTTCCCATCGCCAAGCAGATTCTGGACAGATGGTACGGACAGTGATATTATTTTGTAAATCTGCTTGCATTTGTCTTCTATATGTGGTATTATCGCTTAGGTTTATCTGAAAGATAGATCATGTTAAGCAGTATGCAGGCTTTGATCATGCAAAGTGAATATGTTTTATTGAGAGTGGGCCTGCAAGCCCACTTTCTTTGTGCGTCCGGCAATCAGTCATGCACAGAAGAATCACACAGATCCTCCTGCGCGCCTGCCTGTCGTCATTTTGCTTATCCGTGCAGATCCACCCGGATCCGCGGACAGAGGTCTTCTGGAATCAATATGAAAGAAAAAAAATCCGGCAATTCGGTCAGACATCAGTATGAGGAGCGGGCAGAGCTTCTGGCGGCCCCTGTGGCAGAGCAGTTCGGTACCTATATCTACGATGTCGAATATGTCCGCGAAGGACAGGAATATTACCTGAACATCTACATTGACAAGGAAGGCGGCGTCACGATCAATGACTGTGAGAACGTCAGCAGGATCATTTCGGATGAGCTCGACAAAGAGGATTTCATCCGCGATCCCTACACCCTGATCGTCTCCAGTCCGGGACTGGGGCGGGCGCTGACCAAGGACCGCCACCTGCGGCAGAGCATCGGCCTGGAGGTGGAGATCCATCTCTACAAACCTCACCCCGACCTGGGGGAGAAGGACCTGCGGGGCGAGCTGGTCTCGTTTGACGACGACAATATCACGATCCTGACGGAGCCGCCCGTACCGGCTTCCGGCAGGAAGAAAAAGGGGAAAAAATCTCCCGACAGGAACGGCAGCACGGAAAAAGCGCAGGCCGCAGCGCCTGCGCAGGGAGAGGTTATGCAGCTGGTCGTGGACAGAAAGACGATCGGCTCCATCAGGCTGGCATTTGACTTTTGAGAAGAGGAGACAGCATGAACACAGAGTTAAAAGAGGCGATTCTCGCCCTGGAAAAGGAAAAGAATATCAGCAGCGACACATTGTTTGAGGCCATTGAAAATGCGCTGATCACCGCCTGCAAGAGCCATTTCGGAAAAGCCGAGAACGTGAAGGTCGAAATGGACAGAGATTCTTTTGACTACGCCTGTTTTGCCGAGAAGACGGTCGTGGAGACGCCTGAGGAGGTGGAGGACAGCCTCGAACAGATCTGCCTCGAGGATGCCGTCAAGATCCGGGGCGACGCCCAGGTGGGCGACATTGTCCGCGTCGACATCAACAGCAGAGATTTCGGCCGCATCGCCACTCAGATCGCCAAAAACGTGATCATGCAGAAGATCCGCGAAGAAGAACGCAGCGTGATCTATGACTACTACATTGAAAAACAGCGCGATATCATCACCGGTATCGTGCAGAGACAGATCGGACGCAACATCAGCGTGAACCTGGGCAGGGCCGACGGCATGCTCAATGAGAAGGAACAGGTCCCCGGTGAGCACCTGCATCCGACCGACCGCGTCAAGGTCTTCATCCTGGAAGTCAGGACGACCAGCCGCGGCCCCAGGATCCTGGTCAGCCGCACCCATCCGGACCTGGTGCGCCGGCTCTTCGAACAGGAGGTCGCCGAAGTCCGCGACGGCGTGATCGAGATCATGAGCATTGCCCGTGAGCCCGGCAGCCGCACCAAGATTGCCGTCCGCTCCAATGATCCCAACGTGGATCCCATCGGCGCCTGCGTCGGCAACAACGGATCCCGTGTCAACAATATCGTCGACGAGCTCCGCGGTGAGAAGATCGACATCGTGGTCTGGGACGAGAACCCCGGCAACTTCATCCAGAACGCCCTCTCTCCCGCCAACGTCGTGGCCGTGTTCGCGGATCCCGAGGAGAAATCGGCCAAGGTCGTTGTTCCCGATTATCAGCTGTCGCTGGCCATCGGCCGCGAGGGCCAGAACGCCAGACTGGCGGCCCGCCTGACCGGCTACAAGATCGATATCAAGAACGAGACCCAGGCCAGGGATGCCGTCGGCTTCCGCTACGAGGACTACCTCGACGACGAGGAGGACGAGTACTACGAAGAGGACTACGAGGACGGCTACGGAGAAGAGGATGCCGCCGGTTCAGCTGATGAAGCGGACGATATGATCGAGGAGGCCGCGCCGGAGACGGAAGCGGATGCGGAGGAAACTGCGGCGGAAGAGGAAGCTGATCTCTCTGCAGAGGAAGATGCAGCCGACGAGTCTGCGGAAGTCGTGGAAGCTGAGGAAACAGCGGATGCGGAGCCGGCAGAGGAAGAGACTGTCGAAACCGAGGAATGAGCAGTCTGATCCGGTGAAGTCCTGCGGGTCCACAGGTCCCTGCCGGCACCGGAGAAAGCGTTTTTAAAAGAAATAGTGTACAGGAGGCAGAGCATGCCGAAGAAAATACCGATGCGCACCTGCGTCGGGTGCGGGACGGTCCGGCCCAAAAAAGAACTGATCCGTGTCGTCATGACGCCGGAGGGAGAGATCCTGCCGGACAAGGGCGGACGGGCCGGCGGACGCGGCGCCTACCTTTGTAACGACCCCGCCTGTCTGGAGAGGGCGCTCAGGCGCAGGAGCCTGCAGCGCGCGTTCCGGGTCCCGCAGTCGGAGATTTCCGCGCCGGACCGGCTCCGCGAGGAGATCGGAGGGACGGATGCAGGATAGGGTGATGTCACTTCTGGGGCTGGCGGCCAGGGCCGGAAAGATCGTTTCCGGCGGCTTTTCCGCCGAGGACGCGGTTCGGAAGAAAAAAGCGTTCCTGGTACTGATCGCGGAGGATACGCAGGCCAACACAGTCAAGAAGTTTACAGATAAATGCAGTTATTATAAGGTGCCGATGCGTTTCTATGGCACACAGGAGACGCTGGGGCACGCGGTCGGAAAGCAGTCCAGAGCCTGCATCGCAGTGACGGACAGCGGCTTTGCCGACGCGATCCTGCACAAACTGCCGCTGCAGGATGAACAGTGAGCCGTTATACTCATTAGCGGTATTCATTACAGTTAATCAGTATAATTATTATTTGAGGAGGGCGCAGTCAAGTTGGGTTCTGACATGTTTGAAGCAAGACAGGGTGAGACGGAAGAAAAAACCAGAGCAGCATCCGGATCGGGAGCAGGCAGCTCCGCACCGGAGGTGAAGCAGTCGGCTGCAGATGAGAAAAAACCTGCGGAAGACGCCAAAAAGCCCGCCAAGAAGAAAAAGATCATCATCGTGACCGGCGGAAACACGCAGGGCGGACAGCGCGGTGCCTATTCCAGCGGCACCGGTGCCTATACGTCCGGCGGTAACGGCGGACGCGGACCGAGAAACAGTGCGGGCGGCAGACGGGGACCCGGCAACGGCCAGGCCGCCGGCGGCAAGAAACCCGGTGATGTCCGCAGCGGACGCCAGGGCGGCAGAAATGACGGCCTCTCCAGGGGCGGTTCCGACCGCGGCGGACGCCAGGGCGGCGGACGCGGACGCACGCAGTCCGCGGCACCGGTCCATAAGCTGATCAAGCCCACCATCCGTCAGACACAGATGGAGGTGGATTACCATAAGCCCGTCCAGCAGCCCAGAAAATCCGAGGCGGTACGCCGCGCGGAGGAAGAGGCTGCGGCAGCGGCTGCAAGGGCAGCGGCTGCAGAGGCGGAAGCGGCAGCCGCAAGGGAAGCGGCCGCAAAAGCGGCCGAGGCCGAGTCAGCAGCGGCAGCAGCTGCTGCTAATGCAGCGGCACAGGCTCCCGCGAACAAGCCCGCCGAGGCGGCACATGACGCCCAGGCACAGCCTGCTGCCGGTGATGCCGGCAGAAAGGATGCGGGCCGCACGGACAGAAAGCCTCAGGATGGATCCAGGCAGCAGCGCGGCAACGACCGCGCCGGCGGCGCAGGCCGGACAGGCCGCGGTTCCTCCGACGGACGCGGACAGCGCCAGGGCGGATCAGATGCCAGAGGCGGACGCGGCGGCGCAAGACCCGGCCAGGGAGCTGCAGGCGGCGGACGCGGCGGCGCAAGGCCCGGCCAGGGAGCTGCGGGCGGCGGACGCGGCGGCAATGCCGGCTTCGGCCAGGACAAGTCCCGCGGCAAGTCCCACGGCGAGAAGGACCGCAGATCCAGAAAGGATCAGATCTATAACGAGGACGAGAAGAGCCGCAAGAACAGAAGCGGACGCTTCATCCGTCCCGAGAAGAAGGAAGAGGTTCCCGCAGAGGAGCAGATCAAGACCATCTCCGTGCCGGAGAAGATCTCCATCCGCGAGCTGGCTGAGCGCATGCATATGCAGCCCGCCGAGATCATCAAGAAGCTCTTCCTGCAGGGCAAGGCCATGACCCCCAACAGCGAGGTCAGCTACGAAGAGGCCGAAGAGATCGCACTCGGATACGACATTCTCTGCGAGAAGGAGCAGGTCGTCGATGTCATCGAGGAGCTCCTGCGCGAGGACGAAGAGGACGAGGCCGATATGGTCTCCCGTCCGCCCGTCATCTGCGTCATGGGCCACGTCGACCACGGCAAGACCTCTCTGCTGGATGCCATCCGGTCCACCAATGTCACCGGCAAGGAGGCAGGCGGCATCACGCAGGCCATCGGTGCCTACATGGTCTCCGTCAACGGCAGGGACATCACCTTCCTCGATACGCCCGGCCACGAGGCCTTTACCGCCATGCGTATGCGCGGCGCCAATTCCACGGATATCGCCATCCTGGTCGTGGCTGCGGACGACGGCGTCATGCCGCAGACCATCGAGGCCATCAACCACGCCAAGGCGGCCGGCGTCGAGATCATCGTCGCCATCAACAAGATCGATAAGGACGGCGCGAATCCGGACCGCGTCAAGCAGGAACTGACCGAATATGAGCTCATCCCCACAGACTGGGGCGGCTCCACCGAATTTGTCGAAGTCTCCGCCAAGAGAGGCGACGGCATTGAGGATCTGCTCGAGACCATCCTGCTGACGGCGGATATCATGGAACTCAAGGCCAATCCGGATCGCAAGGCCAGAGGCCTTGTCCTGGAGGCCAAGCTCGACAAGGGCCGCGGCCCTGTCGCCAACGTCCTGGTCCAGAAGGGCACGCTCCACATCGGAGATTTCATCTCCGCGGGCGCCAGCTCCGGCAAGGTCAGGGCCATGATCGACGACAAGGGACGCCGCGTCAAAGAGGCCAAGCCCTCTCATCCCGTCGAGATCCTGGGGCTCTCCGATGTCCCCAGTGCCGGCGAAGTCTTCCTGGCTCACGAGGATCTGCAGACAGCCAAGTCCTACGCGGAGGCCTACAAGGTCCAGCGCAAGGAGGAGCTGATCGAGGAGACCAGGATGCGCATGAACCTGGACGACCTGTTCAGCCAGATGAAGGAGGGCACCCTCAAGGAGTTCAACCTCATCCTCAAGGCCGATGTACAGGGCTCCGTCGAGGCGCTGCGCCAGAGCCTGCTCAAGCTCTCCAACGAGGAGGTCGTCGTCAAGGTCATCCACGCGGCTGTCGGCAATATCAACGAGTCCGATGTCTCGCTGGCATCGGCATCCAACGCCGTGATCATCGGATTCAACGTGCGTCCTGACATGATGGCCAAGTCCATGGCCGACCAGGAGAACGTCGACATCCGTCTCTATAAGGTCATCTATCAGGCGATCGACGCCATCGAGGCAGCCCTCAAGGGCATGCGGGCGCCTGTCTACGAGGAGCGCGTCATCGGTCACGCCGAGGTCCGTCAGCTCTTCAAGGCCTCCCGTGTCGGCAACATCGCCGGCTCCATGGTCATCGACGGCATTATCCGCCGCGGCTGCAGCTGCAGGATCCGCAGGGGCGACGAGCAGATCTACGAAGGCAATCTGGCCTCCCTCAAGCGCTTCAAGGACGACGTCAAGGAGGTCCGTGAGGGCTTCGACTGCGGTCTCGTCTTCGAGGGATTTGACAAGATGCAGGTCGGCGACATCGTCGAGGCCTATGACCTCGTCGAGGTGCCCAGAGACTGATACAGTATGCAGTTTCTGCATAAGCATGCATAAGATGGAACTGTGCGGCAGATCCCGCGCAGTGAGCCCGGAATCTGTATTTCTGCAAATTTCCAGGACGGGAATCACCCGGGAACACTTTATCTCCCGGCCGGGGAGTCGGTCTCCGGCCGGGTTTTTCATTTGTACCGCGCAGGTGCCGGCACTGCCTGGTCCGCACCGTCCGGCAGCTGCGGAGCATGTGCTGCTTTCAAAGTTGACGCTTCCGGGAATGACGGCGCCCTGCGCTGCGGCCTGAGAAGCAGATGAGGTATATATGCGTAAAAACAGTGTAAAGAACAGAAAGATCAATGACGAAGTGCGCCGTGTGCTCGCCCAGATCATCAGCGGCGGGATCAAGGATCCCCGCATCAGCCCCATGACCAGTGTCCTGGCGGTCGAGGTCGCACCCGACCTCAAGACCTGCAAGGCCTGGATCAGCGTCTACGGCGACGAGGAGAAAAAGGCCCAGACCATGGAGGGCCTGGAGAGCGCCGCGGGCTTTGTCCGCGGAGAGCTGGCGCGCAGGATCAACCTGCGCCACACCCCGCAGATCAAGTTTATCGCGGACGACTCAATCGCCTACGGCGTGGAGATGTCCCACCGGATCGATGAAGTGCGCGCGGTCGACCGCATGGCCGAAGCGGCGCGCGGAGAAGCGGAGGATGCTGCGGAAGGAATGGATTCCGGGACAGAAGAGAAATAAGCCCTCCGCCCGGACTTTTTCGCGTAAAACCGTCTGAGAGCTTCCCCGGTTTTTGAGGGGATCTGAACGACCAGGCGGCCTACAGGACAGGAGAAATCATGCAGATACTGGAAGAACTGAAGGGGTGCGCGACGATCGGGATCAGCGGCCATGAAAATCCGGACGGGGACTGTGCGGGGGCCTGCCTGGGGCTGGCCCTCTACCTGCGCAAGGTCATGCCGCAGGCCCGCGTCGACGTTTTCCTCGAGCCTCTGCGGGATGAGCTCTATAAAAACATTCCCGGGGCTGAAACGGTCATCACGGACTTTCAGACGGATGTCGATGCCTACGACGCCTTTGTCGTGCTCGATTCCGCCAAGGACCGCATCGGACCTGCGGAAAACTTTTTTGACAGGGCCGAAAAGACCATCAATATCGACCACCACATCAGCAATCCGGGGACGGGCATGGTCAATTATGTCAACGGACAGTCCAGCAGCGCCTGCGAGCTGGTCTGTGAGCTGGTCGACTTCAGCCTGGTCGACCGCGACATCGCCCAGGCCCTGTATGTGGGCATCGTGACGGATACCGGATGCTTCCGCTTTTCCTCGACTTCCAGGAAGACCATGGAGGTCGCGGGCCGGCTGATGACTTACGGCTTTGACTTTCCGACCATCGTCCGCGAGGTCTATTTTGAGAAGACATGGGTCCAGCAGCGTGTGCTGGGCAGGGCCCTGATGAAGAGCAAGTCCTATCTGGGCGGAAAGATCATCGTCAGCAGGCTGGCGCACGAGACCATCCTCTCGCTGGGCGGCGTCGGCAGGGATGTGGAGGGCATCGTCAGCGCGCTGGTCTCCACGGCGGGTGCCGACTGTTCCATCTTTGCCCACGAGCGGTCCACAGGTGAGTGGCGTGTCAGCTTCCGGTCCAACAGCATCGTGAATGTCGCCGAAATCGCGCAGAGATACGGCGGCGGCGGGCACATCCGCGCCAGCGGCTGTACGATCGGCAGGGAGCGCAATATCGAAATGGTCATCCGGGAGATGGTCGAGGCGGCCGCTGCCCAGCTCAGGGCTGCGGAAGAGAAGGGATAGATGCCCGACAGCATTATTTTATGCCTGCATACCTGCGTGCGCCGGTATATTCGGAAAGACCAATAACGAACAAGGAACGATCACAATATATGTATCATGGAATGTTGACGGTTTATAAGGAAAAGGGCTATACCTCCAGCGATGCCGTTGCCCGTCTGCGGGGGATCCTGCGGATGCGGAAGATCGGCCACACCGGGACCCTGGATCCGGATGCGGAGGGGGTCCTTCCCATGTGTCTGGGCAGAGCCACCAGGATCTGCGAGCTGATCGCGGACCGGGAAAAGGAATACAGGGCGGTCATGCGGCTGGGAGTCAGGACGGACACCCAGGATATGAGCGGAACCGTTCTGGAAGAGATCTCAGACCGGGAGGTGGCGGAACGGCTCGGCCCTCCGGAGGAGGCGGCTCAGAGGATCCGGGAGGCGGCCGGCAGGCTGACCGGACAGATCGACCAGATCCCTCCCATGTACTCCGCGGTCAAGATCAACGGAAAGCGTCTCTACGACATGGCCCGCAAGGGGATCACGGTGGAGCGGAAGCCCCGCCGGATCACGGTCTACGGCATTGAGATCGAGGAGATTGCCCTGCCTCTGGTCACCATGCGCGTCCGATGCTCCAAGGGGACCTACATCCGGACGCTCTGTGAGGATATGGGTGCCATTCTGGGGACCGGCGCTGCCATGCAGTCCCTTCTGCGCACGCGGGTCGGACAGTTTGCGCTGGGCGAGGCGCGGACCCTGGACGAACTGGAGCGCCTGGCAAAGACAGAGCCGGAGAGCCTGGCCGCCCTGATCAGGCCGGTGGACAGCTTTTTTGCAGGCTGTCCCGCCGCCGCCTGTGCGGAGGCGGCGCAGAAGCTCCTCAAAAACGGCAATGCCCTGCGCCCGGCCCAGATCCGTCTCCTGACGGGCAGCCGGGATCCGCTGGCCCGGGACATGGCTGCGGGATCCTGCGCGGATGCGGGGACGGACCGTCCTGCAGCGCAGGGTCAGGCGGCAGGACAGGACGGCGCCGCGGGACAGACAGTTGCGGACGCGGCGGACCGGCTGCTTCCGGGGATCAGCCCCGGGGAGGAAGTCGTCCGCATGTACGACAGCGCAGGCAGGTTCTTCGGACTCTACCGGCGCCCGGCGGGAAAAAGCCTCTATACTTCGTATAAAATGTTTATTCCGGAAGACTGAGCAGATCAATCCGGGCCTGCTGCTGCGGCCCCGGGACACACAAAAATACAGGAACATCATGCAGATTGTCAGAGATATTACAGATTATGTGAGCCCGGGAGAGACCGCTGTCTCGATCGGCAAATTCGACGGTGTCCATCTGGGTCACCGCAGGCTTTTAGAGGAACTCCTCGACCAGAAGGAGAAGGGCCTTCTGGCGACGGTCTTCACCTTTGACCCCTATCCGGAGATCTTTTTCGGATATGGATCAGGTCAGATCCTGACCACACGGGAGGAGAAGGAGGAGATCTTTGCGCGGATGGGGATCGACATCCTGGTCGAGTTCCCCTTCAACGCGCAGACCGCGGCGACACCCTCGAGGGACTTCGTGACCCGCTTTCTGTGCAGACAGCTCCGGGCCCGCTTTATCGCCGCCGGCCCCGACCTGACCTTCGGCGATCACGGGAGCGGCCATTTCGAGCTGCTGGAGGAGCTGGCGCCGGAGTACGGCTTCAAGGCCAGGAAGATCGAGAAGGTGGTCATGGACGAGCAGATCATCAGCTCCACCCTGATCCGCCGCCTGGTCACAACGGGCGAGGTGACGACGGCCGCCAGGTATCTGGGGGAGCCCTACATGGTGCGGGGAAAGATCGTCCACGGCAGGGCGCTCGGACGCACGATCGGGATCCCGACCCTCAACCAGGTGCCGCCTGCGGACAAGCTCCTGCCGCCCTTCGGCGTCTACTATTCCGATGTGCAGATCGGCTCTAAGACCTACTGCGGCATGACCAATATCGGCGTCAAGCCGACCGTCTCCGATGAGAAGCATGTGACCGTGGAGACCTTCCTCTATGATTTCAAGGGGGATGTCTACGGGGAGACGGCGACGGTGCAGCTTCTGACCCACCGGCGGCCGGAAATGAAGTTCGGATCGCTGGAGGAACTGAAGCGGACCATGGAACAGGACATCCAGGCTGGCCGCGAATACCACGGAATTTAGTACTTGCCACCGGCCCTGAGATATGCTATGATAACTCACGTTCGTGCGTCATGATGCACGGATGAGAAACGTTGTGCCGATGCTCTGCGGGTGGACACTCCGACCTCCGCGCGGCATCCTGTGAATGTCCAGAACAGGAGGAACAATATGATTTCCAAAGAGAAGAAAACCGCGATCATGCAGGAATATGCCCGCAAGGAAGGCGACACCGGTTCACCCGAGGTTCAGATCGCTGTCCTGACCGAGCGTATCCGCGAGCTCACCGAGCACATCAAGGTGCACCCCAAGGATCATCACTCCAGGCGCGGCCTGCAGAAGATGGTCGGTAAGCGCAGAGGTCTCCTCGACTATGTCAAGAGAAACGACATCGAGGAATACCGTGCACTGATCAAGAGGCTCGGCATCAGAAAGTAATCGATGCATGCCGCATTCTGACAGTCCTCTGTCAGCGTCCGGCGGCAGAAGCCTTCAGGATTTTCCAGGCGGCAGGAGCCGGCAGACCGGTTCCTGCCGTTTTTCGCAGGCAGCTCCCGCCCGGACGGGTTTTCGAAAAAAGAAGAGACGTGGAGAGAAGAGAAGTAAAGTAAGGTAAAAGCCGCGCCTTTAGCGCGGCAGGAGGAATTGAGAATGTACAAGACCTATTCACTGGAAGTCGGCGGGCGCACGCTGAGCGTCGACATCGGACGCATCGGCAAGCAGGCCGGCGGCTGCGCATTCATGCACTACGGCGACACGACGGTCGCCTGCTTTGCGACGGCTTCCGAGAAACCCCGCGACGGGATCGACTTTTTCCCGCTGAGCGTGGAGTACACAGAGCGCTTTTACGCGGCCGGCAAGATCCCCGGCGGCTTCAACAAGCGCGAGGGACGTCCCAGCGAAAACGCTGTCCTGACCAGCCGTGTCATCGACCGCCCCATGCGGCCCCTGTTCCCCAAGGACATGCGCAACGACGTGACCCTGGAGTGCCTGGTCCAGAGTGTTGACCCCGCCTGCAGACCCGAGCTGGTCGCCATGGTCGGTGCCGCGCTCGCGACGGCGATCTCCGATATTCCCTTCAACGGCCCCGTCGCCATGACCCAGATCGGCATGGTGGACGGCGAAGCCATCATCAACCCCTCCCAGGAGCAGTGGGACAAGGGCGACCTCCAGCTGACCGTCGCCTCCCGCGAGGACAAGGTCATGATGATCGAGGCCGGCGCCAACGAGATCCCCGAGGAGGAGATGATCCGCTGCATCTATATGGCGGACGAGCAGAACAAGAAGATCATCGAGTGGATCAAGGGCATCGTCGCCGAGTGCGGCAAGCCCAAGAGAGCCTATGAGAGCTGCGCGATCCCCGAGGAGCTCTTCGCCGCCATCAAGGAGATCGTTCCTCCCGCACAGATGGAGGAGGCCGTCTTCACAGATGACAAGCAGACCCGCGAGGGCAATGTCTCCGTCTTCAAGGACAAGCTCCGCGAGGCATTCGCAGATAAGGAAGAGTGGCTGTCCATCCTCGACGAGGCAGTTTACCAGTATGAGAAGAAGACCGTCCGCAAGATGATCCTCAAGGACCACAAGCGTCCCGACGGCCGCGCGCTCGACCAGATCCGTCCCCTGTCCGCAGAGGTCGACATCATCCCCCGTGTCCATGGCTCCGCCATGTTCACCCGCGGCCAGACCCAGATCTGTGACGTCGTCACTCTGGCGCCCCTGTCCGAGGCCCAGCGCGTCGAGGGTCTTGACCCCAACATCACCGAGAAGCGCTATGTCCACCACTACAACTTCCCGTCCTACTCTGTGGGCGAGACCAGGGTCTCCAGAGGTCCCGGCCGCCGCGAGCAGGGCCACGGCGCCCTGGCGGAGCGCGCACTGATCCCCGTGCTGCCCTCCATCGAGGAGTTCCCCTACGCGATCCGTGCCGTCTCCGAGACCTTTGAGTCCAACGGCTCCACCTCCATGGCTTCGACCTGCGCGTCCTGCATGGCCTTGATGGCAGCAGGCGTCCCGATCAAGAAGCCTGTCGGCGGCATCAGCTGCGGCCTTGTCACCGGTGAGACCGATGACGACTTCGTCCTGCTGACTGATATCCAGGGTCTCGAGGACTTCTTCGGCGACATGGACTTCAAGGTGACCGGTACAAAGGACGGCATCACCGCCATCCAGATGGACATCAAGATCCCCGGCCTGACCAGGGACATCGTCACCGGCGCGATCGCCCGCTGCCGCGAGGCCCGCATGTTCATCATGGACGGTGTCATGCACGACGCCATCCCTGCGCCCCGTGAGACCGTCAACGAGTACGCGCCCAAGATCGACTTCCTGCAGATCGATCCCGAGAAGATCGGCGATGTTGTCGGCCAGCGCGGCAAGACCATCAACGAGATCATCAAGCGCACCGGCGTCCAGATCGACATCAACGACGACGGCAGTGTCTCTGTCTGCGGCAGTGAGCAGAAGGGCATGGATGAAGCCAAGCGCATGATCAAGACCATCGTCACCGACTTCGAGGAGGGCCAGATCCTGGACGGCGTTGTTGTCAGCATCAAGGAGTTCGGCGCCTTCGTCGAGTTCGCGCCCGGCAAGGAAGGCATGGTCCACATCTCCAAGATCGCCCCTCAGCGCATCGAGCATGTCGAGGATGTCCTCACGCTCGGCGACAAGGTGCGTGTCGTCTGCCTGGGCAAGGACCGCATGGGCCGTCTGTCCTTCTCCATCAAGGACGCCCAGAAGGGTGCCGGCAACGGCGGCAGAAGGCGCAGATAAGCTGCGGGACGGTAAATCGTTCAGCAGGCGTCCTGTGACGCAGGGCGGTTTTAGAAATACAAGCGAAAAAAGAGGCAGCTCTCCGGAACTGCCTCTTACTTTTACAGGTGACGGCAGTCCGTGCACGTTTCACTGCCGGCGAGCCCACCATAGTTTTGAGGTAGAAGGATATATGGCATCGATCAAAGAGGAAGTCGCGCGCCGGCGCACATTTGCGATCATTTCGCACCCGGACGCGGGTAAAACGACACTGACAGAGAAATTCCTGCTCTACGGCGGCGCGATCAACCTGGCCGGCAGCGTCAAGGGCAAGGCCACAGCGCGCCACGCGGTCTCCGACTGGATGGAGATCGAGAAGCAGAGAGGTATCTCCGTCACCAGCAGTGTGCTCCAGTTTGAGTACGGCGGCTGCTGTGTCAATCTTTTGGACACGCCCGGCCACCAGGATTTCTCGGAGGACACCTACCGCACCCTGATGGCGGCGGACTCCGCGGTCATGGTCATCGATGCCTCCAAGGGCGTCGAGGCCCAGACCAGAAAGCTCTTCCAGGTCTGCACCATGCGGCACATCCCCATCTTTACCTTCATCAACAAGATGGACCGCGATGCCCTGGACACCTTCGACCTGCTCGATGACATCGAGAAAAACCTCGGGATCGACACTTGCCCCATGAACTGGCCCATCGGTTCGGGCAAGGCCTTCCGCGGCGTCTATGAGCGCTCAAGTCAGGAGATCATTCTCTACTCCGATACGGAAAAGGGCACCAGGGAGGGAAAACAGGAGCGGATTCCTCTCTCCGACGAGGCCGACGTGATCGCCCACATCGGCGAGGATCCCTACGAGACCCTCTCCGGCGAGGTGGAGCTTCTGGACGGCGCCAGCGCCGACTTTGACCTCGACGCCGTGCGCGCGGGCATGCTGACACCGGTCTTTTTCGGGTCCGCCCTCAATAACTTCGGCGTGGAGATCTTCCTGCAGAATTTCCTGGACATGGCCCTTCCGCCCTCGGCCAGGGAGTCCGACCAGGGACCCATCGACCCTGTCGACGAGGGGTTCTCCGCCTTTGTCTTCAAGATCCAGGCCAACATGAACAAGGCCCACCGGGACCGCATCGCCTTTATGCGGATCTGCTCCGGCCGCTACGAGATCGGTATGGATGTCCGGCATGTCCAGTCGGGCCGCGTCCAGCGCCTGTCCCAGCCCCAGCAGCTCATGGCCAGCGACCGCAAGATCCTGGATGAGGCCTATGCGGGCGACATCATCGGCGTATTTGATCCGGGCCTCTACTCGATCGGCGACACCTTCTGCCTGCCCAAAAAGAATTTCCGCTACGAGGGCATCCCGACCTTCGCGCCCGAGCACTTTGCCCGCGTGCGCCAGGTCGACACCATGAAGCGCGACCAGTTCGTCAAGGGCATCACCCAGATCGCCCAGGAGGGCGCCATCCAGATCTTCCAGGAGTTCAACACCGGTATGGAGGAGATCATCTGCGGCGTCGTCGGCATGCTGCAGTTCGACGTCCTCAAATTCCGTCTCAAGAGCGAATACAATGTCGACATCATTTTGGAGACCCTGCCCTACGAGCACATCCGCTGGATCGTGAACAGGGACATCGACCCCATGAAGATCACCGGCACGACCGATATGAAGCGCATCAAGGACCTCAAGGGCAACCCCCTGCTGCTCTTCATCAATCCCTGGTCGGTGGGCATGGTCCTGGACCGCAACGAGGGCCTGCAGCTGGAGAATTTCTCGAGAAACTGACAAAATCTCTCCGGAAGGGGCGCCCGCAGTCCGGACGGAAGAAATCCCGCAGCGTGTTTTTCCGCCGGATTTCCCGCCTGATATCGGCTATGCAAAAAAGGGGAATTCTGATAAAATAGAAAAAGCGCGGCGGGCTGGGCCCCTGAGCGTGCGCACAAGGCACAGACCGCTGAATCAGACAAATAGTGAAATGATTTCCGATGCAATATTTTTTGCTCCGGATGAACGACCGGCAGGGAGGATACTATGGCACAGGAAAAGAAAGTGAGTACAGTGGCGGATATCGGTACGGTCAGGATCGCGGATGATGTTGTGGCGATGATCGCCGCCTTTGCCGCGCTGGACGTGGAGGGCGTCGCAAGCCTTCCCGGAGATGTCACCCGCCAGATGATCAGCAAGGGCGGGATGAAGAAGATCGGAAAGAGCGTGCGCGTCGATGTCACCAAGGAGGGCGTCAAGGCGGAGCTTTCCATCATCGTAGACTACGGCTACAATATCCCGACGACCAGCAGCAGGGTCCAGAAGCGTGTCAAAAACGCCATCGAGGAGATGACGGGACTGGCTGTGATCGATGTCGACATCCATATCTCGGGGATCTCGATCCCGGACTGACCGCCGGAGGAAGGTACTTATGAACAGAACTGCGCCCATATCGCGAAACTATGCGCGGCTTTGTTCTGCATGATTTTGCGCAAAATGAGCGGAATCCGAATGTTTGGAGCGCTGTGAGGGCGCCCGGGGCGCGAAACAGCGCGCAGCTTTGTTCTGCATGATTGTGAAAAGGAGACCATAGCCACAAGTATGAAACAGAGGGCATTCAGGGAGCAGGTGTTCAAGCTCCTGTTCAGGGCTGAATTTAACACGAGAGAGGAACTGCTGGAGCAGATCCCCCTCTATTTCGACGCAGGGGACCTGACCGTGACCGGTCCGGACCGGGCGAGGATCGAGGAGCGGCTGACCGCTGTCCTCGACGCCCTTCCCGCGATCGATGAGCAGATCGCGTCCAGGCTCAAAAACTGGAGGCCGGAGCGCATCGGCAAGGTCGAGCTCGCAGTGATCCGCATGACGGTCTACGAGCTGCAGAACGACCCGTCGATCCCGGTCGGCGTCGTGATCAATGACGCCGTTGAGATCGCCAAAAAATACGGGCAGGACGGAGCCGGTCAGTTTGTCAACGGTGTACTTGCCTCCTTTGTCCCCGGGGAATAACCGGGACTGCTGTCACGCCCCTCAGAGGGCCTGCACAGGACCGTGACCGGAGACCTTCCGGACCGGGCAGAGGCCGCAGGCAGTCATGGACGGGAGTACTTTCATGAAGAATGTTTATTCCGTCTCCCAGATCAATGCATATGTCCGCCGCATGTTCGCGGAGGACTGGCTGCTGCGCAGCGTGCTGGTGCGGGGAGAGGTGAGCAACTGTAAATACCATGCTTCCGGTCATATTTATTTTACATTGAAAGATGCCTCCGGGACGTTGTCCTGCGTCATGTTCGCAGGCCGTCGAAGGGGGCTTTCTTTTCCCATGCAGAACGGTGACCAGGTGATCGCGGCCGGCACGGTGGATGTCTATCAGAGGGCGGGCACCTATCAGCTCTATGCCTCCCAGATCATCCGCGACGGGGCGGGCGCCCTCGCCGAGCAGTTCGAGCGGCTCAAAAAAAAGCTGCTGGAGCAGGGCATGTTCGATGCGGCCTACAAGCAGCCCATCCCCCGCTATATCCGGCGGCTGGGCATTGTGACGGCGGCGACCGGGGCGGCCGTGCGCGATATCATCCAGATCGCCAGGCGCAGGAATCCCTATATCGAGATCTTCCTCTATCCGGCCATTGTCCAGGGGGAGGCAGCCGCCGACAGCCTTGTCCGCGGCATCCGGACCCTGGACGGGTTCGGCGTCGATGTGATCATCCTGGGCCGGGGCGGCGGTTCTCTCGAGGACCTGTGGGCCTTCAACGAGGAGCGCGTCGCGGAGGCTGTCTTCAACTGCGCGACCCCGACGATCTCGGCGGTCGGCCACGAGACGGACACGGTGATCACGGACTTTGTCGCAGACCTGCGCGCCCCGACGCCGTCCGCGGCTGCCGAGCTGGCCGTCTATGACCTGCGCCAGTATGAGGACACGGTCTCCGAATACCGCAGGCGGCTTGAGACCGCCATGGCGGACCGGATCCAGCGCCTGCGGAGCGATCTGCGGCAGCGGGAGCGCGACCTGGGGCACCTGTCCCCGGACGCCAGGATCCGGGACCAGCGCATGCGGGCGGACCGGGCCTGGGAGGCACTTGCCCAGCGGATGGACGAGCGCATCGAGAGGTGCAGGCAACGGACCGGCCAGCAGGAGACACTCTACTATCTGATGCGGGAATCGCTCCAGACAGCCCGCCGCCGGGCGGCTTCCTACGACCGGATCGGCCATCTGATGGACAGCTCACTTGCGGGAAAGCGCCACAGGATGGAGCTGCTGGCCGGGTCCCTCGCCCACCTGTCCCCCCTGGCCCGTCTGAGCGGCGGGTATGGATTTGTCTCCGGTCCGGATGGCAGGGCCATACGGACGGTGACGGACCTGCAGGAGGGGGACCCTTTCCGCGTGCAGCTCCGGGACGGCCGGATCGATGCCGCGGCTGTGGAGATCCATCCGGACGGGGCCTGAGTGGGGCGTCATTGTTTTTTTCTCAGATAACAGCGGGGAAGATGATATGGATAAGGTGATGAATGAGAATCTCGCGGAGGCTCCTGACCAGCTCTCCGTCGAGGAGGCATTTGACCAGCTTGAAGGCCTGATCAAACGGATGGAAGAGGACGGGATCTCCCTGGAGGAGTCCTTTGCCTGCTATGAGAAGGGGATCCGCCTGGTCAGGTACTGCAATGACCGGATCGACCATGTGGAGAAGAAGGTCCGGATGCTGCGCGGCGAAGGACAGACCCCGTCCGGGGAACTGGAGGACCTTCAGGTCTGAGGCGAGCGGCGCCATGACGGGACGGCCGGACCGCGGCTGCCCGGGACGGCTGGTCCGGGGAGGGAAGACGCCCCGGACAGGCCCCCGCACGGCTGGCGCAGGCGACGGCTGCAGGGAAGAAGAGAACACAGGAGTTAGAAATGGACAAAGCTTTTTCGGAAATCATGGACGCACTGGTCCGGGACTGTGAAGAGGCGCTGGAGAAGGCGCTCCCGGATCCGCAGGATATGCCGGAGGGAGAAGATCCGGCCGCGACGGTCGCGGATGCCGTCCGGTACAGCGTCATGGCGGGCGGCAAGCGCCTGCGTCCCCTTCTGATCGCCAGGGTAAGTGACATATATGGCGGAAGACGCGAACTGGCGGAGCCCTTCATGGCGGCGCTGGAGATGATCCACACCTACTCCCTGATCCACGACGACCTGCCGGCCATGGACAATGACGAGTTCCGGAGGGGCCGCAGGACGACCCATATCGTGTACGGAGAGGGCATGGCCGTCCTGGCGGGAGACGCCCTGCTCAACTATGCCTACGAGACGGCGCTCACCGCCTTTGATGCCGTGCAAACGCCCGCGGAGACGGCGGCCGTGGTCCGCGCGCTCAGGATCCTGGCCCGCAATGCAGGTATCTTCGGCATGGTCGGAGGCCAGTGTGCAGACCTGGAGGCGGAGGAGAAGCCCGCCGGGAGTGTCACGGACGGGATGCTCGAGTACATCCACAGCCACAAGACCGCCTGCATGATCCGCAGCGCCTTTGTGATCGGCGCTGTTCTCGCCGGGGCGCCGGAGGATGACATCCGGCGCCTGGACCGGATCGCCTATGAGACGGGTGTCGCCTTCCAGATCCAGGACGACATTCTGGATGTGATCGGCGACAGCGAGGTGCTGGGCAAGGCGACCGGCAGCGATGAGAAGGACGGCAAGGCCACCTACGTGACCCTGCACGGCCTGGAGCAGGCACAGCGCGATGTACAGGAGCGCACGGACCGCGCACTGCGGGAGCTGGACAGCCTGTCCGTACAGGATCCCTTCCTGCGCGACCTGTTCCTGAAGCTGGTCTCCAGGGAAAAATGATCTGTGCCGGAGGGAACAGGACCCGGAGAGACCGGTCTGCGCATGGATACCCGGATCAGGCTCCGGCCGGCTTTGCGCTGAGCAGTTATTTTAAGAAGAGGTTTGACGGATGAAAAAGAGGCTGGATGTCCTCCTGACAGAGCAGGGCCTCGCCCCCTCGAGGGAGAAGGCGAAGGCGCTGATCATGGCGGGGATCGTCTATGTGAACAATCAGAAGGAAGACAAGGCCGGGACGATTTTTCCCGAGGATGCCCGGATCGAGGTGCGCGGCCAGGGCCTGCGCTATGTCAGCAGGGGCGGCCTCAAGCTCGAGAAGGCCATGCAGGCATTCCCGATCGACCTGCAGGTCCGGGTCTGCATGGATATCGGGGCGTCGACCGGCGGATTTACCGACTGCATGCTCCAGAACGGGGCCTCCTGTGTCTATGCGATCGATGTGGGCTACGGCCAGCTGGACTGGAAGCTCAGGGAGGACCCCCGCGTCGTCTGTATGGAAAAGACCAATTTCCGCTATGTAAAGCCGGAGGACCTGGATCCGGACCGGATGCCGGATTTCGCCAGTGTGGATGTCTCCTTTATCTCACTGTCCAGGATCCTGCCTCCCGCGCACGCCATCCTGCCGCCGGGCGGCGAGATGGTATGCCTGATCAAGCCGCAGTTCGAGGCGGGGCGGGACAAGGTCGGCAAGAAGGGCGTCGTCAGGGACCCGCAGGTCCACATGGATGTGATCCGCAGTGTCCTGGAGACGGCAGAGGCCGACGGATTTACAGTCCTGGGCCTCTCCTGGTCGCCCATCCGCGGGCCGGAGGGCAATATCGAGTATCTGCTCCACCTGCGCAGAAACCCCGATGAGGCTGCTCAGGCCGCGGGAGAAGCTGCGGGCCGGGATCTGCCGGCAGGGCCGGGGGAGGATGAGATCCGGGACCTGGTGATGAAATCGCATCAGGAACTGTGAGGATCCCGCCGGATCCGGACCGGACATGCCGCATCAGGAACTGTGAGGAACCTGCCGGCTTTGTTTCAGACATGTTTGTGAAAAGAGGTTTTGGTCACAGATATGAGCATTGAGCGCTTTTTTATTATCGCCAACAGAGACAAGGACAAAAAACAGCTTTTTTCCAGGGAGATCGAAGCCTTTCTGAAGGAGCGCGGCAAGCGCTGCTGTATCGCCTATACGGACGAGGAGCGCCAGCAGATGCGCGATCAGCTCCGGAGCGGACTGGACTGCCTGCTGGTCCTGGGCGGGGACGGGACCGTGCTGGAGGCCGCCCATCTGGCGGCCGGGACCGGGACACCCATCCTGGGGATCAACTTGGGCAAGCTGGGCTACCTGGCCGAGGTGGAGAGCCACAACTGGGAGGCGGCCCTGCAGAGGGTCCTGGGCGGCGGCTATGAGATCGAGAGCCGGATGATGCTGGAGGGATTTGTCAGCGACCGGGAGAGACGGGTCTATCCGGATGCCTATGGACAGGCCCTCAACGACATCGTCATCACCCGCAGCAGGGGCCTGCAGGTGCTGGACTTCAACGTCTCCGTCGACGGACAGTTCCTGAACCGGTTCAGCGCGGACGGCGTGATCGTCGCCACCGCGACCGGCTCCACGGCCTACAGCATGTCCGCGGGCGGCCCCATCGTGGAGCCCAAGGCCCGCCTGATCCTGCTGACACCGATCAGTCCGCACACCCTTAACAGCCGCAGCATCGTCCTGTCCGCGGACGACAGGATCACGATTGAGATGATCCCGCCCCGCAGCGGGCGCCCCCTCGAGGCGGAGTGCGATTTCGACGGCGGCGGCGCCATCCCGCTCCACGGAGGTGACCGCGTCAACATCACGAGCGCGGGCGGAACGACGCGCCTGATCCGCCTCAGCCACAGAAGCTTTCTGGAGACACTGCATAAAAAGATCACGTCCTGACGCCGACATGTCATGCGCGGCATGCCGGAGGAAGGCATTTCATCAAGTCCCCTGCGGACGTAAAACACGGTGACCTATGAAAAACAAACGACACGACTGCATTTTGGAAATCATACAGGAAATGGCCATCTCCACCCAGGAGGAGCTGCAGAAGGAGCTGCGCAAAAGAGGGTATGAAGTGACCCAGGCGACAGTGTCCCGCGACATCCGAAGGCTCCGCCTGGTCAAACAGCAGACCGCGGACGGAAGGAACGTCTATGCTGTCTCGACCGTGCGGGAGGACCGGGAGCGCGACAGGCTGCTGCGCGTACTGCGGGATTCCGTGCGCAGTGTCGAGAGCGCCCAGAATATCCTGGTGATCAAGACCGAGGCAGGGATGGCCATGGGATCCGCGGCAGCGATCGACGGCCTGTCCATCAGCGGGATCATCGGCTGCATCGCGGGTGATGACACCATCATGGCAGTCCTGAAGACGACCGTCGCGGCGGAAGAGGCCTGCTGGAAGCTGGTACAGGATCTGCAGCTGACCTGACGCCGGCCTGCGGACCTGCACCGGACGGTTTCTTCTGACGCCGGCCTGCGGACCTGCGCCGGGCGGATGGCCTGCGCGGTCCGGACAGGGCACATCGGGTCTGATCCGGCCTGCGGACACAGACCGGGCTCTCCACAGGGCAGCGTGCCGCGAACAGCCAATCAATACAGGAGGAAAAAATGCTTCTGAGCCTTCATGTTAAAAACCTTGCACTGATTGAAGAGGAAGAAGTCACATTTACGGACGGCCTCAACATTCTGACCGGCGAGACCGGAGCCGGCAAATCGATCATTATCGGCTCCATCAACCTGGCCCTCGGGGCCCGGGCGGACAAATCGATCATTCGGACCGGGGCGGATCATGCCCTGATCGAGCTGACCTTCCAGGCGGACCACGACAGGCAGCTCGACAAGCTCTCCGAGCTGGGCCTGACACCGGAGGAGGAGGGCATTATCCTGATCAAGCGCAGGATCCTGCCCACCCGCAGCATCTGCTCGATTTGTGGGGAGACGGTCACGCTCAGGCAGATGCGCGAGGTCGGGGAGCTTTTGATCGACATCTACGGGCAGCGGGAAAACCAGCGGCTGCTCCGCAAAGAGGCCCAGAGAAGGACCGTCGATGAATACGGAGACAGCACCGTCAGCCCGCTCCTGAAGGAGACTGCCGCCGCCTACAGGGCATGGAAGGCCCTCTCGGAGGAATGGGACCGGGACGATATGGACGAGTCCGCCAGGCTCCGTGAGCTGGACCTGCTCACCTACGAGGCGGACGAGATCGAGGCGGCCGCCCTGCAGGAGGGGGAGGAAGAGACGCTGGAGAAGGAGCAGCGGGTCCTGGGGAGCTTCCGCAGGATCAGCGAAGCTGCCGGCTCTGCCTGGCGCTTGACCGCGGAGGGAGGCGCCGCGGATATGATCGGCCGCGCCTGCCGGGAGCTGTCCTCGACGGCCGGGATCGACGAGGAGCTCGACAGGCTGGGAGACCAGCTCTCGGAGATCGACAGCCTGCTGGCGGACTTCAACCGCAGCATGACCGACTATGTGGAGGGACTCTCTTTTGATCCAGGCCGGCTGGCGCAGATCGAAGAGCGGCTGGATGTGATCCGCCGCTGCCAGGACAAGTACGGGGCGACGATCCCGCAGATCCTGGAGGCCCTGGCCCGGAGGCGGGACCGCATCGACTTCCTGCAGGCCTATGACGCCCGGCGGACAGCACTGGCGCGCGAAATGGCAGCCGCGAAGGAAGCGCTGGACAAGGCCTGCGGCGAACTGACGAAGGCCCGCCAGAAGGCCGCGGAGAGCTTTGCGGCCGCCATGCGGGACGCCCTGCTGGACCTGAATTTCCTGCGCGTGGCCTTTGAGATCCGGGTGGAGCCGGACCGCGCCCACCCCGGCCCAGAGGGCTGGGACCGCGTCTCCATGTATATTTCCATGAACCCGGGAGAGCCGCTCAGGCCCCTGGAGCAGGTCGCCAGCGGCGGTGAGCTGTCCAGGATCATGCTGGCCCTCAAGACGGTCTTTGCGGGCAAGGAAGATATCTACAGCTTCATTTTTGACGAGATCGACACGGGCATCAGCGGGCAGACGGCCTGGAAGGTGTCCGGCAAGATGGGACAGCTTGCGAGGAACCACCAGATCCTCTGCATCACCCACCTGCCCCAGATCGCCGCCATGGAGGACAGCCACTACCTGATCCGGAAAGAGGCGGATGACGACAGCACGTCGACCCATATCCGGGCCCTGTCCGGGGAAGAGAGCGACCGTGAGCTCGCCCGCCTTCTGGGCGGGGACGAGATCTCGGAGGCGGCGCTGGAGAATGCCAGGGAAATGAAGCGGAACGCCGCCCTGGAAAAGAGCCGCTGAAAGAGCCTCCGGTCACCAGAACCCCGGAGACAGGGCCGGTAACGGGCGCCGGAGGGCACAGCCCTGTACAGACGCCGGACTTTAGCCGCCGGAAACACACAGCCGGATCCCGGAGACGGATCCGCGGGGGAGAAACAAATGCATAGGCAGTCTGAAGAAATGCACGAAAGGCTGGAGGCGATCTTTGATGCCTTTCCCGATATCCGCATGGAGGATATCCCGCGCATCGACCTCTACATGGACCAGGTGACCACCTTCCTGCAGGAGAGCCTGCGCGGCCTGTCGCGGGATCCCGCCGGAGACAAGTTCCTGACCAAGACCATGATCAACAATTATGTCAAGAACAAGGTGCTCCTTCCCCCTGTCAGGAAAAAATACAGCCGTGAGCACATGATGCTGCTGATCATGATCTATTACATGAAGAGCTTTCTGTCCATCGGGGACATCCGCTCCATCACAGGCCCGGTCATGGAACGCTATGCGTCCGTGCCGGCCGACCGCGCGGAAAAGCGCAAGGATGCCGCCGATAAAAAGCCGGGCCGAAACGAGGGAGCGGCAGGCGCCCGGGCGGAGAAGGGCAAAAATACGCAGCCGCAGATGGGGATCGGAGAGATCTACGAGGAGATCATCCGCAGAATGGATGATGAACTGCCCCGCATCCGCGCTGACATCGACCGGCAGATTGACCTGGCCGCGGAGGACTTCGCGGACGTTCCCCCGCAGGAACGGGACCTGCTGCAGCGCTTCTCCCTGATCAGCCGCCTGAGCGCGGAGGTCTATATGCGCAAGCTCTTTATCGAAAAACTGCTGGATGAGCAGGCGGAGACAGATGACTGACCATGATGAATCCCGGGGCGGCGAAGCTGCAGCCCCGGGGTTTTCCGGCATCATCGAATCAATCAGTAAAGGAATCCTACGAAATCTATGTCAATTTATGAAACCCTGAACAGAGAACAGCAGAAGGCCTGTTTCCAGACGGAGGGACCGGTCCTGATCCTGGCGGGCGCCGGCAGCGGCAAGACCCGTGTCATCACCCACCGGATCGCCTACCTGATCGATGAGTGCGAGGTCAGCCCCTGGAACATCCTGGCCATCACCTTTACCAACAAGGCCGCGGGAGAGATGCGGGACCGCGTCGACCGGATCCTGGGCGGCAGCGCCCAGGGGGTCTGGATCTCCACCTTCCACTCCATGTGCGTGCGGATCCTCCGCCGCCACATCGACCTTCTGGGCTATGAGCCCGCCTTTGCCATCTACGACACGGACGACCAGAAGGCCCTGATGAAGGATGTCTGCAAGGCCCTGCGCATCAACACCAAGGACCTGAAGGAGCGGGAGATCCTCTCCGCGATCTCCGCGGCCAAAAACGAGCTCCAGACCCCCCTGCAGTTCCGGGAGGAAAACGACGGGATCAGCTACCGCCGCAGGCAGATCGGCATGGCCTATGAGGAATACCAGAGGCTCCTGCGCAAAAACAACGCGCTGGATTTTGACGACCTGCTGATGAGGACCGTGGAGCTCTTCCACGCCCACGACGAGGTTCTGGACATGTATAGCCGCCGCTTCCGCTATATCATGGTGGATGAGTACCAGGACACCAATGCCGCCCAGTTCGAGCTGGTCAGGCTCCTGGCGGGGACATACAGGAATCTCTGCGTCGTCGGGGACGACGACCAGTCCATCTATAAATTCCGCGGCGCCGACATCCGCAACATCCTGGACTTCGAGAAGGTCTATCCGGACGCCATGGTCGTCCGTCTGGAACAGAACTACCGGTCGACCCAGAACATCCTGGACGCGGCCAACAGCGTGATCCGCAACAACCGGACCCGCAAGGACAAATCCCTCTGGACCGACCACGGAAAGGGCGAGCCTGTCCATGTGCACAGCTTCGTCTCCGCCATGGAGGAGGCCTCCTTCATCGTCGAGGACATCCGCAGGCAGATGGACCACGACCGGCACCTGTCCTACCGGGACTTTGCCATCCTCTACAGGACCAACGCCCAGGCCCGCCTCCTGGAGGAGCGCCTGGTCCTGGGCTCCATTCCCTACAATGTCGTGGGCGGCGTGAACTTCTACGACCGCCGTGAGATCCGGGACGTTCTCTCGTATCTCAAGACTATCGACAACGGCCGCGATGACATCGCCCTGCGCCGCATCATCAATGTCCCCCGCAGAGGGATCGGCACGACGACCCTGGGCAGGGCGGCCGAGTACGCGGCGCTCGAGAACATGAGCCTCTTTGATGTCATGCGCAGGGGCGACCAGATCCCCGGCGTCAAGCGGGCTGGACTCAAGCTCCGCGATTTCACGGACATGATCATGGAATGCCGGGAGTATGCCGGGAGCCACACTCTGGTCGAAATGGCGCAGCATCTGCTGGATGTGACGGGCTATGTCGATATGCTGCGCAGCTCCGGCGAGGAGGACGCGGAGGACCGCGAGAAGAACGTGGACGAGCTCATCAGCAAGATTGCCGATTATGAGCAGCGCATGGACCAGGAGGACCAGCCGGTCACCCTCTCCGGTTTCCTGGAGGATGTCGCCCTGGTGGCGGACATCGACAGCGTGGAGGAGGGGGATGACCGGGTCCTGCTGATGACCCTCCACAGCGCCAAGGGCCTGGAATTTCCCCATGTCTACATCACCGGCATGGAGGACAATGTCTTTCCCAGCTACCAGTCCCTGCAGGACTACACCGGCGAGGGCCTGGAGGAGGAGCGCCGGCTCGCCTACGTCGGGATCACCCGGGCGCAGGAGGTGCTCACGCTCACCAGCGCCCGCACCCGCATGCTGCGGGGAGAGGTCCAGTACAATCCCGTGAGCCGCTTCCTGGCCGAGATCCCTGTAGAAGTGCTGGACGAGGCCGGCACCCGCAGAAACACCTTCGCAGACCCCTTCGGCGGCGATGACGATGACCTGGATCTGCTCTTCCCGCGGGCAGGCTCCCGGGCGGGCTTCGGGGCAGGGGCGGCAGGCTTCGGTGCCGGGACAGGCGGCTTTGGCCGCGGTCCGGGACAGCCGGGTTACAGCAGCGCGGGCTTGGGGGCCGGCATCGGCTCCGGAACCCAATCCGGAAAATCTGAAAACAGGGGCGCAGGTTCTGCCTTCCCCGCGAAGGCGCCGGAATCCCAGGCGCGCAGGCGGCCCAAAGCTGTCTATGTCAAGCCCCACACCTCGGATGACAAAAAGCCCTACATCGCGAAGGCCTCGGGGGCGTCGCGGGGACTGTCCTCCCTGAAAAAGGGCATGCCGGCGCCGGAGGTCCCGGACTATACGCAGGGTGACCGGGTCCGCCATGTCAAGTACGGAGACGGGACGGTCAGCGCCATGGAGAAGACCCCCCGCGACTACAAGGTCACCGTGCAGTTTGACGACTGCGGCCAGAAGATCATGTACGCGGGATTTGCCAAGCTCAGAAAGATCTGAGGAAGGACCGGGAACCCACTGCTTTTATCAGTATTTCCTTGTGTATTTATTACAGTTTTTATGGAAATAAGGCTTCCGGGGTGGTATAGTTGTATAAAAGGTCTGTTGTGAATTTTCAAGGACAAGATATGACAGGAAGGAGCAAAGCGATGTACATTGATGTGACCAAGGCAAAATTCCAGGAACTGATCGATGCCGTCAAGGCTAAAAACGAGGAGTCCGACAACAAGCTCGTGTGGTGCCTCGCCCTCATCGGAGGCGCAGTGATCGCAGCGCTCATTGCGTACTGTGTATACCGGTTCCTTACCCCGGACTATTATGACGACTACGACGATGATGATTTCGATGATGACTTCGACGATTTCGACGATGATTTCGAAGATGAAGAAGTCGAAGCTGCCGGGGAAGATGCCGCGGCAGACGATTCTGCAGACGATTCTGCGGACGAGCCCGATGAGGAGCCCGCGGAAGAAGAGAAGGCTGAGGAAGAAGCCGGCCAGGCAGAGGCATAATGCCGGTATGCTGGATCACGGAAGGCCCTGTTAGTTCATAACTAAAGGAACAGTGCCTGACAATGAATGTATGATCAGGGAGATGCTCTTTTACAAAGCGGTGGAAGAGCATCTTCTTCGTGTACAGGCGAAAATATCCGGGAAAACCGGGGACAGGGACGGATAGAGGAGCAGCGGACTGTTGATGTACACAAAAGACTGCGCAGAAAGACAACAGGTGAAATGAATGGGCTGGTTTGATGAACAGATTCGGGAGAGGATGCGCCGGGATCAGGAAGTGATGGAGGATTCCTTTGTGAGACTTGCCGGATCCGTGCTGGGCAGCCAGGCGGCCGAAAAGCTCCAGGACGAGCGCCTTGTGACCAAGGAGGCGCTCGATGAGATCCTCAGGTACTATCACATGAAACCGGTCCAGATTCCGGATGAGATCCGCGGCTTTGAGGACCAGCTGGACTATGTGCTCCGCCCGCTGGGACTGATGACCAGAAACGTGGCGCTCAGGGAGGACTGGTACCGGCATGCCTATGGCCCCATGCTGGGCATGCTCCGGGAAAACAATATGCCGGTAGCCCTGCTTCCCGGGAAACTCTTCGGATATACATACCGGGATCCGGCGAGCGGGAATCTGGTGCGGATCAACCGGTCAACGGCGAAGCTTCTCTCAGAGGAGGCCCTGTGTTTTTATATGCCCCTTCCCATGAAGAAGCTGGGGATCCCGGACCTCATGCTGTATATGAAGCGCTGCATCTCCAGGGGGGACTGGATCCTGATCATCCTGGCCACCTTTATCGTCACCCAGGTCGGTATGCTGGAGCCCCGGGCCTATCAGGTCATCACGGGCCCGGTACTGAGGAGCAAAAATGTATCCCTGCTGGCAGGTATGTCCGTCTTCCTGCTCTGTGCCGCTTTTTCCAACGGACTGCTCAGCGCTGTGACCAGCATCCTGACGGAGAGGATCTCCCTGAAGACTTCCCTGGCCGTCGAGGCGGCCGTGATGATGCGGATCCTGTCCCTGCCCCTGAGCTTTTTCAGACATTATTCCTCCGGTGAGATATCAACGCGCGCCGGGACGATGAATTCCCTGTGCAGCATGCTGCTGGGCTATGTGATGTCGACCGGGCTGGGCTCATTGATGTCCCTGCTCTACATCGGGCAGATCTTCCGTTTTACGCCGGCCCTGGTCGTGCCGTCGATCATCATCATTGGGGTCACGACCCTGATCAGCCTCCTGACCTCCTTCCTGCAGATCCCTGTCTCCAGGAAAAAGATGAAGCTGGCGGCCGAAAACAACGGTATGAGCTATGCCATGATCACCGGCATCCAGAAGATCAGGATGTCCGGCGCGGAGAAGCGGTCTTTCGCGAGGTGGGCCAAACTCTATTCCCGGGAGGCGGCGCTCGACTACAATCCGCCCCTCTTCCTCAAGCTCAACGGCGTGGTGACGACGGCGGTCTCCCTGATCGGCACCATCGTGCTCTACTATATGGCTGTGCGCTCCGGCGTGGACACGTCGGAATACTTTGCCTTCAGCGCGGCCTACGGGCGGGTCATGGGGGCCTTTGCCTCCCTGGCCGGCATCGCCATTTCCGCCGCGTCGGTTCCGCCGCTTCTGGAAATGGTGGAGCCGATCCTGAAGACAGAGCCGGAGGTGACGGAGAAGAAGGAAGTGCTGACCCACCTGTCCGGCAGCCTGGAGATGAGCCATGTCTCCTTCCGCTATGAAGATAATACACCCTATGTGCTCAAGGACTTCTCCCTCAAGATCCGGGCGGGCGAATATGTCGCCATCGTCGGCCGCACAGGCTGCGGCAAATCGACCCTGATCCGCCTGCTCCTGGGCTTCGAGACCCCGGAGAGCGGCGCGGTCTTCTACGACGGCCGGGACCTGGCCGGGATCGACCCCCGGTCGCTCAGGCGCAGAATGGGCGTCGTGAGCCAGAACGGACAGCTCTTCCAGGACAACATTTTCTCCAACATCACGATCTCTGCTCCCTGGCTGAACATGGATGCCGCCTGGGAGGCGGCTGAGATTGCCGGGATCGCCCAGGACATCCGTGATATGCCCATGGGCATGCACACGATCATCTCCGAGGGCCAGGGCGGGATCTCCGGCGGTCAGAAACAGAGGATCCTGATCGCCCGTGCCATCGCCCCCAAGCCGCGGATCCTGATCCTGGATGAGGCGACCAGCGCCCTCGACAACCTGACCCAGAAACAGGTCTCGGAGGCTCTGGATCAGCTCAAGTGCACCAGGATCGTGATCGCCCACAGACTCTCCACGATCCGCAACTGTGACCGGATCCTGGTCATGGACCAGGGCAGGATCATCGAGAGCGGGACATATGAGGAACTGATCGCCATGAACGGCGAGTTCGCGGACCTGGTCGCCAGGCAGCGCCTGGATACGGACAGTACCGAAAGCGCAGCTACAGGACCCGCAGGCGAGTCCTGAACCCGCCGCTGAGACGGGCAGGCTGCAGCATTTAACCCGCCGCTGAGACGGGCAGGATGCAGCATTAACCCGCCGCTGAGACGAACGGGCTGCAGCTTTTAACCCAGCGCTTATAGAAGCGGGGGCTTTCCCGCTGAGATAAACAGCAGTAAAAAACCGGGCAGGACTGCCCGGTTTTTTACGTGATGAATATGCGCTGTGAATATTCTTTTTTTTAGTTTTTTTTTAGTTCGTTTTTCCGGATCATATGATTCCTGTTCAAAAGCGCAGGGAACCAGAAAATCCTCAGGTCCTTTACAGCAGGATGTACTTGAGCAGGAAAAGGACCGCCAGCACGTACATGAGCGGGGACATATCCTTGGTCTTGCCGATGAAGAGGTGGAGCAGGACATAGGAGATGATCCCCAGCGCGATGCCCTCCGAGATGGAGTACATGAAGGGCATGGCGAAGATTGCGATGTAGGCGGGGATGGCCTCCAGGGAATCCTCCCAGGAAATTTTGACGACCTGCTGCATCATCAGGAAACCGACGATGATGAGAGCGGGCGCGGTCGCAAAGGAGGGAATCGTCAGGAAGATCGGGGAGAAGAAGAGGGACAGGATGAAGAAGACGCCGGTGGTGATGGCGGTCAGTCCTGTGCGGCCTCCCTCCGCGATACCTGCGGAAGACTCGACAAAGGTCGTGACCGTGGAGGTGCCGCAGACCGCGCCGACCGTGGTTCCGATGGCATCCGCCAGCAGGGCGCCGCGGATATTGGGAAGTCTTCCCTCCTCATCCAGCATGTCCGCCTTGGAGGCACATCCGATGAGGGTGCCCAGGGTATCGAACAGGTCGACAAAGAGGAAGGCGAAGATGACGGAGAAGAAGTTGAGGCTCAGGATGTTGGAAAAATCGAGCTTCATGAAGGTGGGGGCCAGGGAAGCGGGCGCCGAAAAGACACCGGAGGGGATCAGGCTGTAAAAGCCCGCCTCGGGATTGGGCACATAGAGACCGACCAGCTGGCAGAGGATGCCCAGGACCCAGGTCACGATGATGCCGATCAGGATATTGCCGCGCACGTTTTTGATGACGAGGAGGGCGGTGATCACCATGCCGATCAGGGCCAGCAGGACCGTGATGCCTTCCGAATTAAAGGTGCCTGCCTTGATCGAGCCGCTGAAGGAGAAGATCGATACCAGGGTGGAGCCGTCCACGACGATGTGGGCGTTCTGCAGACCGATGAAGCAGATAAAGAGGCCGATACCGACGGAGACGCCGAGCTTGAGCGTCGTCGGGATCGTGTTGAAAATGGCCTCGCGGACATTGGTCAGCGACAGAATGATGAAGATGATACCTTCCACAAAGACAGCGGTCAGAGCGGTCTGCCAGGAGTAGCCCATGCCGATCACGACGGTGTAGGCCAGATAGGCGTTGAGGCCCATGCCTGCAGAGAGCGCGAAGGGGAGATTGGCCAGCAGTGCCATCAGGACACAGGCAATGCCGGAAGCCAGGGCCGTCGCGGTAAAGACCGCGCCCTTATCCATACCGGCGTCTCCCAGGATGCTGGGGTTGACGGCCAGGATATAGGCCATCGTCATGAAGGTCGTGATCCCGGCCATGATCTCGGTCCGGGTATCCGTTCCCTTCTCCTTCATTTTAAAAAATTGTTCCATAAGTTACCTCCTTTTTTGTATTGGCGCAGGGCGCCTGATAAATGCTCTGGAACAAAAAACATCAATATGATAGCACAATCGGCGCAAAAAGCAATGATATACTTACCTGCGGCGGAGCACCGAGTTATGATCGCAGGGCGGCGTTTTGACATACTTTCGCGTGGCGGATCATTGACACAGGTGATATGATAGGTGTACTGGCACATATCATGACCACCCGGCGAAACTGCCGTGTCACTGTCATGTGAGAGAAAGGAAAAACATGGAGAAGCAGATATTCAGGAAAAAAAGTCTGGACAAGGTCTCGTCCCCGGAGCAGCTGGAGGATTACATGAGAGTCACAAGTCCCGGAATCTGGATGGTTCTGGCCGCAGTGATCATTCTGCTCGCCGGCATTTTTTTCTGTGCATGTACGGGAAGGCTGGAGTCAAAAATCAAAGTGAGTGCAAAAGTGGAAAACGGGACGGCCAGTATCACCGTTCCCGTCTCCGATGAAAACCCCATCAAAAGCGGCATGCCCCTGCGCATTTCCGGTCAGGAGCAGCCGATTGAACACACCTATGAAAAAGAACCGGGCTTTGTGACCTGCACGGCCCCGGTGGACCTCCCGGACGGCACTTATGAGGGGACGCTGATCATAGAATCGATTTCCCCGGTCTCATTCCTGATCAACTGAGGATGATCGGATGCCGCTTTTGACGGGCGGCCTGTTCTGAGAGAGTGAGGACTTCGGAGAGGAGTTGAAAGGGATGCGGGAAGGTAAAGCGAAGATCAGGCAGCCCGTGGAAAAGGGGACTGCCAAGGTGCCTGTGATCATACAGATGGAGGCCCTGGAGTGCGGGGCCGCCTGTCTGGCCATGGTGGCTGCCTACTATGAAAAATGGGTGCCGCTGGAGCAGGTCCGTGTGGACTGCGGTGTGTCGAGAGACGGCTCCAACGCCAAGAACATTTTGCTGGCGGGCAGAAATTACGGATTTAATGTCAACGGATACATGATGGGAATTGATACGGTCATGGAGAACGCCACCTATCCGTGTATCATCCACTGGAACTTTGACCACTTTGTGGTCCTGTGCGGTTTCCGGCGGGGAAAGGCCGTCCTCAATGACCCCGCGCGCGGGCATGTCCAGGTCTCCATGGAGGAATTCGACAAGTCCTTTACGGGCATCTGTCTGCTGTTTGAGCCCGGGGAGGAGTTTGTCCCGTCCGGCAGGCGCAAGAGCACGCTGGCCTTTGCAAAGAAACGGCTGCAGGGGGCGGGTCCCGCTGTGGCCTTTGTCATGCTGACCAGCATCATCGCCTATCTGTTCGGCATCATCAATCCCGTCATGTCGAGGATCTTCTACGACCGCCTGCTGTCCGGCAAGGACCCCGAGTGGCTGAACGGCTTTATCGGGATGATGGCCCT
>CACZIO010000002.1 GCA_902781215.1 uncultured Lachnospiraceae bacterium
TTGTGCGCAGGAGTGGCGGAATGGCAGACGCGCAGGCTTCAGGTGCCTGTTATGGCAACATAGTGTGGGTTCAAGTCCCATCTCCTGCATCTTCCTTTTGGAAGTGCACGCGGAAGTGTCGGAATTGGCAGACGAGCAAGACTAAGGATCTTGTGCTGGTTACAGCGTGTGGGTTCAAGTCCCATCTTCCGCACGGAAAAGGGAATCGCAAGATTCCTTTTTTTATATCATGCAGAAGGTTTTGGCCTGGGGACCGCCGGATTCGGTGCGGGTCAGCCGGCCGGATGCATGGCATAAGAAGAGAATGAGGAACGGTAGCTCAGCTGGGATGAGCGTTCGCCTCACACGCGAGAGGTCACGGGTTCGAGCCCCGTCCGTTCCACTGTAAACCGCAGGACTGGGACATGTCCTGCGGTACTTTTTTATAAAATCTTCACATTTTTTTTGCATTTCTCAAAAAGGAATCCCGCTTTTTTGACAGAATAATATAAATGCACCGTTTTTTCGGGGAAAGTCTGTTTGCTTTCGGGAAAACAGCCTGATTTCGGAAAGATCCGTCGTAAGAAGCGCGTTTTTAAGGGACGCCGGAGGATACCTGACTGCAGATCCATGACCCCTGCGACTCGAAACAGTGGGGGCGGGGGAACAGTTCCTTTCAAGGGATGATGCCGGGTGCCGTGATCGCGCCGATGCTCTGTGGCAGGAGGAAGAAGATGACGATCCGTGAAGAGCTGGAAGAGAGAGAACGGGAGATCCTGGCGCCCTGGGCCAGTCTGTCGGCTGAGAGCAGGGGACGGGAGAGGGACGAGATCCCGTGTGATATCAGGCCGGCCTTTCAGAGGGACCGGGACAGGATCCTGCACAGCAAGTCCTTCCGCCGGCTCAAGGACAAGACCCAGGTCTTCCTGGCGCCGGCCGGTGATCATTACCGCACGCGGATGACCCACACCCTGGAGGTCTCGCAGAACGCGCGCACGATCGCCAAGGCGCTGCGGCTGAACGAGGACCTGGTGGAGGCAATCGCCCTGGGCCACGACCTGGGACACACGCCCTTCGGCCACGCCGGTGAGCGGGCGCTGAACCGTGCCTGCCCGGAGGGCTTTCGCCACAACGAGCAGAGTCTGCGGCTGGTGGATGTGCTGGAGCGGGACGGCAGGGGCCTCAATCTGACCTGGGAGGTCCGGGACGGGATCCTGAACCACCAGACCAGCGGGTCGCCCTCCACGCTGGAGGGACAGATCGTCCGGATCTCCGACAAGATCGCCTATTTTCACCACGACATGGACGACGCCATGCGGGCGGGGATCCTGACGGAGGCGGATGTGCCGGAGGAGATCACAAGTGTGGTCGGCCGGACGACCGGAGACCGGCTGGACCGCTTTATCCACGATATGATCCGGACCAGTCAGGGAAAACCCGTGATCGCCATGTCGGAGCCCGTGGCGCAGGCTATGAAGAACATGCGGGCCTTTATGCACCGCCGGGTCTACTCGGATCCGGTCGCCAAGGGAGAGGAATCCAAGGCGGAACAGATGGTGGAGGCCCTCTACGAATACTATCTGGTGCATACGGACCGTCTGCCGGACCACCTTCGGGCCATGATCGCGGACGAGCAGTCCCGCGCGCGCGCGGTCTGCGACTACATCAGTGCCATGTCGGACCGGTTTGCCATCGCCAAGTTCGAGGAGCTGTTTGTGCCCAGGGCCTGGTCCGTGCTGTAAAAGAAAAGGAAGTGGTTTTGGATGTACTATCCTCAGGAAGTAGTGGACGAGGTCCTTGCCAATACGGATATTGTGGACGTTGTCTCCGCGCATGTACATCTGCAGAAGCGGGGGAGCACTTATGTGGGGCTGTGTCCTTTTCACAATGAGAAGACGCCCTCCTTCAACGTGATCCCCGGGAAACAGTTCTTTTACTGCTTCGGCTGCGGCGCGGGCGGCAGTGCCATCACATTCCTGATGAAATACAACAACAGTGCTTTCCCGGAGGCGCTGCAGGAGCTGGCGGACCGGGCGCAGATCACACTGCCTTCCCCCAACTACAGCGAGGAGGCCAAAAAGCGCGAGAAGCACCGGCAGGACCTGCTGGCGGTCACCCGGGAGACGGCTGTCTACTACTACCGCATGCTGCGGTCCAGGCGGGGAGAGCGGGGGATGCGGTATTTTCAGGACCGCGCCCTCTCGCCGGAGACCATGAAGATGTTCGGCCTGGGCTTCGCGGACGGGGCCCGCAGCGACCTGACGGCCTATCTGCGGAAAAAGGGCTTTCCGGACGAGCTGATCCTGGAGGCGGATGTCGCCCGCTACGACGAAAAACAGGGTATGCACGACCGGTATTTCAACCGGGTCATGTTCCCGATCCAGGACGTGCGGGGCCGCGTGATCGGCTTCGGAGGCCGGGTCCTGGGGGACGCCAAGCCCAAATACATCAATTCCTCCGACACCTATATATTTGATAAGGGCAGGAACCTCTACGCCCTGAACCTGGCCCGGCGAAGCCGCAGGGACTACCTGATCCTCTGCGAAGGGTATATGGATGTCATCGCCATGCACCAGGCTGGCTTCCCCGAGGCGGTCGCCTCGCTGGGGACAGCCTTTACGGCCGGACAGGCGGCCCTCCTGCGCAGATATACGAAGCGGGTCCTCCTGGCCTACGACAGCGACGGGGCAGGTGTGCGGGCCGCCATGCGCAACATCGGCATCCTGCGGGCGGGCGGACTGGAATCCGCCGTGATCGACCTGCGCCCCCACAAGGATCCCGATGAATTCATCAAGGCGGAGGGAAAGGAGGCCTTCCAGGACCGGATCGACCACGCCGAGAACAGTTTTTTCTACGAGCTGAGGATCATTTCCGGGTCCTATCAGATGGATGACCCCTCCAGCCGGACGGCTTTTCACAGGGAGATCGCGCGGAAGCTGTGCGCCTTTGCGGACGATCTCGAGCGAGACAATTACATCACGGCCGCGGCGGACAAATATATGATCCGGGCGGAGAGCCTGCGCAGGCTGGTCGCCCAGTACGGAAACGCGTCCGGCTACGGGACAGAGGCACAGAGCGGCGGAAACCGGAACCGGAGCGTAGAAGGCGGCGCCCCCCAGCGAAGGGAAAACACCGGCGCGGGAGAAAAAACAGGGCCGGATCCGCAGGAAGCGGCGCTGGAAAGGGCCAGATTCGGAAGCGATCCCGCCGGACGGAGATCCGGCAGTTCTCCTGCTGTCTCCAGAGCCCAAAAGGCACTCCTGGGCAAACAGGCCCTCCTCCTGACATGGCTCGTGGAGGAACCGGCATTTTTCTCCCAAGTGAGCCGCTTCCTGACACCGGCTGACTTTTCGGGAGGCCTCTACCGCGAGATCGCGCAGAGACTCTGGGAAAGAATGAAATCCGGCGCCCCCGCGGGCGCGGCGGCATCTCTGATCTCTTCCTTTGAGACGGAGGAGGAGCAGGAGATGGCGGCAGCCATCCTTTCCCGCCATCCCGGGGATATGCAGGAGGACGCGGACAGGGACAAGACACTGCGGGAACTGGTCTACGCAGTCCGGGAGGCCTCCGTGGACCGGATGCTCTCGGGAGAGGGTGGAAGCTCCCTTCAGGAGGCCCTGGCTGCCAAAAAGGAACTGCAGACACTGCGGTCGGCGCGTTTTACACCGGACGGCCAGGTGTGAAGAGGCAGACGGGATGCGGGACGCATGACCGGTTCATGCGCGCATACTGTGACAGCATAAGGCCGTCAAACGATAAAACTGTGCACGATCATTGTCTGATGATCACATAGAATTATATAAATGATATAGAAGAGGTATTGACAGATGGGACGGAGCGGACAGACAGAAGCAAAGATTTCAGAAGCAGAGGAGATGCAGCACATGACCATGCAGCAATTCGATGAGAAGGCCAGAGAAGATTTCAAGAAGAAACTGGATGAGCTGATCGAACGGGGAAAAAACAAAAAGAATGTCCTGGAGTATCAGGAGATCACCGAGACATTCCACGAGCTGAAGCTTGACGAGGAACAGTATGACCTGATCATGCAGATCCTTGAAAAGAGCGATATCGACATTATCCGGACACACGAAGAGGAAGTCCCGGACCGCGAGCTGGAGACGATCGAAGATGAGAACTCCGAAGAGCAGGATCTGGAAAACATTGACCTCACGATTCCGGACAGTGTCAATATCGAGGATCCGGTGCGCATGTATCTCAAGGAGATCGGCAAGGTTCCGCTCCTGACCGCAGAGGAGGAGATCGCCCTCGCCAAGCGCATGGAGGCCGGTGACGAGGATGCCAAGAAGCGTCTGGCCGAGGCAAACCTGCGTCTGGTCGTCAGCATTGCCAAGCGCTATGTCGGCCGCGGCATGCTCTTCCTGGACCTGATCCAGGAGGGCAACCTGGGCCTGATCAAGGCCGTCGAAAAATTCGACTACCGCAAGGGCTTCAAGTTCTCCACCTATGCAACCTGGTGGATCCGCCAGGCAATCACCAGGGCCATCGCGGACCAGGCCAGGACCATCCGGATCCCGGTCCACATGGTCGAGACCATCAACAAGCTGGTGCGCGTGAGCAGACAGCTCCTGCAGGAGCTGGGCCGCGAACCCACTCCCGAGGAGATCGCGGACAAGATGGACATCCCCGTCGAGCGCGTGCGTGAGATCATCAAGATCTCCCAGGAGCCTGTCTCCCTCGAGACGCCCATCGGCGAGGAGGAGGACAGCCACCTCGGTGATTTCATCCAGGACGACAACGTGCCCGTCCCCGCGGACGCCGCCGCCTTCACCCTGCTCAAGGAGCAGCTCCACGAGGTCCTGGGGACCCTCACGGAGCGCGAGCAGAAGGTGCTGCGCCTGCGCTTCGGTCTGGACGACGGCAGGGCCAGGACCCTGGAGGAGGTCGGCAAGGAGTTCAACGTCACGCGCGAGCGTATCCGCCAGATCGAGGCTAAGGCCCTGCGCAAGCTCCGCCACCCGTCCAGGAGCCGCAAACTCAAGGATTATCTGGATTAAAAACGATCCGGATCAACTGTGAGATAAAGATACAGGGCAGTTGAGAGAAAGAACTTAAGAAAATAAGGAGAGCCGGTGGTTTTGGAAAAAGACATGCGCCGGGAAGAGGACCCCGCCAGAGGGGTCCTGACCAGGCCTGTCAGCCTGTCCGGCCGGCTGACGGCGATCGTGGAGATGGCCGGTAAAGGAAAATGCGTCTGTGATGTCGGCTGCGACCACGCCCATGTCCCGATCCGCCTCCTGCAGGAGGGGCGCTTTGAGCGTGCGATCGGGATGGACGTCATCGAGGGCCCCCTGGGGAAGGCGGCCGGCAACCTGGCCCTCTACGGCATGCAGGACCGGGTCGAGCTTCGCCTGTCCAACGGCCTGGACGCCTGCCGGGCCGGCGAGGCGGACACACTGGTCGTGACCGGTATGGGCGGCACCCTGATGGAGGAGATCCTGCTCCGGTATCCGGACAGGACTGGATCCTTCCGGGCACTTGTGCTGGGACCCCAGTCCGATCCGGACAAGGTGCGCGCCGCACTCCGGCGCCTGGGGGCAAAGATCATCGATGAGCGCCTGATCTATGAAGACGGCAAATACTATCCGGTCCTGCGGGCGGTATTTCACAGTGACAGCGGCAGCCTTGCGGACGATCCGGAAGCGGCTCATACGCAGGAGACCCATGCACAGGCAGCTTTTGGAAGCGGACAAACGGACACGACTGTCTGCCCGCCGGATATGCCTGCCATGCTCCGGCAGGAGGCGGACATCGCCTTTTCACCGGACACTCCCGCCGGTCTCCGGCAGGAGGCGGAGGACCTGTTCGGCCCTGTGCTCCTGCGCCGCAGGGATCCTGTCCTGCTGGAATACCTGACCAGGCAGAGCAGGGTCCTGAAGAAGATCCTGCAGTCCGTGATCCGGGCCATGCAGGACGGAGAAAGGACCGGGGAAGGGACCGGAGAAGGGGCCGGAGACCACGAAAGACCGGACAAAGACGATCTGCACATGAGACATCTGCGGAAGAAGCAGGAGATCGAGCACAGCCTCGAGATCTTTGGCGCGGCACTGCAGGTTTATGGAGAATAAGGAAGATGAAAACAGCGGCCGGCGGCCGGTGATGCGCAGAGCAGCACACGGTTTTCATCCAATGCGTTTGTGAACGGAGGTCATGGCCGACAGAATGAAACTCAAGCAAGTGATCGCCAACCTGGAGCACCTGTGCCCGCCGCAGTTTGCGGAGTCCTGGGACAATTCCGGACTCCAGGTCGGACAGTATGAACAGGAGATCTCCACAGTCTGCCTGGCAGTGGATGCCACCTCTCCCGTGATCAGATATGCGGTGGAGCAGGGGGCCGACCTCCTCATCACCCATCACCCCCTTCTTTTTTCCGGTCTCAAGTCTATCCACGACCGGGACTATGTGGGGCGCAGGATCATCGAGCTGATCAGGAACGACCTGGCCTGCTACGCCATGCACACCAACTTCGATGTCATGGGCATGGCGGATGCCGCGGCGGATATGCTGCGCCTGACCGACCGGGAGGTCCTGGAGGTAACCTATGAGGACGACGTCTCCAAGGAGGGGATCGGCCGGATCGGAAAACTTCCCGAGCATATGAAGCTCGATGACTTTGCAGCCGTCGTCCGCGACACCTTCGGCCTGGACCAGCTCCGGGTCTACGGGAACGGGGAGGACACGGTCGTCACATGTGCCATCCTGCCCGGGTCCGGCAAGGACGAGGTCGATCTCGCCGCGGCAGCGGGGGCGGATGTATATGTCACAGGGGATGTCACACACCACACGGGCCTGGACGCAGTCGAAAAAGGAATCGCCGTGATCGATGCGGGACACTACGGTGTCGAGAAGCTGTTTGTGCCCTATATGGAGGACTACCTGCGCAGGAAGCTTCCGGAACTGGAGATCCTGACTGCGCCGGAAGGTGAACCCTGCCATGTCATCTGAATTGTGCCGGAAACGGATGTTTCCTGAGAAGCGGAATATTCACTGAGCTGAAAACCATGTCATCTGAATTGTGCCGGAGCAGATGTTTCCTGAGATCCGGGATATTCAGTGAGTTGAGAAAGCTGAGAACATCATATGATCATTTGTATGCCTGTCCCCTCCGGCATGGCCGGGGAAGAGCAGGCGGACGCAGGAGACGCACGGGCGCTGGTTCCGGGAGGGACCGATGCCGATCAACGTAAAAACAGGAGGAAACGGTATGCCGACAGTCATGATCAACGGGACGATCCGCCAGTATGACAAGGGAACGACCTACGAAACGATCGTCAAAGAATACCAGCCAAAGTACAACAACTCGATCGCGCTTGTTTATTTCAACGGGAAAATGCGCGAGCTCTCCAGGCGTCTGGAAAAGGACGGTGCGCTCTCCTTTATCACGACATCGGACAATGCCGGCCACAATGCCTATGTCCGGACGGCGCAGATGATGCTGATCAAGGCGGCCTCGGAGATCCTGGGAGAGACCGAGACCGGCGCCGCCGCGCGTGTCAAGATCGAGTTCTCGCTCGGAAATGCATGCTTCTGCAGCATCCTGGGCGGGATCCGCGCGACGCCGGAGCTGGCGGGTAAGCTTGAGGAGCGGATGCGCCTGATCATGGAGAAGAACATTTCCATCATCAAGAAGACCTATCCGATTGACGACGCGATCGAGCTCTTCCGCCGGCAGGGAATGAAGGACAAGGAGAAGCTCTTCCACTACCGCCGCAGTTCCACGGTCAACGTCTACAGGATGGACGGCTACTCCGACTATTTCTACGGCTATATGCTCCCCTCGACCGGCTACGTGCGCAGGTTCCGCCTGCAGGCCTACAAGGGCGGCCTGGTCCTGATCCTGCCCACGACAGACAAACCCTTCGAGCTGGAGGAATTCGTTGACCAGCCCAGTCTGTTCGAGCAGCTTATGCTCTCGACCAAGTGGGGCGACCTGGTCAACATCAGCACGGTCGGTGACCTGAACGAGCAGATCTGCTCCGGCAGCATCAGCGACATGATCCTGGTTCAGGAGGCCCTGCAGGAGCGCCGCATCGGTGAGATCGCCCAGAAGATCCACGACAAGGGCAGCATCCGCTTCGTCCTGGTCGCGGGACCCAGCTCCTCCGGCAAGACCACCTTCTCCCACCGCCTGGCCATCCAGCTCAAATCCTTCGGTCTGCGTCCTCACATCATCAGCATGGACGATTACTTCGTCAACAGGGACCGGACGCCGGTCGATATCGACGGCAACTTCAATTTCGATGTGATCGAGGCCCTGGATCTGGAACTCTTCAACAGTGACATGGTCGACCTGCTCAACGGCGAGACCATCGAGATGCCTCATTTTGACTTCAAGACCGGCCGCCGCGTCTACAAGGGCGACTTCCTGAAGTTCGAGGAGAACGACATCCTGGTGATTGAGGGCATCCACGGCCTGAACCCGGTCAGCACGGAGAGCCTGCCCGAGGAGAACAAGTTCAAGATCTATATCAGCGCCCTCACCAGCCTCAACATCGATGAGCACAACCGGATCCCCTCCACGGATGCCCGGCTCCTGCGCCGCATGGTCCGCGACGCCAGAACCCGCAATTATACGGCCCAGGAGACCATTCGCTCGTGGAAAAAGGTCCGCAACGGAGAGGAACAGAACATTTTCCCCTTCCAGGAGAGCGCGGACGCGGTCTTCAACTCCGTCCTGATCTATGAGCTGGCCATCCTCAAGCAGTTCGCGGAGCCCCTTCTGCTCAATGTCAAGACCAACGAGCCGGAGTACTATGAGGCCAAGCGCCTGATCAAGTTCCTGGACTACTTCGTCGGGATCGACACGACACCCGTGCCCGGCAACTCCCTCTGCCGCGAATTTGTCGGCGGCGGGATCTTCCCGGTTTAATGACGGGGACGACGTTGGGTCGCATGGAAAGAAACTTCTGCTGCCGCGAATTTGCCGGCGGCGGGATATTTCCGGTTTAATGACGGGGACGACGTTCGGTCGCATGGAAAAAACTTCTGCTGCCGCGAATTTGCCGGCGGCGGGATATCTCCAGTTTATTGATGATTTGACAAATAAAAAAAACGCTACTATATTACCTATGAATAAGCAGGGCGGGTGATCGCGGGCGCCGGCGCATTGCGCAGGCGCGTGAGGAAAGTCCGGGCTTCGCAGGGCAGGATGCCGGATAACGTCCGGTGGAGGTGACTCCCAGGCCAGTGCAACAGAAATATACCGCCCGCGGGATTCGTCCCGCAGGTAAGGGTGAAAAGGCAGTGTAAGAGACTACCGTCTTCGTGGTAACACGAAGAGCCATGTAAACCCCATCCGAAGCAAGACCGAAACGAGGACAATGGGCTTGCCCGGCCCGTTCTCAGGTGGGTCGCTGGAGGCTGCCGGCAACGGCAGTCCTAGATAGATGATCATCCAAGACAGAACCCGGCTTACAGCTCTGCTTATTCTTTTTATGATATTTCTGAACGGCTGACGCCGCTCCGGTTCATTTGCATACGTCTGCGTGCAACAGGCGCAGTTTAAGCTTTTATTATATTTCTGAACTGCAGGCGCCGCCTCTTCGATGCGGTCAGATCCGCCTGCAGCGGCTTTTTTCAACGGAGGAAATCATGACAAAGATTGATATTGTATCCGGATTTCTGGGTGCAGGAAAGACGACACTGATCAAAAAACTGCTCAAGGACGCCCTGGCGGGAACCAAAGTCGTCCTGATCGAGAATGAATTCGGCGAGATCGGCATCGACGGCGGATTCCTCAAGGAGTCCGGCATCGAGATCCGCGAGATGAACGCGGGCTGCATCTGCTGCTCCCTCGTGGGTGATTTCGGGACTTCCCTGCGGGAGGTCATGGCAGCCTACGCACCGGAGCGCATTCTGATCGAGCCCTCGGGCGTCGGCAAGCTCTCCGATGTCATGCGCGCCATCAATGACGCCTCCGAGCACACCGAGATGCACCTGAACAGTGCCGTTGCAGTCGTGGACGCCTCCAAGTGCAAGGTCTACCTCAAGAACTTCGGCGAATTTTTCGACAATCAGATCGCCTATGCAGGTACCATCATCCTGTCCAGGACCGACAAGATCAGCGAGGAGAAGACCGAGGAGTGCGTGGAGCTCCTGCGCGCCCTCAACAAGGACGCCACCATCATCACGACCCCCATCGCCTCCCTGGACGGCAAAATGATCCTCGATACCATCGAGGGTACCGCCGATCTGCAGAAGCAGCTCCTCGAGGAGGTTCTCGCCGCCGATTACGACGACGATGACGATGAAGACGAGCACGAGCACCATCACCACGATCACGATGAGGATGAGGAGCACGAGCACCACCATCACGATCATGACGATGAGGATGAAGAGCACGAGCACCACCATCACGATCATGACGATGAGGATGAAGAGCACGAGCACCACCACCATCACGACCACGACCATGAGGATGAGGAGCACGAGCACCACCACCATCACGACCACGATGAGGATGAGGAGCACGAGCACCACCACCACCATCACCATCACCATGACCACGACCATGAGGAAGAGGAGATGGAGGCCGACGAGGACGGCGACCGCATCTACCACACCCATGATTACCAGGAGGCCCACGGCGGCCATCACCACCACCACCATCATCACCATCACCACCACCACGGACATGATGCGGATGAGGTCTTTGGCAGCTGGGGCATGGAGACACCTTCCCGCTTCACCAAGGAGGAGATCGCGCGCATCCTGAAGGAACTGGAGAACGAGGACAAGTACGGCTACGTCCTTCGCTCCAAGGGCATGGTCCCCGCCCAGGACGGCACATGGATCCACTTCGACTACGTGCCGGAGGAGCCCGAGATCCGCACCGGCGCGGCCGATGTCACCGGCAAGATCTGTGTCATCGGTGCCAAGCTCAACGAGGAGAACCTCGCAAAGCTGTTTAAGAGAAAATAATATATGTTGGATTTTTTAAAAGGAAAGAAAAAAGTGGAACAGAAACCAGTCTATGTGATCAACGGCTTTCTGGACAGCGGAAAGACCTCATTTATCGCGTATACCATCGGGCAGCCCTATTTCCAGATCAAGGGTACCACGCTCCTGATCCTCTGCGAGGAGGGCGAGGATGAGTACCGCGAGGGACTCCTGAGAGAGACCGATACCGTTGTGGAAAAAATCGAGGACCTCGAGGACTTTACAACTGCGCATCTGATGGAGCTGGAGAAAAAGCACCGTCCCGAGCGCGTCCTGATCGAGTGGAACGGCATGTGGGACTTCCGACAGTTCAGGATCCCCAGCGCCTGGCGGTTGGAGCAGCAGATCACGACGATCGATGCCTCGATGTTCAATATCTACTTTACCAATATGCGGTCTCTGGCCGCAGAGCAGCTCCGCAACTCCGAGCTCATCATGTTCAACCGCTGTGATGACATCGATGAGAAGGAGCTTGTCAGCTACAAGCGCAATGTCAAGGCCATCAACCAGCGTGCGGACCTGGTCTTCGAGGACTCCGAGGGCGAGATCGACATGACGACCGAGGAGGACCTGCCCTTCGACATCCACCAGGATCCGATTCCCCTGGAGGGGCTGGATTACGGCATCTGGTACATTGATGCCATGGAGCATCCGGACCGCTATGTGGGCAAAAACATCGTCTACACCGGCATGGTGATGCGCCCTGCGGATTTCCCCAAGGGTTACTTTGTCCCCGGCAGGATGGCCATGACCTGCTGTGCCAACGACATGACATTCCTGGGCTATGCCTGCAGGTCTGACAAGGCTGCCGCCTATCCCGAGAGACAGTGGGTCAAGGTCACGGCGACCATCCGCAAGGAGGAGTTCGGCCCCTACGGCGGCCCCGGCGTCATCCTGGACGCGACTGCGGTCGAGCCCGCCAAACAGCCGGAGGAGCCCGTCATCAACTTCGCGGGCTGACAGACTGACGGGACGAGGAGCCTGTGATCATTTTCGCGGGCTGACAGACAGCCTGCACAGGAGTTTTTTCGCGGCAATACGATCAAGGCTTAAAACGTAAGCGTTACATATGGAACTGCCATGCGGGGACAGCCTCTCATGGCAGTTTTCTGTAAAAAGAACCGGTCTGAGCGCGGACAGTTATGAGAAGACAGCTGTACACGTTTATGGCAGATTAGACACAGAAAGGCCCGGACATAGATGAAAGACGAAAAAGAATTGAAGAGCCTGCTCGATCAGGTTGCTGCCGGAAGCGTCTCACCGGAGGAGGCAGCCCTGCAGCTGCGGGAGGTCTCCTACGACGATCTCGGATATGCCAAGACAGACCTGCACAGGGCCATGCGGCAGGGCATAGCCGAGGTGATCTACGGCGCCGGCAAGACACCGGAACAGATCCTGGGGATCGCGCAGAATCTCCGCGCCCACGGCCAGAAGACTGTCCTGATCACCCGTATGTCCGCGGAGGCGGCCGCCCTTGTCAGCGGGACGCTTCCCCTGACCTATGATGCCCTGAGCAGGGTGGGGACCATCGGAGAAAATCCGCTTCCGGACGGGAAGGGGACGATCGTCGTGGCCACGGGCGGAACCAGCGACATACCGGTGGCCGAGGAGGCCGCGAAGACGGCCGAAGCCTTCGGGAACCGGGTCACCCGCCTGTACGACGTGGGCGTCGCCGGCATCCACCGGCTTTTTTCCCACCAGCATGAGATCCAGTCGGCGCGCGTCATCATTGCCATCGCCGGCATGGAGGGCGCCCTCGCCAGCGTCATCGGCGGCCTCGCCTCCTGCCCGGTCATCGCCGTGCCCACCAGCGTCGGCTACGGGGCATCCTTCGGCGGCCTGTCCGCCCTTTTGTCCATGCTCAATTCCTGCGCCAGCGGTGTCAGCGTCGTCAACATCGACAACGGCTTTGGTGCCGGCTACCTGGCCAGCATGATCAACCACTTAACCTGAACGAGCGGAGGAAAAAATCTATGAAAACACTGTATCTTGCCTGCAATATGGGGGCTGCCGGAGACATGCTTTCCGCCGCTCTTCTGGAGCTTCACCCGGACCCCGCCGGCATGGTCGACCGCCTGAACGCCCTGGGTATCCCGGGCGTGACCTATGAGGCACAGCCCATGGATAAATGCGGCATCCGGGGTACCCATCTGACGGTCAGGGTCAAGGGGGAGGAAGAGGAGAGTTTCGATGTCCACGGTCACGCGCACGGCCATGATCATGAACACTCCCATACGCATGATCACGGGCATCACCACCATCACCATCATCACGATGAGAACGACCACGGCCACGAACATAAACATGGCTGTCATCATGATGCGGAGGAGCATGTACATGACCACCACCACCATCAGCATGATGAGCAAGATGGACACAGCCATGGCCATGACCACCATCACGGACACCACCATGTGCACAGGAGTCTGGCCGACATCAGGGCCATCGTAGACCATCTGGACATTCCTGAAGCTGTCCGCAGTGACATCATGAAGGTCTATCAACTGATCGCGGAGGCGGAGAGCCATGCCCACGGGCGGCCGGTGGAAGAGGTCCACTTCCATGAAGTCGGGGCCATGGACGCGGTCGCCGACATCACGGCCTTCTGCCTGCTCCTGCACGAACTGGCACCTGAACAGGTCATTGCCTCACCGGTCAACGTCGGATTCGGCGAAGTGCAGTGCGCGCACGGGATCCTGCCCGTCCCCGCACCCGCGACCGCCTGGATCCTGCGGGGCATCCCAATCTATGCGGGACAGATCCGCGGGGAGATGTGTACACCGACCGGCGCGGCCCTCCTCAAATGCTTTGCGCAGTCCTATGGACAACTCCCCCAGATGTGCGTCGACCGCATCGGCATCGGCTGCGGCAAGAAGGATTTTGAACAGGCCAACATCGTCCGCGCCATGCTGGGTGAGACACCGGATTCCCGGGACTCCGTGCTGGAGCTGACCTGCAACCTCGATGACATGACCCCCGAGGCGGTCGGCTTTGCCATGGAGGAACTGCTCGCCGCGGGCGCTGTGGACGTCTACACGATCCCTGTCACCATGAAAAAGAGCCGTCCCGGCCTCATGCTGACCTGCATGTGCAGGCAGCCGCTGCGGGACCGCATGCTGGGAATCCTGTTCCGGCACACCACGACCCTGGGCGTGCGGGAGATCCTCTGCAGCCGCAGCACCATGGACCGGGAAGTCCGGACCCTCCACACCTCTGTCGGAGACATCCGCCTCAAGACCGCCCGCGGCTGGGGCGCTGTCCGCGAGAAATATGAGTACGAAGACCTGGCAAGAGCTGCCCGTGAAAGGGGAATCTCCCTGGCAGAGGCCGCAAAGGCCGCGGATGAGAGCCGGAGAGAAGAGGATGAGAAATGAAGATTTGCTGTATCTGATAAAGTACAATCATGCAATTGACACTCCCGGACCCTTTTTGTAAGATTACAAGGTATGTTTTGGCAGAAGTTCCGTGTCATCTTCTGTCTTTCTTTCCCTGAATATGGCTGTTTGCGCGGCTGCACAGCGATGGGACGGGAGAGGTATCAGAAATAATATTTTTATCGATCGATTCAATCATTCGGAGGAATAGAAATGGCAAACATTAAATCTGCCAAGAAGAGAATTGTCACAAGCCAGAAGAGAGCAGCCAGGAACAAGGCTGTCAAGTCCGGTGTCAAGACCGCCGTCAAGAAGGTCCGCGTCGCCATCGAAGCCAACGATATGGCTGCAGCAGCAGAGGCATTTGAGAGTGCCAAGTCCATCATCGACAAGGCTGCTTCCAAGGGCGTTCTGCACAAGAACACCGCTGCCCGCAAGGTCGCAAGACTGGCTGCGGCTGTCAACAAGGCACAGTGATCTGCTTTTTTAGCGGATACGCTCTTTTTCATGCATTTGAGGATAACTAAGAAAGTAAAAGAGCTGCTCTGTCCCGGGAGGAAAGAGCAGCTCTTTTTCTGGTAGCTGAACCGGACCTGCGCCTGCACACACCGGGCCTCCAGCATATAGGGGAGCCATAGCCGCTGCTTCTGATGCTCTGGCCGGCCTGTAGAAGCCGGCATAGATGAGATGCGGCGCATGGCATACTCGGGAATGTAAAAGAATATTTCCCGGGACCATTATCAGAAAGGATTTGTGAAAAAGATGTCTGTATCACAGCTTTTAAATCTGTTCTTCGCGGCCAGCTTTCTGGGCTGGATCTATGAATGTATCTATTGCACGGTCAAGACAACGCGCTGGCAGAACCGGGGTTTTTTGTTCGGACCGGTCTGCCCCATCTACGGATTTGGTGTTCTCGGAGCCTTTTTGCTGTTTTCCGCCGGCGGCGGCCTCGAAGGCAGTCGCACAGAATGGCCTGTCGTGTTTGCTGCCTGCGCGCTGGGGAGTGCAGTCCTTGAGTATTCATCAAGCTTTCTGCTTGAGAAACTGTTTCATGCCCGATGGTGGGACTACAGCAGCGCTCCGCTGAACCTCAATGGAAGGATCTGCCTGCCCGCCACATGCGGGTTTGGCGCCGCAGGAGTTGTGCTTGTCAAATATGCCTTTCCGTTTCTGGACCGCTGCATGCAGCCTTTCATAAGGGGGGCTGGCGGCGGACTTGTAGAAGAACTCTGTGCCGTGGTTCTCGTGTGCCTGTTTGGCGTAGACATGGGCCTGAGCTTTTCCTCGGTGACAAGCCTGAACGAGACCCTGGAGTATATCGAGAATGAATTTAATGAAATGATGGAAAGCAGGTACGCTCCGATTGGCAGAAGACAGCGCTTTCTGGCGGATAAGATAAGCGGCGTCGGACAATCAGCTGCCGAGAGGATCGGGACTGCCGGGCAGACAGCGGCAGGAAAGATAGAGACTGCCAGACAGAATGTGGCGGGCCGGATCGAAAATGTTCAGGAAACGATGAATGAGAAGATCGAAGATACCGCGTCCTACATGGACCTGATTCGAAGGCGTGCGGCGCAGCTGTCCCGGCACCAGAGCAAGGCCCTGATGAATATAGAGGTGTTCAGCGCCACCGGCCATAAGTACGTGGGCGAAAAGATGAAAGAAATTCTTGTGTCAAAACTGCCGCGCAGAGTAAAAAAGAATGATGTTCCTTTAGAAACGGGACAGGAAGCACCCCAAAGCCCGGATCCGGAAACAGACAATGAAGTAAGACAAGAGGCGGATCGATTCAGCAGAGAACAGGATTGAATAACAATGAAAAAAACTGAGAACAGAATTCTAAAAACCTTCCCGGAACTGGTCCGACCGGTCAGTGAGGATCCCAGATGCCTGAAGATGAAAGAATACATCCAGCATGGCAGGATCAATACCTACGATCACTGCATGGACGTGGCAAGAACAAGCTACTGGCTGGGGAAAAAGTTCCGCCTGCAGCTCCATGAAGAGGAACTGGTCCGGGGAGCCTTCCTGCATGACTATTATCTCTATGACTGGCATCATCATGAAGAACCCTGGCATGGATATACGCACCCGAGAGAAGCTGCGAAAAATGCCTGCAGGGATTTTCATGTGACACCGCTCGAAGAGGGGATCATCAGGAGCCACATGTGGCCGCTCACCCTGCGGTCTGTTCCAAAAAGCAGGGAAGCAATCCTGGTCTGCATTGCCGACAAGATCTGTTCTGTGAGAGAGACTCTTTTCTGCAGGTGAAGCTGAAGACAGCCCGGAAAGTATTTGGCTGTTGAAAGAGTTGAAAATACTGTCGATACAGTATTATTCACTCCGGAGGGTTGAAAAAATAGCCCTCAAAAATGAAAAATAATGGTTGAAAGTCCATGATGGCTGTGTTAAAATACGAAGGTCGACTGGCGGACAGCCAGTAGAACCTATATTCAGGGGAATCATACAATGGCAGTATCACGGTCTCCAAAACCGTTCATGGGGGTTCGAATCCCTCTTCCCCTGCTGTCAATCCAGGCTGACGATCCTGTCGGCCTGGATTTTTGCTCCGTTTTCCATCACGACCGTGCCCATCTCGACTTTACGGATTCTGCCGGAGGCCTCCGCATAGGAGCCTCCGGTTTTTCTTTTATCAGGGACATAATAAGTAATGGTGACTTCGAGGTCGGCAGAGAGCGCATCCATTAGTTTCCGATTCAGTTCTTCCAGCGCTGTATCAGATAAGGAAATCATTTCATCTGTCCGCCGGGCGGTTTCGGCAATGGCTGCGTCGTATCCGGTCAGCGCCGCGAAGGGGGCAAACTGCGCGGCGCGTTTTTCAGGAGACATGGCAGGATGCTTTTTTGAAACGTGGTGCGGCAGATCTACAATATCCTCGTACTGCCATTTTGTCATATATTTTCCATTATTATCCATAGAAATTAACCAACAAATGATACTTACGGAACTTCTTCGGAACTGTCTCATTCCTTGTGCCCGCCGACCTGGCGGTTGCGGTCACGGCCGGTGGCGCCCTCCTCAAAATTGAGTCCTTTGAGGATGGCGTTTTTGCCATACTTGTTTTTGATCTTCAGCATGGCCTCCTGAAGGGCGCGCTCTTTTTCGAGCGTCTTTTCCTCTTTTTCCAGGGCTTCATAATCTGTGAAAAGGTCCATCTGTTCATAGACGGGTTCCTGTGCTTTTTCCTCCGGCAGGACGTGTCCGACGACCAGGGTGATCCTCCGGATCAGGAGATCGCGGTTCACGGTCCGGTCGTAGATCCGCAGGACGGCCTCGGTGATCAGCCTGGAGGAGGCGGTGTGCCTGGCCAGGTTTTCGGTGCCGTGGGCGTGTCTGGGAACCTTCTTTCCGTAGTAGTCGGTGGCGACCTCTCCCTGGTAGCCCTTGTCCTGGCCGGCCAGGCTCTCGTAGCCGATGGTCAGCACCACCTGGTCTGTAGCCATGTGCTTTGCCACCAGGTCCAGGGCGGCGGCGTCCGCCATCTCCCGGACGACGATGCGGGCCTTGTCCCAGGTGTAGGGGCACATCAGGACCTGGCCGGAGGAAAAACTGCGGTCCTCCGGTTCATACTGCTTCACGAGGTCGATGGTGCAGGGCTCCCAGCCCCAGGCGTGGTCGATCAAAAGCTCCGCGTTGACGCCGAACATGCTGTAGAGGAGGTCTTCATCCTGCAGGCTGCACCGCGCCACATCCCCCATGGTGAAAATGCCGGCGGCCTCCAGTTTCCGGGCGTAGCCCCGGCCGACCCGCCAGAAGTCGGTGAGGGGGCGGTGGTCCCAGAGCTGGCGGCGGTAGGACATCTCATCGAGCTCGGCGATCCGGACGCCGTCCGCGTCGGGCTGTGCTTTTTTGGCCATGATATCCATGGCGATCTTGGCCAGGTAGAGGTTGGTCCCGATGCCGGCGGTGGCCGTGATGCCGGTCTCCCGATAGACCTCCCGCATCAGCTTCCTGGCCAGGTCGTGGGCAGTGAGGCGATAGGTCTCCAGGTAGCCGGTCACGTCGATCATCACCTCATCGATGGAATAGACGTGGATGTCCTCCGGCGCGATATATCGCAGGTAGATCTGGTAGATCCGGGTGCTGTATTCCATGTAGAGGCCCATGCGGGGTGTGGCGGCGATATAGGAGAGCTTCAGGGTCGGATCCGCCTCCAGCGCGGGCATATTATCGGATTCGCCGGAAAAGTGACCGCCGGCCCTCCGGAGCCTGGCGCGGTTGACCTCCTCCACGCGCCGCACGACCTCGAAGAGCCTGGCCCGCCCCGGTATGCCCAGGGATTTCAGGGAGGGGGACACCGCCAGGCAGATGGTCTTGCTGGTCCGCGAGACGTCCGCCACCACCAGGTTGGTGGTCAGCGGATCCAGCCCCAGCTCCCGGGCCTCCACAGAGGCATAGAAGGATTTCAGGTCGATCGCGATATAGGTTCTTTGCCGCACCTCTGCCTCCTTTCCATCTGACTGCAAGCTGCAGATACCGGATCCGTGAACAAGAGAAAATGGCATCTGAAAGGAACTGTAAAACTGCTTTTGCTGACGATGATCCTCAGAATCATGATCATTTTGTCCTGAAAAAATGAACATCCGAAACAGATTCTGTAAACGATTCACCATATCGGCAGAATATATTATAAACTATAATGAGCACTGACATAAACACATTACAAAAAAGGAGCAGGCAAAATGAGATTTGTCATTCAGGTCGTGGAGGAGGCGCAGGTGCGCGTGACGCAGGAGGCGGACGGTTCGGTCCCGGAGAATGGATCCTACGTGAGCGGGAGCATCGGCCGGGGGCTGATGGTCCTGGTCGGGATCGGAGAGAAGGACACGCCGGCCATCGCGGACCGCATGGTGGAAAAAATGCGTAAACTCCGGATCTTCGAGGATGAGAACGGCAAGACCAACCTGGACCTGGCAGCCGTGGGCGGAGAGGTCCTGCTGGTGTCGCAGTTCACCCTGTACGCGGACTGCAAAAAGGGCAACAGGCCTTCCTTCGTGCACGCTGGACTGCCGGAGATGTCGGAGCCCCTTTTCAACTATATCGTCGAAAAGTGCCGGGCAGCGGGCATGCCGGTCCAGACCGGTGTCTTCGGGGCTTTTATGAAGGTGTCGCTGGTCAACAACGGGCCTTTTACCGTTGTGCTGGATTCGGACCAGATGGGCTGGTCCTGATCATTCACAGATCAGCGCAGGATGCTCACGACGGTCATGAGCAGTCCACAGTCTGTGATCGTTTTTTTAACAAAAACAATTGATTGAATAAGGAGGCGCAGTAGATTTGCTGCTGGATTATCAAAAAGCGAAAAAGCTTGGGGAGAGGGCTTACAGAAGAGCAGTCATCAAGGGACAGTATCCTTACCTGCCGGCGCTGGCGGACATGGTCAAGGAGGTCGACCGCTATCCGGAGATCGATCTGGGCCGGGCGGAGATTCCGCTGGACATGATCGTGGGGACGAGGACGAGCGGGCGCCAGAACGCCTTTGCGTCCAATTTCATGCCGCTCATGGGGGAAAACACGGAGTTTGCCGCCAAGTGGAGCCACCTGTATGACGCGCAGGTGGAGGAGGGCATCCGGGATCCGGTCAAGGTCTATGAGTTCATGAACCGCTTCTACGTGGAGGAGGGCAACAAGCGCATTTCGGTTCTCCGCTATGTCGGCGCGGTCTCGGTCTATGCCAATGTCATCCGGATCCGGCCGCCCAGATCGGAGGCAGAGCCGGTCCGGGTCTATTATGAGTACCTGGATTTCTATAAGGTGACGCGGTCCTTTGAGATCGTTCTGTCGGCGCCTGGAAGTTACGAGCAGCTGGCCAGGATCCTGGAGCAGAACCTGCATGATCCCTGGCCGGAAGACCTGCTGGAGAAGCTCCATAACGGCTTCATTGCCTTCAAGTCCGTCTATCTGGCCAGGGGCGGCCGCAGGCTCAACCTGTCAGCGGGAGATGCCATGCTGATCTATCTGGGCGTCTACAGCCTGGACAGCCTGGTGCGGGAGAGCAATGACGAGATCGGGCGCAGGCTCCTGCGCCTGTGGAGGGAGTTTATTGCCGCCGCCAGCCCGGACGGGATCGCCCTCATTGAGGAGCGGGCGGAGGCAGAGCAGAAAAAGAAGACCACGCCCATCCGCAAGGCCGCAAAGTCGGTCGTGAAAACGGTGGAGAAGACCGGCGCGGCCAGTGTCGAGGGCGCGGCGGACCTGGCGGGGGCCTTTGCGGGCATCACGGCGGGCGCGGGCGCGGCGGTCGCGGCCAGAAACGCGGTGCGTACCGGCCTGGGCGCGGTCCTGCCGGTCCAGACGGCAGATGCCGGCGGCACAGGGCGCAGATATTCCCCGGCCCACCCGCTCCGGATCGCTTTTCTCTATGAAAAAGAGGCGGACCGGTCCGGCTGGGTCTACGGACATGAGCTGGGACGGAGCCACCTGAAGGATGCTTTCGGGAGCCTGGTGGAGACCACGGCGGTCTATGACTGTTGTACCCAGGACCGGATCGGGAAGGCTTTTGAGGAAGCCCGGGATGACGGATGCAGCATGATCTTTGCCACGTCGCCGGCCTTCACCCGCCAGGCACTGCGCTTTGCGGTTGAGAATCCCGACATCCGGGTCCTGAACTGCAGCTGTAACCAGACCAAACACGCCATGCGTTTTTACTACGGTAAGATGTATGAGGCCAAATTTCTCATGGGTGCCTTGGCGGCCAGTCTGACCGATGATCACCTGATCGGTTACATCGCAGGCAGCAGGGATGTGGCGGCCGTCTCCAATATCAATGCCTTCGCGCGCGGCGCCCAGCTGATCGATCCCTTGTGCCGGATCGAGGTGCAGTGGCTGCCGGAGGAGGGCAAGGCTGGTGAGATCGGGCAGGATGATCAGAACGGGATCCTGACGCGGGAACAGCTCCGCGAGCAGGCGGTCGAGTCCCTGTTCAATCATGCTGACGCGGGTGCGCAGACTGAGTCTGAGCAGTTGAAAGCCGGGCATACCGGGGCCGAACAACATACCGGGGCAGGGCAGATGCCGGTATATTCAGGCGGCGACTGCCGGAACCACGTGGAGACAGCTTACCCGATACATGGAGGCGACTACCGGATCCACATCATTTCGGACATCGACATGGTGCGGCCCGGGGAGGCGGACCGCCGTTACGGCCTCTATCTGCGCGACGATGCCGGGAGGCTCAAAAGGCTGGCGGCGCCGGTCTGGAACTGGGGCGCATTCTATGAGATCGTGGTCCGCAGGATGCTGGACGGGTCCTACGACAATGTGCCGGACGACCACAGGGACCGCGCCATGAACTACTGGATGGGTCTCTCCTCGGGCCTGATCGATATCATCCTGTCCGATGACCTGCCGAAGCCCTCCTACAGGCTGATGGAACTGCTCCGGAAGGGGATTACCGACGGATGGATCGACCCCTTTGACGGACGCATGACCGCGCAGGACGGAACCGCCCGCGGAGAGGAGGGAAAGCCACTGTCCGCCGCGGAGGTCATGGAAATGGACTGGTTCGTGGAAAACGTGGACGGAGATGTAAGAAGAAGTTTCTGAGAAGAAACACTTGTGACCTGTCTCCCGGTTTCAAGAGAACCGGGAGACAGGTTCCGGCGGTCTGAAAGAACCGGGAGATACGTCCCGGGTGGCTTATTGACGGATCCCGGGGACAGGGAACAGGGCTTAAGAGAACCGGGAGCCAGGTCCCGGGCAGCTTGCCGGCAGGGAGTGAGAACTGACAGGGGATGTTGTAATGAAAATACTGGTCATTGCCGATATGGAATCGAAGGCGCTGTGGGACTATTTTGAGCCTGAAAAGCTCGAGGATGTGGATTTGATTATTTCATGTGGGGACCTGAATCCCCGCTATCTGGAGTTTCTGGTGACGATGGCTCATTGTCCGCTGGTCTATGTCCACGGCAATCACGACGGCGCCTACGAGAAGGATCCGCCGGAGGGGTGCGAGTGCATCGAGGACATGATCTACAGGTATAAGGGGCTCCGCATCCTGGGCCTGGGCGGCTCCATGCGCTACAAGGAGGGCCCCTGCATGTACACGGAGGGGCAGATGCGGATGCGGGCCCTGAAAGGGAGGCTGAGGGCCTTTCTGACGGGTGGGATCGACATTCTGGTGACCCATGCGCCCGCGGCCGGCTGCGGGGACATGGAGGATCTGCCTCATCGGGGCTTTACCTGCTTCAACAACCTGATGCAGGCCCTTCATCCCCGCCTGATGCTGCATGGCCATGTGCACAAGAGCTACGGCCACTTCACCCGGGAGCTGGAGCACCCGTCCGGGACGCGGATCGTCAATGCCTATGAATACTGTTATGTGGAAACCGAAGAGCCCGCGGGCGTCAGCTGACAGCCCCGGGCTCTTTGCATACACCGAAAAATGATTGCTTCCACAGGCAGATACTTGCAGTGTTGGCAGAAAATGACCTGCCGGACAGGACCGGGCCCCGGAAGTCGTCCGGCGCACTCTGTTTGTCAACTTCGTAACATTGCCAACTATACGGAAAAATCTTATAATAGAAGCTGGTTGTAAAACCTGTTGAAAACCGGCGGCGAAGGCATTGCATTCTGATGGAATTTCAGCGCCCCCGGCAGCCCGGATATCACTGTTCTTTGTATGAAGGGAGGCTTCCATGGGAAAGATCGTGTCGGATTTTTATCAGACTGTATGTCCTGCCGAGGAGATGGAGGTTTCTTTCAGTGCCGGGGAGCTTCTGCGCATGGCTTCCATGGATGTGCAGGAGGAGTACGCAGGATGGATCGAGGACGACGGGGACTATATCCCCGGAGATATGCTGCTGGCCCTGCTGCGCGACCCCGCCTTTTTCGCCGAGCTGATGAGTATGCGGGATGCGGGGGAACCGGTCATCCTGAGCGGCGTCACAATGGCGTTTACGCCTGACCATGTCGGAAACATGGGCCTGGAGGACGAGGACGTCTCTGAAAACGTGATCCGCTTTATGGAGAGCGAGGACACCATGGCGGACTGCATCCGCGCCGCGATGAGCGGCCGGAGGGGCCATGTATCGGCCCTCTATGTCTTTGCCAACGGATGGGTCGGCATTGAGACGGAATGTCTGGCGGACACGTCTTGGCAGGAGGCGGCCGGCATGGCACCGGCCGACACACCCGCCGGGCCGGAGGAGGTCTACGAGCCCGCGGAGAGCTATCTCTTCTCCGACGAGGGAGACCTGGTGGCGACGCCGGACCTGCACTACGACATCGATGCCTGGATGGACTTCGTGGACCTGTTTTCGGTCGTCCACGAGGAGGCTGCCGCGGCGGAGGACGTCAGGGGCGTTCAGGAAACAGAGGATGCGGAGGACAGCGGACAGAGCTTCATCGTCTTTTCCGATGAGGTGCAGGAGGCCATGCAGGCGGGAAAGCCGGTCGTGGTCATCGAGTCTGTGGCGACCTTCGGCGGCATGATCTATCCGGGCATCTCGGAATTTGCCTTTCGCATGCGCAATTCCATCCGGGAGAACGGCGCGACACCCGCTTTTACAGCGATCATCCGCGGCCAGATCCACGTGGGTCTGTCGGACGATGAGATCCTCTACCTGGAAAAAAACAGGGGCACCATGCTCAGGGCCTCCATCAGGGACATCCCCATCCTGCTGGCAAAGAAGGCGGACGGGGTTCTGACGATCGCGGCCGCCATGCAGGTGGCTGCCATGGTGGGACTGACGGTTGTCTGCGGGAGCGGCATCGGCGGCGCCCAGGCGGGCTCGGACCACATGATGGACATCTCGCCGGACCTCGAGTCCGTCGCGGCCAACACGGTCATGGTCATCGCCTCCGGCACCAAGCCCATCCTGGACCTGGGCCTGACCATGGAGTATCTGGAGACCAAGGGCGTGCCGGTCATCGGCTACAGGACGGACCTCATGCCTGAGTACATGGTCCGGGGCAGCGGCTACCGCCTGACCTACCGCATGGACAAGCCGGAGGAGCTGGCCCAGGTCATGAAGATCAAGGCCAAGATGGGCATTCCCGGCGGCGTGCTGGTGGTGAACCCGATCCCCAAGGAATTCGAGCTGGACCCGGCCAGGACCAAAGAGGCCTACGAGTCGGCGGCAGCCGATGTCCGCGCCAACAATGTCCGCGGAAAGGCCATCACGCCCTACATGATGGGCCGCATCAAGGCCTACCTCGGCCAGGAGAGCGTCAACGCCCAGAAGGAATTCATGATCAGCACTGCCATCCTCGCGGCGAAGACCGCAGCCGCGATCCGCAGATAAACAAAACTGAGGATAGGAGCAGCCCTGTACTTCCGTGCGGGCCAGGACCGCGGCCGCGATCCGCAGGTAAAAAAAACTTCGAACGAAAAATATCCCTTTCGGAATTTCCACGGGGAATGTATAATTGATTTAAATCTGTCAATCTGACGGGAAGCATGCGTTTCGACCCGAAAGAGTCTGACAGGAGACAGGAAAAAGAACAAGAACAAGCCCCGGCCGCAGGATCACATTTGTCTTTTTGCGGTCTGACGGCTTCACGGCTTGACATCAGCTTTTGCTTTTGTAAACCTGCATCCTGAGACTCCTTTTGCGTCATGCGCAGAAGGAGTCTTTTTTATGATCAAAATAGCTGTATACGGAAAAGGCGGAATCGGAAAATCGACAGTCACGAGCCATCTGGCGGCGGCCTTTGCCACCCTGGGCAAACGCGTGATCCAGATCGGCTGCGATCCCAAGGCGGATTCCACCATCAACCTGCTGGGCGGCCAGCCCCTGCGCCCGGTCATGAATTACCTGCGCGAGGAGGATGAGGAGCCGGAGACCATCGAGGAGATCTCGAAGGTCGGTTTCGGCGGGATCCTCTGCATCGAGACCGGGGGCCCGACCCCGGGTCTGGGCTGCGCGGGCCGCGGCATCATCGCCACCTTCCAGCTCCTCGAGGACCTGCGCCTGTTCGAGACCTGGAAGCCCGACGTGGTCCTCTACGATGTCCTGGGCGACGTGGTCTGCGGCGGTTTCGCGGCCCCCATCCGGGAGGGCTACGCGGAGGAGGTCCTGATCGTCACCTCCGGTGAAAAAATGGCCCTCTACGCGGCCAACAACATCGCCAGCGCCGTGGAGAACTTCGCCGACCGGAGCTATGCCCGCCTGCGCGGCGTCATCCTCAATCACCGCAACGTTGTCGGCGAGGATGAAAAGGTCCGGGCCTTCGCGGATTCCAGGGGCCTGGAGATCGTCGGGGAGATTCCCCGCAGCGATGACATCACCCGCTGGGAGGACCAGGGAAAGACGACCATCGAGGGCGACCCCGCCCTTCCGGTCAGCCGGACCTTCCTGGACCTTGCTCAGAAGCTGATCGCGGAAAAAGAAAACTGAGTTGTTTGCGTGATTTCCTGCGGTGCACAGGACTCACGGGAACTTCTTTCATCGTACATGTTTTTTGCTGAGAGGTCATAACACCAAGTGATGAGACCAGTCTATTACACTGCCGCGGAACTCGCGGCCCGCGGGAGCGGTGACATCCCCGCGGAGCTTGTTTCCAATACCCATCTGATCTACAGCTCTCCCGCGACCCTGGCCTTCAACTCGCCCGGCGCGGAGGGCTACGGCGTCAAGCGGGCCGGGCTTGCAGTCCCGGAATCCGTCATGCTCATCATCTCCCCCGGCTGCTGCGGCAGGAACACCTCCGCCATCAGCAGGATGCCGGGCTACGAGGACCGCTTTTTCTATCTGACCATGAACGAGACGGACCTGGTGACGGGACGGCACCTGAAGAAGATCCCGAAGGCGGTGGCGGAGATCTGCCGTGGCCTGGAGATCCGGGGAAAACGGCCCCGCGCCGTCATGCTCTGCATCACCTGCGTGGACGCCCTGCTGGGGACGGACATGGAGCGGATCTGCCGGCGGGCCCAGGAGAAGGTCCCGGGCGTCCGGGTCCAGCCCTGCTACATGTATGCTCTGACCCGCGAGGGCAGAAAGCCTCCCATGGTTCACGTGCGCCAGTCCATCTATGAGCTGCTGGAGCCCCGCAAAAAGAGATCCACCTCCGTCAACCTGCTGGGCTTTTTCGCCCCCCTGACGGGAATGACCGAGGGAGATTCCACCGGAAAGGCAATTGGAAGTCCGGAGGGAGATATCTCGAAAATCACCGCCGAAACTGCTGATGGAAATAACATGGATAAATCCTCGGGAAAGGCAGTGGAGAAATCCAAAGGCAGCGAGCTGCCCGATCTTCTGCGGCAGGCCGGCGTCCGCCGGATCCGCCAGATCGGTGCCTGCCGGACCTACGACGCCTTCCAGGAGATGGCGGAGGCCAATTTCAACCTGGTCCTGAACCCGGAGGCCAGGCCGGCGGCCTACGACCTGCAGGAGCGGCTGGGCATTCCCTTTATCGAACTGGCCCGCTTCTACCAGATCGACCGGATCGAGGCCCAGTACGCCGCCCTCGGAAGGGTTCTGCAGACCACTTTTGACGATCAAAAGTGGAAGGCGGAGGCCCTGGAGGCGGTCGCGGACTTCCGCAGCCGCTATCCGGATGCCGTCTTCTCCATCGGCGAGGCCATGAACGGCAATCCCTTCGAGCTGGCCTGCGCCCTGGTCCGGGAGGGCTTCGCCGTGCGCGAGATCTTCGGAACCGTGGGAAAGGACAGCTATGTCTGGCTCGGTATCCTGGCCAGGCTGAGCCCGGAGACCAGGATCTATTCCAACCTCCACCCGACCATGCTCCACTACGGACAGGACGCCTCCGATGGAGACGGGGTCACTATTTCCATCGGCCGCGATGCCGGCTGGTATCACCGGGACCGGCCCAATGTCCAGTGGATCACGGATGTCCAGCCCTTCGGCTACCGGGCCGTGACCGGCCTCTTCCGCGCCCTGGCGGATGCCATGGAAGGCAGGAGTCAGGGTGCTTATGCGCCGGATGTCTCTCTGGGTAAAGGCGCGGAGCCGGTGCCCTGCGTTGATCAACAGATCAGGTCTGCAGAAAAGACCACAGAAAACGGGGCGGCCGGCAATGCGGCGTATGCGCAGGAATACATTCCCGATATTGCCGCAGAGGATGTGGCAGAAAACGCCGGGTCAGCTGAGGCAATACAGGCAGTTTCTGAAGCCGCAAAGTCGACCCCGCCGGCGGGCTTTCGGCGGCACACGACGCCCTTTGCCCCGGACCAGTCCGGTGCCGTCTCCGTCCTCTACGACATGGGCGGCATCTGTGTCATCTGCGACGCGGGCGGCTGCACAGGCAACATCTGCGGCTTCGATGAGCCCCGCTGGTTCGGAAAAGGAGAGCGGAGCGCCGTCTTCAGCGCCGGCCTGCGCGATATGGACGCCATCCTGGGCCGCGACGACAGGCTCGTGGAAAAGCTGACCGACGCCGCGAAGCAGATCCCTGCCTCTTTCGCATCCATCGTCGGGACACCTGTTCCCGCCGTGATCGGGACCGACTATCGTGCCCTCTGCCGGATGGCAGAGAAACGGACTGGCCTCCCGGTCCTCGGGGTCAATACGGATGGCATGGAATACTATGACCGCGGCATGGAGAAGGCCTATCTGGCACTTCTGGAAACCTTCTGCCAGCCCGGAAAAGCGGACGGGGATGCCGGTCAGGATCCGGCAAAGGCAGACCCCGGGAAAGGCCGGGCGGCCGACTTATCCGCTGAAAACAGGAGCGGGAGACAGGTTCCTGCAGACGATCAGAATGATAAGACAAATGGAACAAAAACCCGCATTTTAGGCATCTGGGGCTTCTCACCCCTGGATTTTGCCGGGATCCTCACGGAGGAAGACCTGCGCGCGTGGGCAAACAGGCAGGGCTATGACGAGGTCCTCTGTCCCGGTGCCGGGACGGATGTGGAGGCCCTGCGCCGGATCGGCTCAGCGGAAAAGAACCTCGTCCTCTCCCCGGCGGGAAGAGCCGCGGCCAGATGGCTGGAGACCCGTTACGGGACGCCCTGGGAATACGCGGTGCCGGATGCGGCCGGCCTTCTGGACAAGACGATCGCACGCGCCGGTCTGAATGACTTCGATGAGCTGCGGACCCTGTGTGCCGGCGGACCCGTCCTGGTCGTTCACCAGCAGGTCCTGGCACACGCCTTCTGTGACCTGCTTGCGAAGGCAGGGATCGAAGCGGATACGGCCTCCTTCTTCCAGCTGCAGGAGGACCTGCGCAGGCCCGGCGATACGGCCCTGCGCGAAGAGACAGACATCCGGACCCTGGCAGAGGACCGCGGATATACCTGCGTGATCGGCGACAGGTCACTGGCACCGATCCTGGCGGGACTTCCCGTCCGCATCCTGCACCTGCCCCACTTCGCCGTCTCCGGCGAACAGGCCTGAATCAGGGGGGATGTGAACCACGGGGACGGTTCTCTGGTCCCTTTTCCGGGATCACGGAGACGGTTCTCCGGCTCCTTTTCCGGAATCAATGCAATCAGGAATACAGGTTCCCGACCCGGCTTCAGCGCAGCCACAGACGGGAGGAAGACCGGAAGGAAAATCGGATGCAGTGCCGATGCGGCGCAGTCACACTGTCAAGCCGGTCTTTAAGGTGGTTTTGGAGGAAGATCCGCGTATGGAAAAAATGACAACCCTACGTTTTCGCGTATATGGGATCGTGCAGGGCGTCGGCTTCCGGCCGACGGTGGACCGGCATGCCCAGACGGCGGGGATCCGCGGCAGTGTCTGCAACAAGGGCCCCTATGTGGAGATCTACGCCCAGGGGACGCCTGACCGGGTCGACCGTTTCCGGACCCTGCTCAATGAAAAACCGCCGCGCCGGGCCGCGATCCTGAAGATCGATGAAAAAGCGGCACCAGAGGCGCCGGTCTTCGATGCTTTTTCCATCGTGGAGAGCGAGAAGACGAGCGGCGAGATCTACATTTCGCCGGACATCGCCATCTGCGAGGAGTGCGAAGCGGAGCTGTTCGATCCCGGAAACCGCCGCTACCTCCACCCCTTCATCAACTGCACCTGCTGCGGACCCAGGATGACGATCCTGGATGCCCTGCCCTATGACCGCGAGCGCACCAGCATGAAGATGTTCCCCATGTGCAAAACCTGCGCAGACGAATATTACGGCCCCTGGTCCCGCCGCTATGACGCCCAGCCTGTCTGCTGCAACGACTGCGGCCCGGAGGTCTACCTGCTCCCTGTCCGGAGCGAAACAGAAAAAAATAATACACCGGGGGCCGGTTCAAATGCACGCCAAAAGGGCGGAATCGGAACCACCAGGGGCGGCGTGCATTCCGACTGTATCGGCCGGGATGCCATCACGGCGGCGCGGCGCACGATCCTGGACGGCGGCATCGTCGCGGTCAAGGGAATCGGCGGTTTCCACCTCTGTTGTGACGCGACCAATGAGGCCGCGGTGAGCCGGCTGCGCGCACGCAAGCGCAGGCCCGCCAAGCCCTTCGCGGTCATGATGCGGGATGAGGCGACGGTCCGCCGCGAATGCCTCTGCAGTGAAGCGCAGCACCAGATTATGACCGGGCACCAGAAGCCCATCCTGCTCCTGGAGAGGAGCGGTTCCCGGGATGCCATGATCGCGCCCTCCGTGGCGCCGGGCAATCCGACCATCGGCGTCATGCTGCCCTACGCGCCCCTTCAGCACCTGCTTTTCCGATACGATGACGGCCTGACCATGCCCGACTGCCTGGTCATGACCAGCGGAAATGTGTCCGGCGCCCCCATCTGCAGGGATGATAATGATGCCCTGGCGGAACTGTCCGGCTTCTGTGACTGCATCCTCAGCCACGACCGCCTGATCCGCATCCGGGCGGACGATTCCGTCATGGATTTTCACAGGGACCGGCCCTACATGATCCGGAGGTCCAGAGGCTACGCCCCCCTGCCGGTCCTTCTGTCGGGATGCGGGGAGACGACAGAAGCAGGGAAAACGGACACAAGGGCAGGAACAGCGAAATCCCGACATCCGGGAACAGATGCGGCAGCCGGGGAAACCCGGCATCCGGGCAAGTCCGCGGACGCGATTATGACAGGGCGGCATTTCCACTGCGTCCTGGCAACAGGCGGCGAGCTCAAGAACTCCTTCTGCATCGGCTCCGGCAGCCTCCTCTACCTGTCTCCCTATATCGGTGACCTGGAGGACCTGCGCACCGTGCGCGCCCTGGAGGAGACGATCGGCCGCATGGAGACCCTGCTGGAGGTAAAGCCGGAGGCGGTCGTCTGCGACCTCCATCCCAAATACAACTCCACCATGGTCGCGGAAGACATCGCGCAGACGCGCGGGATCCCGATCTACCGGATCCAGCACCACTACGCCCACATCCTGTCCTGCATGGCGGAGAACGACTATGCGGACCCCGTGATCGGCGTCTCCTTTGACGGGACCGGCTTCGGGACGGACGGCACCATCTGGGGCGGCGAGATCCTTGTGGCCGATTATAACGGCTTTACCAGACAATGCAGCATAGAGCCCTTTGTCCAGATCGGCGGAGACAGCGCCCCCCGCCAGGGCTGGCGCATCGCCGCCTCCATGATCTGGTCCCTGTGCCGGAAAGGCATCCTGCAGGCAGGGGACGCAGGAGCCCCTCCGGTTCTGTACGTTGAGGAAAAAAAGGAATCCGCACGGTATCCGGTGCAAAAGAATGCACAAGGAGGAACCCCTGATTCTGTGGATCCTTTGAAATCCGTGGACGCTCAGGAGGCAGCAGACCTCTATTTTTCCCTCGTCGATACCCTGGCCCTGTGCGATGCGCAGAACGCGAAAGCCCAACGCATGATGGCGGAGCGCGGCATCCAGGCCGTCCGCTCGACCAGCGCCGGCAGACTTTTCGATGCGGTAAGCGCCATGCTGGGCATCTGCCGCCAGTCCACCTACGAGGGCGAGGCCTCGATCGAGCTGCAGTTTGCCGCCGAGAGATATATCCGGAAAATGACGGATCCGAAGGCAGGCAGTTTCAGCAGGCCCCTTCCCCTGGAAGACAGAGTGAGGATCCTGAGAAGTTTGCTCACAAAGACGGACGGTGCAAGAGGAAGAGCAGAAGAGAAGGGCGTAACAGAGAGAACTGACAGAGCGGAAGAGAAGAGCGCAGCGGGAACTGCAGATACAATTCGCACCTCTGCAGGAGAGGGGCAGCAGAAACAGCAGATTTTTTCGGAAGAATTGTTCACCATGCCGACGGATCTCCTCTTCGCGGACCTGCTGCGCAGGCACCTCGACGGGGAGGATCCGGAAAAGCTGGCCTATGAATTCCACGCGGACCTGGCGGAGATGACCGTGGAGGCCTGCGTCCGGATCTCTGAAAAGACCGGGATCCGCACAGTCGCCCTGTCCGGCGGCTGCTGGCAGAACCGCCTGTTGCTGACCCTGACCGAAGACGGCCTTCTTGCAAAAGGAATGACTGTACTCACCCACCATCTGGTCCCGCCCAATGACGGAGGCATCGCCCTCGGCCAGGCGGCGGCGATCATGATGAGGGAAAAAGGATGAACGTTTGGAAGAATTCCTGCAGGGCAGGGAGCTTCCCGCAGAGATATGATTAAGAAAAGGAGAACATTATGTGTGTAGGATTATCCGCAAGAGTTGTACGGCTTCAGAAGGACGGCACCGCCCTGGTTGACGCCTCCGGTGCGCGCAGGGAGGTCTCCGCGCAGCTGCTGGACGACCTGATGCCCGGCGACTATGTCATGGTCCACGCGGGCGCCGCCATCGCCAGGATCACCCAGGAGGATGACGAGGAGGCCGATTCGGTCCTCGGATCCCTGTTCTGACCCGGTACAGGTATTTCTTCAGCATTCTGTAAGTCAGAACAGCCTGCCGTGACTGTTGCCGCGGGCAGCTGACATATTGGGAAATATGACAAATATGTCAGAACAGTATGTCTAAGCAATGCGCCGCGCCCCTGATGCAAACGAAAAATCACCTTCGTGAATTTTATCGTTTGCCACGCCTGCGCACTTCGTGCGCCGGCATGATTGAAGGGCAGACTATTGTGCCGGAATACCCCGGCTTATAAGGAGAATGATCCAGCCTGTGAGGAGAATGAGAAAAAATGAGTGATAAGAAAACCGATGTGATCGCCCGCGCCCGGCAGATCATCGACAGTTATCAGGGCGCGCCCATTCGGATCATGGAAGTGTGCGGAACACATACCCACGAGATCTTCCGTCTGGGAATCCGCCAGATCCTGCCGCCGACCATCCGCCTCATCTCGGGGCCGGGATGTCCCGTCTGCGTGACGCCGGTGGACTTCATCGACGAGGCGATCCTGCTGGCCATGGAGCATGGTGCCACGATCTGTACTTTCGGAGACCTGGTCCGCGTGCCCGGCTCAGCCGGCGTTCCCGCGGTCAGAAAAACAGGCGCAGATGCCTCTGATAACACTGCAAAAGCCGCAGAGAAAACAGCAGCAAAAGCCGCAGAGAATCCGAAATCAGAGACAGAAGAGACAGAAAAAGACGCGGCATCCGCTGCCGGTCCTGCTGACTCTTCCGCAGGAAAGGGCCGCCGGATCGGCAGCCTAGCGGCCGCGCGTGCCGCCGGCGCGAAAATCCAGGTGGTCTATGCCCCTCAGGACGCGGTGGCCTACGCGGAGGAACATCCGCAGGAACAGGTCGTCTTTTTGTCCGTCGGATTCGAGACCACGACGCCCACCGCATGTCTGGCGGTCCAGGAGGCGCAGCAGAAGGGACTGACCAATTTTTCCATTCTCACGGCCAACAAGACCATGCCCTCCGCCTACGCGGCCATGAAGGACAGCACGGACGCCTTCCTCTATCCCGGACACGTCCATGCCATTACGGGGACGGGGATTTGCGAGGAACTTGCCAGGAAGGGCACCAGCGGTGTCGTGGCGGGCTTCACCGCGAAGGAACTCATGACCGCCCTGGCCGTGGTCGTGAAGAAGACCCAGGAGGGGAAGCCCTTTTTTGAGAATTGCTATCCCCGTGTCGTCCGGCCGGAGGGATCCCCCGCGGCGCAGAAGCTCGTTGAAAAAATGATGGAGCCCTGCGACGCCCGCTGGCGCGGCATCGGCGTTCTGCCGGATTCCGGCATGAAGCTGCGCGCCGAATATGCCGACTACGATGCCCGCGTCAAATTTGCCCTGCCCGCCATGGAGGGACGCGAGAATCCCGCATGCCGCTGCGGCGAAGTCCTGCAGGGAAAATGCCTTCCCTCGGACTGCAAAGTCTTCGGGACCGGCTGCACGCCCGAGCACCCGGTCGGCGCCTGCATGGTCTCCGGCGAGGGCGCCTGCTCCGCCTTTTACCTCTACGGCGGCGACAGGATGTGATCGATTTCCTGCATAAAAACGTAAAGACAAGAAAACCGGGGGAATCCCCTGAAAGGAAAACCAGATATGTTACAGGACACAGTGACGCTCGCCCATGGCGCGGGCGGTAAACAGACCTCGGAACTGATTGAAAAAGTTTTCAAAGCGCATTTCGAAAATCCGCTCTTTACACCGGATGATGCCGCCGTCCTCCAGATCGGACCGGGGGCGGACGGACAGCTGCCCAGGCTGGCCATGTCCACCGACGGCTTCATCGTCTCCCCGTCCTTTTTCCCGGGCGGCAATATCGGCAAGCTCTCCATCTGCGGCACGGTCAATGACCTGGCCTGCATGGGCGCGCAGCCCCTCTACATGACCTGCGCTTTCGTGATCGAAGAGGGCTTCCCCATGTCGAAGCTGGAGGAGATCGCCGCCGCCATGGAAAAGACCGCCGCGGAGGCGGGCGTCTGCATCGTCGCAGGTGACACCAAGGTCGCCGGCAGGGGACAGGTGGACGGCGTCTTCATCACGACCACGGCGGTCGGCCGCATCATGGACGGCGTCACGACCGGCGGCGCCCTGGCAAAGCCCGGAGACAGCGTCATCGTCACCGGCGATATCGGCCGCCACGGCTGCACCATCCTCCTGGCCCGCGATGATTACGGCATCGAGGCGGACGTCACCAGCGACTGCGCGCCCCTGTGGAATGCCGTGCGCAATGTCCTGACCGAAGTCCCCGGCGTCCATGTCATCCGCGACGCCACCAGGGGCGGTGTCGGAACCGTCCTCTACGAAATCGCCGGACAGAGTAATGTCGGCTTTGCCCTCGACGCGGAGAACATCCCCGTCGATCCCGGCGTCCGCGGCGTCTGCGGCATGCTGGGCCTCGAGCCCCTCTACCTGGCCTGCGAGGGCCGCCTGGTCATCATCACACCCCCGGAGACCCGGGACAAAGTTCTCGACATCCTCCGCAACAGCCCTCACACCGAAGGCGCCGCCTGCATCGGAACCGTCACCGAGGACCACCCCGGCCGCGTCGTCCTCCAGACCGAGATCGGCGCCCAGACCATCCTGCCCCAGCCCGGAAATGAATTATTGCCGAGGATCTGCTGAAAACAGCGAGGAGTTATCTATGAAGACCCGCGTCGCCGTCATTGCCATCATCATCGAGAACCCCGAATCCGCCGAAGGCGTCAACACCATCCTGCACGCTTACAGACAGTACGTGATCGGCCGGATGGGGATTCCCTATCACGCGAAAAATGTCAATATCATCAGTGTGGCGGTCGACGCTCCGGAACCCGAGATCACGGCCCTGTCCGGTAAGATCGGACGCCTGCCCGGCGTCAGTGCCAAAACTGCCTACTCGAAAATCTGAGGGAACCGTCGCTGTCTGGAAAGCGTTCTTTTTTCCCGGAGAACTGAACAGCGCCGTGGCTTGCTCCTTGAGTACTTGATCCGTACGAATTGTGATGGTTGTGTTATCTATAGGAAATCGCCTTTCGTAATTTCATTGTGACTCAAAACAAATAGATGCAAATTCAAACGTCGGGCACATCCCGGAGGCATACAGACATGTTGAAAATAGCCTTTTATGGAAAGGGCGGGATCGGAAAAACGACCACCGTCACCAATATTTCCGCAGTTCTCGCGGAAAAAGGATATCGGGTCCTGCAGGTGGGATGCGACCCCAAGGCAGACTCCACGAGGCTTCTGCTGGCGGGCGCGCAGGCGAATACGGAAGACAAATGTTCGGCTGCGCAGGCAAATACGGAATATAACTGTCCGGTTGCGGATGAGGGAGGAATATCCGAAATCTCCGCCATGTTCCATGACCTTCGAAACGGCGGAACCCGGACGGTCATGGACCACATCCGTGCGCGGCAGCCTTTTTCGCCGGAGGACATCGTCCGTCCCGGCTACGCGGGCGTCCTCTGTGCGGAGGCCGGCGGCCCCCTGCCCGGACAGGGCTGCGCGGGTCGGGCGGTCATCACGGCGCTCGAAAAGATGGAGGAGATCGGCGTATATGACCAGTACAAGCCGGATATCGTCCTCTACGATGTTCTGGGCGATGTCGTCTGCGGCGGTTTTGCCATGCCTATGCGCAGAGGCTATGCCGACTATATTTACATCCTGACCTCCGGCGAGAGCATGTCGCTCTACGCTGCCGCCAATATCGGACTTGCGCTTGAGCACTTCCGGGGCCGCGGCTACGCGCAGCTTGGCGGGATCATCCTCAACCGCAGGAACGTCCCGGAGGAAGAGGAAAGAGCGCAGGACCTTGCCGCCGAGCTTTCATCGCAGATCATCGGCACGCTGTCCCAGAGCAATGATGTGCGGCGGGCTGAGGAGATGGGACAATGCGTCATACAGGCTTTTCCGGATTCAGTCATCGCGCAGGAATACAGGGCGCTGGCGGAGACGATCGAGAAGTCGGTCGTTTTGCCGAACGGCTAAGAATTACCTAATCTTGACATAATTTCGCCGAACGGCTAATATTTTGCATAAGGATATGAAATTTCGCCGAACGGCTAAATGTTATGTATATAGACAGAGAGTTTCGCCGAACGGCTAAAATGCCTTATGAAAAAACCGTACTTCGCCGAACGGCGAGATCTCTCGCATAAGTGCATTTAATTTTACTTGACAGCGAAAAACAGAAACCGACCGGGAGAACAGTATGCGTATCACAGATGCGGCTTCCTTTGGTGAAGCGCTCCGCAGAAGAAGAAAAGAGTTGGGATATACACAGGCCTTTCTGTCTGATTTTTCCGGTTTCAGTGTGAGTTTTATCTCGGATCTGGAAAACGGAAAAAAGACGGCGGAGCTGGAAAAGGCGATTTTTCTGGCAAATCTTCTGGGACTGGATCTGGATCTGACACCCAGGGGATGGTGACCGAAACTGTCAGAGCAAGAGACTGTGGCTGAGTATGATAGGACAGGCGCCGGCGATACCTGTGTGCTAACATGCTCTTGCGAGCGGCAAGATTATGAAAGAGTGAATCATTGGAGTATCTCGTAAGTATTGAGAGAGAAGGAAAACAGGTTCTGGTGGGAACGATCGGGGGAGAGGATTCCGGCGCCGCCCGTTTTTCCTATGTGGAAAAATATCTGAATGATCCCGATGCGGCGGCAATCTCGATTCATCTTCCCCTTCAGAAGGAGGCCTTTTCGCCCGCGGACACAAAACTCTATTTTGAGGGCCTGCTCCCGGAAGGATTTACGCGCAGATCGGTCGCGCAGTGGATGCACCTGGATGAGAACGACTATCTCTCTATTCTGCACGGCCTGGGAAGGGAATGCCTGGGGGCTGTCAGGGTATCCGCCCCGGAGGACCGGCCGGAGGAAGCATATGAGAGCGTGTCTGCGGAACAGGTGCAGGCGCTGGCGGCAGAGGGCGCGACAAGGTCAGCCGAGATGGTGACAAAGGCACATCTGTCCCTGACCGGCGCCTCGGGAAAGGTCGGTCTATATTTTGACTCAAAATCGGAAAAATGGTTTCTTCCCAAAGGCACGGCACCGAGCACCCACATCGTGAAACAGAGTCATGTGCGCCTGGATGGCATCGTGACAAATGAACAGCTGTCACTGCTGACTGCCTCCGGATGCGGAATCGAGATCCCCGAGAGTTTCATCATTAACACAGGAAATGGCGAAGACAGCGAGATTCTGTTTGCGACCCGGCGCTACGACCGTGTTTTTCCGGATCAGGCCCGGCGGGTCGATGACCTGCCCTGCCCCTACCGCCTTCACCAGGAGGACTTCTCCCAGGCTCTTGGGATTCCGGCCTCGGAAAAATATGAACGCGAATCAGGTCAGTATATGAAAAAAATGTTTGACCTGCTGCGCGTCAGATCCGCGGATCCCGTCAAAGACCAGCTCCGGCTCTGGGACTGTATCGTATTCAGTTACCTGATCGGCAATACAGATGCCCACATCAAAAACTATTCTCTGCTCTACAGTCCGGACCTGAAGAAGATCCGCCTGGCGCCTGCCTACGACATTATCAGTACTACTGTCTATGAGGCCAGCACCAGGGAGATGTCCTTCCACATCGGCGGCAGATATCTGATCGAAGAGATCGACAGGGAAGCCTTCCGGGAAGCAGCCGGCGCTGCCGGACTCGGTGAAAAAATGGCCATGCGCCGCTTTGACGCCATGTACGGAAACTTCCGGGAAAAACTGCGTTCCGCCGCGGAGACCCTGGAGAAAGAAGGGTACAGAAACGCCCGTGACATGGAGGAGAGGATCCTTCGGACCGGCGGGTATGGAAGACTATAGATAACAAGCCTGCTAGACAACGAGCCTTCGGGAGAACCTGGACAGGGAAACGCACATACCAGACGAAAAAAACCAGTCTGCAGAAACCAGACTGCAGAAAAACAGACCGCAGAAAAACAGACTGCCGAAAAACAGTCTGCAGACAATCAGACTGCAGAAAGAAACAGGAGGTTTCCATGCTGCGCAGAGTGGGAATTGATGGAAACATCGCGGAGAAAAACAGAAGAGACATAGACGGAACAGGGGCACATGTGCGCATCGCCGATGCCGGTTTTCCGGTCCCCTTTGCCCACAGCCTGGAATTCAACGCCCCGGTCCACGGGACCTGGAACATCGTCCACATCGGCATGCTGGTGCCCGAGTGCCACCAGATCTACGTCTGCGCCGACAACTGTATGCGCGGCGTCGTCCTGACGGCGGCGGAAATGGATGCTGCAGACCGTTTTTCCAGTGTCCTGATCGAGGAGGACGACCTCTACGACGAAAACCTGGAGACCATCACCATTGAGGGCGTGACGGACGCCATCAACCGCCTGCCCTACCGCCCGCGGGCTGTGGCTCTCTTTCTGGTCTGTCTCCATCATTTTGTCGGCACGGACGCCGCCTATGTCTTCCGGACACTCGAGGAGCGCTTCCCGCACATCGACTTCATGCGCTGCTGGATGGACCCCGTCATGCAGAAGACCGGCCTGACACCGGAGCAGAAGCTCAAGGAGGCCATGTTCCGGCCCGTCCGTCCTCTGCCCGCCGATCCGCGCCTGATTTGTGTCCTGGGCGATAACCAGCCCCTGGATCCGGACAGCGACCTCGCGGCCCTTGCGCGGGAACACGGCTGCAGGATCCTGCAGCTCCACGCGGGGAACCTTGCCTACAAGGGGACGCGGAGCGCAGACTCGACGGATTCTTTGTCTGGCCGCAGCCGGAACGGTGAAAGCCTGTCCCGTGCGGAGGACATTCCCACAGAAGTCATTCAAGCAGAGGACATGCCTGCAGAAAAAATGACCGACACCGTATTCGGCTGCAAAACCTACGACGACTACCTGCAGATTGGTGCCGCTTCCCTCTTTATTACCCGCAGTCCCGCCGGGATCCATGGCGTCACCCAGCTGGCCAAGCGGCTGGGCCGCCCCTTCCTCTACCTGCCGCCCGCATCCGGCGCGGAGGAAATCCTGGAGGAGAGAAGACAGCTGGAGGAAGCCCTGCGGCAGATCCGTCAGGGAGCATCGAATACAGAAAGCTTCCATGATGCTCCGGAAAAAGGAAGCGGAGTATTGAAAACAGACAAATTTGAATCCGGAACAAGTGGCTCCAATGCATTCGAAAACGCTGTAAATACATCCGCCGCATTTGAAGAAGGGAAGCAGAGGGCCGAAACGGCCCTGGCGCATGCACATGCCCTGATCGGCGATACGGAGATCACTCTGGACCACATCGTGACGCCCCGCCCCCTGAGCCTGGCAAGGCTCCTGCTGGAGCACGGCTTCCACGTCACCCGGGTCTATCTGGACGCCATCCTCCCGGAAGAGGAGAAAGACTTTCGCTGGTTACAGGACCACCATCCGGACCTGTGCCTGAGCGCGACCATTCACCCTAAGATGCGCGTCCTGCACGAGGCAGAGAATGCCGGCAGCATGCTGGCCCTGGGTCCCAAGGCCGCCTGGTTCGGCGGAACCGCTCACTTCGTCAACCTGGTCGAGTGCGGCGGGCAGTGGGGCCTTTCAGGCATTGAAAAGCTGGCCGGCCTCATGGAGGATGCCTTCCTGCATGAAAAGGATACACGCGCCCTGGTGCCCAGAAAGGGCTTCGGCTGTGCCTGCGTCCTGTAACAGGAGTGTGCGACAGGAGCGGCGACGCACAAACCGGGCGTTTACCTTTTACCTCAACATTATGATCGAAACCAGAAAGAGCAGGAGAATATCATGCGGCAGGTCTTTCGAAAAATACCGGTCTACACAGGCGACGTCTCCGGCGTCTGCAGCGCCCTGTTTGAGCTGGGCGGCATGGTCGTCATGCACGACCCCTCCGGCTGCAATTCCACCTATAATACACACGACGAGATCCGCTGGTACGACCACGACAGCCTGATTTTCCTGTCGGGCCTCAACGAGATGGAGGCTGTCATGGGCAGTGACGAGGCCCTGATCCGCGACATCGTGGACACCGCCCGCATCTATCACCCCGCCTTTATCGCCATCGCCAATTCGCCCATCCCCTACATCATCGGGATGGACTTCGACGCCATCTGCCGGATCGTGGAAGAAGAGGCAGGCATCCCTTCCTTCTACATCCCGACCAACGGAATGCACGACTATACCCATGGCGCCGGCCTGGCCTTTCTGCGCCTGGCGGAGCGGATGATCCCGATTCCCGAACAGCCGGAGGCGGACCGGACGATTCCTACGCAGGGAGATTTATTTGAACAAAAATCAGAGAACCTGCAGGTGGGTTATCCGGAGAAAAAGGAAGATGACCCGAAAGAGATTTTTTCGGAAAAAACGGGAGAAAACAGAGAAAAAATCCGTTGCAACATTCTGGGTATGACGCCGCTGGACTTTGCGGCATCCTCCAGCCTGGCGACTGTGCGGGAAAAGATTGAAAAAGCCGGCCTGGAGATCCTGTCCTGCTGGGCCATGGGAGATGCCTCTGAAGATTTAACTTCCGGCAGTTCAGACGCAGGCAGCTTTCATTCGGGCAGCCACAACCATGGCAGCTTTAACCCGTGCAGCCTCGACGCGATCCGCCGCAGTGCGGAGGCAGATGTCAGTCTGGTCATTTCCTCGACAGGCTTCCCTGTCGCTCAGTACCTGTGGGATCATTTCGATATTCCCTTCGTCGTCGGGATCCCTGCGGCGGGCGTTGAAAAAGAGTACTTTGCCGCAGTGGAAAAAGCCGTCAGAGAGAAGGCCAGCCAGTTTCCTTTTCAAAACCGGGACGCGTTTTGCGAGCGCCTGAGATCGGCGGAACCTGTATCAGAACATGATTTAGATAAAAGCAAGACCTGCACATACAGGTCGGGCGGACAGGAACTCCCGGTAAGTGAAAAACAGCCGGCCGGCCATCACATCTGCCTGATCGGCGAGCCCGTCATCATGACATCCCTGGCGGCAGCAGTGGAAAAAAAGACCGGTGCGCAGACACATGTATTCGGCGCGACCGAAAACAGCGCTCCCTTCCTGGGGCCTGCCGATGCGGCACTGACCGGAGAAGAAGAGTTGGAGAGGGCGCTTGGCCGGATCGTTGAGGAGAGCCGTGTTCCGGTGGGAACACAGGCGCAGCCGGGGACAGAGACACAGGCGGAAACAGGAGCACAAAGAGACGTCGAAGTGGGTGCCTCCACGACAGGGGCAGAACCCGTTTCCGTCGTCGCAGACCCCTGCTACGCGGATATTCTTCCCGACGGCTGTGACCTGATCCGCCTTCCTCACCTGGCCTTTTCCGGTAGGATTTTTTTGAAGGAGATCCCGGACCTGTTGCAGTGGCCGATGTAAAAAGGTGAATACGGGAAGGGATGTCCCGACCGATTCCAGGCGCAAAGGAAATTCGAAAAATACTTGTTAACACTGTTTGCACACTTTCATTTTCCATATACTTTGTGGAAGATTGGCTGATAAGAAATCTTCAGAAAGGACTCATGAAAATGGCTGAATATGATCTGAAACGTCTGGAAGTTGCCATCCAGTACATCAACCGCATGGTGTCGGGCAGAAATCCGGTCACGAACCGGCCCGCGCCGGAAAATGAAGTCCTGACCAATCCCAACGTGAACCGCTGCCTGCAGTTTGTCAGCGAGATCCTGCAGGAGGTCAAGAGCACCGGAGGAATCGTCGGAAAGCCTCCCAGAAAGGCCAGGGAGCCGAAGCCCTCCATTGCGGAGACCTTCCCCTATGAGATCCTGCATGGTTTTCAGTACCGCCAGGATCAGCAGATCTCTTATTTTCTAAAACAGATCGGCGAGCTCTTTCCAGAGGACCAGGAGAATGCGCCTGGTGTGAGCGCGCCGACCATCAACAACTGGCTGCGGGCAAACGGCTATCTGGAAAAGCGCATGATGGAGGACATCGGCAAGGAGGCCTCCGTCCCCACGGAAAAGGGCGCCGGGATCGGAATTTATTCTGAGCGCGCCGGAATTGGCGGCAACGAGTACTACCGGATCTGGTACAACGAACAGGCCCAGCAGTTCCTGATCGACCATTTCCGTCAGATCCTGACCGATACCGAGGCCACACGCGCCCGCAGGCAGGAGGAGAGAAAGGCTTCCAGGAGAGAGGCGCGCAGAGAGTCCGGGACAGCCGGGCGGGCGGAGCATGCCCGTCAGGAGCCTGAAAAGCAGATGGGCGCTTTTCAGGCAGAACAGCGGCAGTCAGCCGAATCAATGCATTGGCAGGGTCAGCAGCAGTCAGCTGCAGCGGGACGGAGACAGGAGCAGCAGTCAGCTGCACCGGCACAGGGCCAGTGGCAGACAACTGCGCCCGCGCAGGCCCAGGATGATCCCGCTTTCGCGTCCCTTCTCTCCAGCGTTTCTCCGCAGGATTTCTATGGACAGGAGCAGGGGCAGGATCCTTATGGCATGCAGGATCCGTATGCCACGGACAGTGCCGCCGCGGACTTTTTCGGCGACGGTTGGGAGAGCGCGGACAGCGATATTCCGTGGTGAATGACGGGCTGGGAGAGCGCAGACAGTGATATTCCGTGGTGAATGCCGGGATAGGAGAGCGCGGACAGTGATATTCTTTGGTGAATGCTGTTTACAGGATCGAGTGACAGGAGAAAGAAGATGAGTTTAAATGATACCCCCTCCGGGGAGCGGATCCACATCGGATTTTTTGGCCGCAGGAACGCGGGAAAATCGAGTATTGTCAATGCAGTGACTGGCCAGGATCTGGCCGTCGTCTCGCAGGTCGCGGGCACGACGACAGACCCCGTGCGCAAGGCCATGGAGCTGCTGCCCCTGGGGCCGGTCCTGATCATTGATACGCCCGGCTTCGATGATGAGGGCGCGCTCGGTGAGCTCCGTGTACAGAAGACCAAGAAGATCCTGGGAGAGACGGACATCGCCATCCTCGTTGTGGACGGCAGCCGGGGGCTCTGTACCTGCGACAGGGAGCTTCTGGATCTTTTTGCCGAGAAAAAGATTCCCTGCATCCTGGCAGAGAACAAGATTGACCTGGTGAGAAGTCAGGAATCCGCTCCGGCGTCGAAGACGGAAACGGAAAGGGTTCCCGATTCCGTTCAGTTCCATGTCCGCGCCAGCGCGAAGACCGGCGAGGGGATTCAGGAACTCAAGGAGAAGATTGGAGACCTCTACCGGGCCTGGAAGGCGGGCCAGGGGGCGGAGCCCAGGCTGGTCTCAGACCTCCTGCAGCCCGGAGACCTGGTCATCCTGGTCATCCCGATCGACAAGGCGGCGCCCAAGGGACGCCTCATCCTGCCCCAGCAGCAGGTCATCCGCGATATACTGGACGCCGGCTGCAGTGTGCTCTGTACACAGACGGAGGGCGTCACCAGGACCCTGGAGGGCTTGCGCACACCGCCGGCCATGGTCATCACCGACAGCCAAGCCTTCGCGGAAGTGCAGAAGGCTGTTCCGGAGAGCATACCGCTCACGTCCTTCTCCATCCTCATGGCCCGTTACAAGGGCTTTCTGGAGACAGCGGCCCTGGGCGCGGCCCACATCGACCGCCTGCAGGACGGTGACCGGGTCCTCATCGCGGAGGGCTGCACCCACCACCGCCAGTGCGACGACATCGGGACGGTCAAGCTCCCCTGCTGGCTCCGCGCCCGAACAGGCAGGGAAATCGTGATCGAGACGTCCTCCGGTACCGGCTTTCCGGAAGACCTGACGAAATACGCGCTGGTCATCCACTGCGGTGGATGCATGCTCAACGCCCGCGAGATGCAGAGCCGGATCGGCCGGGCTGTCGCCCAGAATGTGCCTGTTACCAACTACGGCACCGCCATCGCCTTCATGAACGGAATCCTGCAGCGCAGCGTCGCCATGTTCCCGGATTTGGCCCGGAAGCTGTCAGAGGTGTGAACGAATCAGAGAATCAATGGATATAAGGTGCCAAAAGGACGGCCCTTTTGACACCTCTTTGTATGAAAAGTGTTATAGAGAACCGCCCATTTCTACACTTGCAGCATAATACAGAAAAAAAGAGATTCTTACCATCTTTATCGTTACTGACCCCTTGGGGACAGTAACGACATAAGCCTGGCAATGTGCACAATTTGAAGATGAATGTTTACATTCGGGAAAATGCGTATCTGTAAAAAAGAATGCACCACCGTTGAAATGAAGCGGTCATGCATTCTTTTTGATTTTACATCCTGTATTCCAGCAGAAGTTTTGCTCTCTTTCGAACCTGTTTCTCAATCAAGGAAATCTCGTGATCCGGCAGATTATATCGACTGTGCTTTCTGAACTTAAATGTCAGCAAATGCCGCAGCTGCTCTCTGTTTTCATCGTCCATATAAGAAGCAGCAGTTCCTATAAAATCATCGTACACACAAGGCTGTAATGTCTTTATATAGGTATCCAGCGTTTCTTCTGACTGCATAAAATCCTTGCCTGCATAATTAAACAGCGAATTTCCGTGATCGAACAGCGGGGCGGGGGCTGTGATCTGATTGGTCCTGCTGTCGATCAACAGGCCAAAATTGCCATAGTGACGATCTGTGTTGCAAATTACAGCATCAAACACCAGCATATCCCGCAATGACTTCTCAAATTCCGGCCCCAGAGAGCGGTAGTATTCCGCAACAGCCTTGATGCCGCCCTTTGTGATCAACCTTCCTACCGGTATATACGATGTGTGCTTACCGGTAAACAATTCGCAGGTAGAGCAGAGAATTCCCTTCCATTTTGCAAGTCCATAAGGAATGGCGTTGATCTTCATCGCCTGGGCAATCTGCGCAGCATAGAACTCTGCGTACGGTTCATTGCCTGCATTTGACGCGCCGCTGGTGCCCCCTTTATAGAGCATTATTCGACCGGATATCCGGCGCCAGCACTTTGGCAGCATTCCGTTCGTTGTGAACTCCGGGCTGGACGCCAGCGAATTCCTGATACTGCTGCCATACCCGGTGAATGCAATATATGCAAGGATCTGGCTGAACCTGTTTTCATATAAATTGTATTGATCGAACAAGCCTGTAAATCCTTCGTCTACGATCCAGTAACTGTCATTCAGTGAAAGCCCTTTGCTCACAGAGATAATGCTTATCGGTCTGTTTGCGCTAAGTCCGCATTTGGCAAGAAAGGTCCTGACAAAAGCTCTGTTCCTGGGAATGGTTCTTCTCTGGAGCCACTTGCTGATATGTTCTTCAGTTGGGTCACCAAGATCCAAAGGCAGCAAACTGCTCTTTTCCTGATTGAGCCACAGAATTGTAATATCGGGGTCATTTGAGTCCTCAGAAGCATGGAATCGTATCAGAGGGGTATCAAAGTGTTTAAGGATATAGTTCATAGTATTCCTCGTTTCGGAGTGGCTGTCAGGCAGATATTCCCTGAAGAGCTCGGGTATGTATGCCTCTCTACGCAGCCGTTTCTTCGCCATTTTGAAGAAAAAAAACACAGTAATAGTATACTTTGGATGTGCATTATCTTCAACGAATACATTCATATGATTAAAGTATAATTTGTGTGGGGCGTCTATGGGGCACTTTTTTAACAGCATTTTGAAAAAAATGGCGGGGACCGTCTTTACAGCCAACATGTGTTTTTCTTTCTTTTTCATCTTTGTCTTTCCTTGTGCTATACTTGAGATGTTTCCGGATCGGTACGGCTGTTTTTCGGGACGGCTTGGCCCGTGTCGGGAAACGTATATAGTAAAAGCAGTTTCAATAAGCGGTTTCAATACCAATTCTTCGATATCAGTACTTATTGGTCTGACAGCGGCGGAGTCCATTTATGAAGAACAAATTACCGTTTTCCAAATGAGGAGGCTGAGTACGGATTTCTGGAAAGCCTGATGCAGGTATACGCTGCCTTACAGGGCGGACCGCAGGAGAGTGCTCAAAATAGGAGCATCCTTTGATTCAGCTAAACGAATACTGACAGAATGGAAGGTAGAGGAATAATTTGATTCTATGCAATATAAAACATCAAATACGGTTTTTGTTGAAAAAAAGGTCCCGCTGCCGGACGGAAGCAGCTTCCCCGTCCTGACATTTGCGGACTGGGAGGATCTGCCCGGTCAGCGGCACTGCTTTACGACCCGGGCGGGAGGGGTCTCGGAGGATTATCTGGCCAGCCTGAATTTCCGTCGTGATCCACCCGACTTGATAGAAACGGAAGCGAATCTGCTTGAAAATTACCGGAGGGCCGCGGGCTTTTTTGATGTCGCGCCGGACCGGATCGTCTGCGCGCAGCAGACTCACACCGCCAATGTCCGGATTGTGACGGAGGCGGATGCCGGCAAGGGCGTGACCCGCGAACGCGATTACACAGACGTCGACGGGATCATCACGGACATCCCGGGGCTGGTGCTCTTCACCTCGCACGCGGACTGTACGCCGCTCTATTTCTATGACCCCGTCCGCAGGGTCATCGCCCTGGCCCACAGCGGCTGGAAGGGGACCGTGGCCAGGATCGGCGCCGTCACCATCCGCAGGATGCAGGAGGTCTTCGGCTGCAGGCCGCAGGACATCCATGCCGCCATCGGCCCGTCCATCTGCGTCGACTGCTACGAGGTCTCTGAGGATGTGGCGGAAGCCTTCCGAGAATGTTTTGGAAGTGGGTCTGTAAACGGCTCTGTAAATGGCCCTGTTAACGGCCCTGTGACTGCCCCTGGAAATCCATCTGATCTCTCCGGAAGTTCGGCGAAAGGGGAGCTTTCCGGGCCGGAACCGGTGAAGACCACCATCCCCCGCATCCTGTCGCGGGGAAGGGCACCCGGCAAGTACCAGCTGGACCTCTGGGAGGCCAACGCGTGGATCCTGCGGGAGGCCGGGATTACCCGGGATCACCTGACCGTGACCAATCTCTGCACCTGCTGCAACAGCGGTGAGCTCTTTTCCCACCGGGCGACCGGCGGGAAGCGGGGCAATCAGGGGGCCTTTCTCATGATGGAGTAATGACGGAGCAGCTGTTGTGTGATCCCACACAGGCGCGGGATCACAATAAGGCGCAAAACATGCCTCCATAAATTACGCCCTTCCTCTCTTTTATTTTCCGGGGAAATGCGTTACTATAGTAAAGGATGCCTGCTGAGAAACCCATGGAATGTTTCCGAAAGCAGGAGACTGATCACATAGGAAGGCCGGTTTGATTCGGAATGCCCGGTCATGAACTGATGAAACCATGAAGGGATCCGATCATCATTCTTTCAGAGATGCCGACCGCGTTCAAGTAAGGAACTGCAGCGTCATCAATTGCATGGTCTGTGCAGAATCTGCGTATTCTGCCAGGCAGAATGTACAGATGATTTCGCGACAGTCCCTAAGCAGGAATGGAGGAACAAAATGAGCAAACTGGGCAGATTGTTACTGGGCAGCACAATTCTTGGCGTTGCGGCGGCAACCGTCTACTATTACCTGGAGGAGACTTCCAAGGACTCGATCTGCGATGCGGACGAGGATATCTTTTCGGACGAATATGAAGAAGACGAAGACGAGGCAGTGACGAGATCCATCGAGGAGGAGATCGCGCAGGATGAGGCGAAGAAGGCCGACTACGAAGAGACGGCCGCTCGTGTGAAGGCTGCTGCTTCCAGAACCTACACGACCATCAAAGAGGGCTCCAGCGAGGCCTATACCCGCATCAAGGAGGCGATCGGCCCCCGGGGCGAGACTGTGCTCGAGGTCGTCGGAGAGACCGCCGGCAGGATGAAGGACGTCTTCGCGGACGGCGCCGTCAAGGTGAAGGAAGCCCTGCAGGAAGAGGAGCCCGAGGAGGACATCTTCGCAGAGGACTATGTGGAGCCCGCAGAGGACGCTGACCTGGACGAGGCCGAGGCTGAGGCCATCGACGAGGCTGTGACCGAGGAGCTGGCGGAGGCACCCGAAGCCCCCGAGGCTGCGGAAGCCGCTGAAAAGGCGGAGGAGCCCGCAGCCGCTGAGGAAACACCTGCAGCGGCAGTTGAGGAAGCTGCCGCAGAGGTCAAAGAGGAGGCCGCCGAGACCGCCGGAGAGATCGCGGAGAAGTTCGAGCAGGCGCCCGACAAGGTCGAGGAACTCTTCAGCGAGGACAAGCCCGAATAAGCCGAATAAGAATGAAGCGCTGAAGCCTGGCTTGACGGAAGATCGTTGAACAGGCCGGGGCTGAATCGGCATTATGCTGAACAGACCGCCGCGCGCGCAGCGCAGGAAAATATTGAAGTCGGAAATGAAAAAACTGTATCCGGAACCCGTGAGGGAGCCGGATACAGTTTTTTGTTTCGTCGGGACAGGTTTTCTGCTTAGGGAACCACTTGGGACGGTTCTCACCGGTTCTTTTTAAACAAATCGGGACCGTTGAAATCGGCGAGAACCGTCCCTGGTGGTTTTCTGGTGTTTTTTATCGTCTCTGGTTCATGGGCACGAATTCCTGCGTGCTGCCAACGTACTTGGTGGCGGGACGCATGATGCGGCCGTCGTAGAGCTTGTTCTCCAGGTTGTGGGCGACCCAGCCCGCGACGCGCGCCGTGGCGAAGAGGGGGGTGTAGAGCTCCTCGGGGATGCCCAGCATGCTGTAGGCAAAGCCGGAGTAGAGGTCGACGTTGGACGGGATCGCGGTGCCCTTGCGCTCCCGGACGACCTCCTTGACCGTGTCCTCAAAGAGCTTGTAGAAGCTGAACTTGTACATGCAGTTCTTCTCCTCAGCCAGGTTCCGGCAGAGCTTGCGCAGGATCTCCGCGCGGGGATCGCTGAGGGTGTAGACCGCGTGGCCGAAGCCGTAGACCAGACCGCTGTGGTCATAGTAGTCGTGATCCAGGATCCGGTTGACGATCGAGCGGATTTTGTCCTTGTCCTGGGTGTAGTCCGTATCGGCGATGACCTGGCGCATCATCTTGGCGACGGAGATATTGGCGCCGCCGTGCTTGGGGCCCTTGAGGGAGCCGATGGAGGCGCTCAGGGCGGAGTAGATATCTGTTCCCGTGGAACCGACCACGACGTTTGTGAAGGTGGAGTTGTTACCGCCGCCGTGGTCCGCGTGGATGAGCAGAATGGCATCGAGGAGATTGGCCTCGTGGTTCGTGAACTTTCCGTCCGGCCGCAGCATGTAGAGGATGTTCTCGGCCATGGAATAGTCCGGGCGGGGGTAGTGGATGATCAGCGAACTCCGGTCAAAGGAGTGGACCTTGGTGTAGTAGGCATAGCAGCCTAGGGCCGGGAACTTGGCGATCAGGTTGATCCCCTTGAGGAGATTCTCGTATACCTCGGTCTCATCCGGCGATTCGTCGTAGTTATAGAGGGACAGGACGGCGGACTGCAGCTTGTTCATCAGGTTGCGGGCGGGCTTGAGCAGGAGCTCGTTGGCCAGGAAGCTCTCCGGCAGCTCGTAGCGCATGGCCAGGCAGTTCTTGAAATTTTCAAACTCCTCCCGATCGGGCAGGTAGCCGAAGAGAAGCAGGAAACAGGTCTCCTCGAAGCCATAGTTTCCCTGCCGGTTCTGGATGAGATCTTTGATCGAATAACCGCGGTAGAGCAGATCGCCGTCGCAGGGGATGACGTTCCCCTTTTCATCCTTTGTATAGCCCACGACATCCGAGATCCGGGTGAGGCCGATCCTGACACCGGTCCCGTCGTCGTTCCGCAGGCCTTTTTTGACATTGTATTCGGAAAAAAGCTGATTGGGGATATCTGTATAATTGGATGAGCGGCCGAAATAGCGCGCGAGGATACTGTCATCGTTGAAGCGCACATTACTCATGGGTTGACCTCCTGTTCCACACCTGCACATGCACTGCAGACCGTGACCTGTTTGCCGGGACAGCCAAAAAGGCATGACCGGGTCTCCTGTTGAAAGACTTGGAACAGGTCTTCGTACAATGGTCCTGCTGTGATCAGACAGGTGTTGTCTGCACATGCGGGCATTTCGCACACATGTATACAAAAATGCATTTGATTGTTCGATTATACCATTTTCATGGAAAAAGTCTACTATAAATATGCGAAAAAATGATAAGGCTGCAAGTGAAAACAATTGGGACGGGAACCAATTGAGACGGTTCTCCCGGTATAAAAGACCAGGGAGAACCGTCCCTGGTGGTTTCGCGCCCCTCTGGCGCCGACATCATGCTATAATAAGTACAGTGTAGACTTCATACGAACGATGCGCGCATGAGCCCGTCGTCAAATCTGTGGGAAAAAGACCGGGAGGTATGTGATGAAGATTTGCTACAACTGCTTCCATAAGAATAAAAATGATGCATCCTTCTGCGAGGAGTGCGGATATCCGCTCTCCTTTGTGAACGCCGCCGGCGCCGCAGCGGAGCCTGTTCCGGATCCGGATGCCATGCCCTGCGGGGAGACGCTGTACGGGCGCTATATGACAGGCCGCGTCCTGCAGCGGGACGTAGGAGGCTTTTTCTATACGGCGCAGGATTCCCGGTCCGGGGAGACGGTCGTCCTCAGGGAATATTTCCCGAAAGAAACTGCCGCTCGCAGTTCCATGCGGACCGTTTCGGTGCAGGATGATCAGCGGAATCAGTTTCAGGAGGGAAAAGAGGCTTTCCTGGACAGGGCGGAGGCGCTTCTGGACCGGGAGGAGGAAGCTGCGGAGGGCGGCGCGCCCTCTGTCAGGCTCCAGTCCTTTTTCAGCCAGAACAACACCGCCTATATGGTCTTTGAATACGACACGCCGGACCATCTGCAGGCCTTCCTGACCGACCAGCTTGACCTCGGGACAGAGCTGTGGAAGGATCTTCCCGTCCATGAACGGATTCCGGTTGTGGAGGAAGACGCGTCAGAGGCGGAAGAGCTCATTTCGAATATTTCGGAGGAGGTTCAGCGGGACATTGAAGACACCCCTGATGTGGATGACGTGGACTTTACAACCGATGAAGGCTCGGATGAGGATCCGGATCCGTCCACAGCCGGCACGGTTCTGCTGCGGGATGAGACCGGACCGGAGTCGGGCATGCGGCCGGAAGGAAGCACAGGAGATGCCGATCCGGATCTATTGCATGACGGGAAGGGAGCGAATACGGGCAGTGGGAGCGCCCCGGAAACAGTCCCGGCAGCGGATCCCGACCGGCCTCAGATCCGGCCAAATCGTAAACCCATTCCCCTGGCGGCGGTCCTGGGCATCTTCGGTGTCATCATCGTGCTCCTGGGCCTTCTGGTCTTCATGGTCGGCCGCCTTTTGACCGGGCTTTCTCAATCGGGATTGGGATACGGAACGAGTCCCCTCTGGATCAAGAGGATCATCTGGGAGATGAAGCGGAGGCAGTCGGATGACACCGGAACAGACCGGAAGAAGGAAGATGAGAAGGAAGATGAGAAGGATGGGAAAAAAGATACGGAATGGGACATGAGCATGAAGGCGGAGGGAATCTCTGCAGGCAATTTCTATAACCGGGGGCGCTTTGTCCTGTATGGGGATGACTACTATTATTCCTCCTACGACGGAGTTCTTCACGAGGAGGACCTGACAAAGGAGGGCGGAGATTCCGCCGTGGACAGCATCACCGAATACATGAATCTCTACGGGAATCATATCTATTATCCCGATGAGGTGGAAGGAACCATTGTCCGCTACGACCCGGAGACGGAGGAATCTGCGGTCGTCTATAACGCCAGTACTGATTTCAATTATGCCCCGGAGACGCTGTACATGTACGGGGGCTGGTGCTATTTTTCCAGAAACAGCAACCTGTACAGGCTGTCTGTCGAATCCCTGGACGATATTGTACCGGCAGACCCGAATGACGTGGAACTGGTGACAGACCGCTTTAACGGGCCGGGATACGTCTATGAAAGCCTGTGCTTTGTCGGGGACCGGATGGTCTATAACGGCAATAGAGGCCTGGTCTGTGCGGCCCTGGATGGAAGCGACGCGGAGACCCTGGCAGATGTGCAGGGCGCCCTCGTCACGGACGGAGAATTCATCTACTGCTGGCACGGGACCAGGTGGGTCGACAGGATCAGCCTCATGGGGGACGTCGACCGGGTCCTGGAGATGGATGTCGGAGATTTCATTGCGACAGCCAACTTCTGCGACGGATATCTGTATATTGTTCTGGAGAAGGACGAGGGATATCAACTGTGCCGGTTTAATCCGGGCACAGAGGAGGTGGACGAGATCGGTTACTTCGGGCAGGAGGGAGACCTTCTGGTCAGTCTGACTATGTTTCCCGATGCGGAAAACGCCTATGCCTATCTCTACCGCAGGGAAAATGATGACTTCCTGCCCGTATATGAGGAGATTCCGGTCAATCCGTGACAAAAAGGGGATGGAGGGAAACACTCTGTCTGCAGAGGAATTGACCGGCGGACGCCCCTGTCATCGGAGCGGTGCTGTCTGTGGGCGCTGCCGGACAGGTTCCGGACATGTTTCGGACAGGGCACGCTCTGCGGGCCGGTCATAAGCCGGGAACAGACCCCGGACCTGCCGCCGATGTTGACTGGAAAAGGCATCTCCCGTAGAATAGGCACTGGACTAAAACGATGATGATCAGGGTCCGCAGCTTAGCCGCATCACACTTGCAGAGGCTTTACTGCAGTGAATGCGCAGTGGGGCAGACGGGGATCCGGGAGCCTGTGTGAGTACTTCCGGAAGCGGAGGACAGCGATGACCTGTAAGGATTTTTCCGGGATGATTCCCGATTTTTTCAATGACCGGCTGGACAATGCCTCTCTTAAGGCCTTCCTCGACCACCACAGAACCTGCAAGGGCTGCAGGGAGGAGCTTGAGATCCAGTATCTGGTCGGCAGAGCCTTCGAACAGATGGAGGCGGGAGAGGAGGTCAACCTCGCAAAGGACCTCCCCGATTATATCGAAAAGGAAGAACACCGCCTGGAGGGGCGCGCCCGGATTTTCCGCACCGCCGTGATCCTGGAAGCCGCGGCGGTCGCCCTCGCTGTTCTGACAGCGGTCATTTATATGATGTGAACCACCGGGGAGGTATCTCCCGGTTTCGCCGGAAGGAACAATTGAACCACCGGGGACGTATCTCCCGGTTTCGCCGGAAGGAACGATTATGTCGAACGATAAGAAGAAACTGATGCTGGTCGACGGACACAGCATCCTCAACAGGGCATTTTACGGGATGCCGGACCTGACCAACGCAAAGGGCGTGCACACGGGGGCTGTCTACGGCTTTCTGAACATCCTCTTCAGCCAGCTGGATGAGGAGAAGCCGGACTACCTGACGGTCGCCTTCGATGTCCATGCGCCGACCTTCCGGCACGAGGCCTACGCCGACTACAAGGGGACGAGGAGCGCCATGCCCGAGGAACTCCGGGAGCAGGTGCCCCTGATCAAAAAGATGCTGACAGCTATGGGAATCGTCATCTGTGAGCAGGCCGGCCTGGAGGCGGACGATATCCTGGGGACCCTGGCCAGGAAGGCGGAGGCCCAGGACATGGACGTGGTCCTGATCTCCGGCGACAGGGACCTGCTGCAGATCGCGACGGACCGCATCTGCATCCGGATCCCCCGCACCCGCCAGGGGCGGACCACCATCGATGATTTCCGGGCCCCGCAGGTCGTGGAGACCTACGGCGTCACCCCGCTTCAGTTCATCGAGGTCAAAGCCCTCATGGGCGATTCCTCCGACAACGTGCCCGGCGTGCCCAAGGTCGGGGAGAAGACGGCGACCCAGCTGATCCGGGAGTACAAGTCCGTGGACGGCGTCTATGAAAATCTGGACAAGATCAAAAAGCCGGCCCTGCACAGGAACCTGGCCGAAAATGAGGACAAGGCCCGGCTGAGCCTCTTTCTGGTGACCATCAGGACCGACTGCGACGTGGAGCTTGACACGGACCACGCCGCCACGGGCGGATATTATACAAAGGAGGCCTTCGACCTCTGCACGGAGCTGGGCTTTAAAAACCTCCTGCCCCGTTTTGACCGGGAGGTCATCGAGGATCAGTCGGAGGAGTTCGACGTCCGGCAGATCCGGGACCGCGCCTCTCTGCAGAAGCTGGAGGAGGAAGCCACGGGCAGGATCGCGCAGGAGGAAGGCTTTGTGATCGGTGTATGGCCCCTGCTGGACCGGGCGGGTTACGGGATGGAGACGCCTTCCGTCCTGACCGGCGCCGCGGTCTCCTTCGCTGGAACCGGCGCTGATAATAAAAAGACGACACAGAATCTGTTCATCCACTGCGTTTCCTCTGACGGGACGGAAAAAACCTCTCCGGATGCCGGCATGGACGCCGCTCTTAAAGATGCAGTGACAGAATCAGACCTTACGGCCTTTTTCAAAAAGATCCGCACCGCCGTGCTGGAGAGCGCGTCGGAGCGGGGCGAGGACAGAGGTGCCTGGCTGGCCCTCTTTGCCCAGAAGGAACAGATGCCTCTGTGGGGGATCGACGGCCGGGAGGAATTCCGGGACGGCATCCGCATGGAGGGCATCGAGGACATGCTGGTCTGTTGCTACCTTGTCAATCCGCTCAAAAACGATTACGAGATCGAGGATGCGGCCAACGAGTACCTGGGAATCTCTCTGCAGAGCAGAAAACAGCTCTTCGGCAAGTCCTCCTGGGCCCAGGCCATGCGGGAGAATCCCGATGAAGTTGTCAACTATGCCTGCCGCGCCGCGGATGCCCTGCGCAGGATCGCGCCCCTGGTCCGGGAAAAACTGGCGGACCAGGACATGTGGCAGCTCTACACTAAGATCGAGCGGCCCCTGACCTTTATCCTGGCCGATATGGAACGGCTGGGTGTCCGTATTCAGCCGGAGGCCCTGCGCGCCTACAGTGAGCGCCTGGGTGGCCGGATCGAGGAGCTGGAGCAGCAGATCTACCAGGAGACGGGGACGACCTTCAACATCGCCTCCCCCAAACAGCTGGGCGAAGTCCTCTTTGAAAAAATGGGCCTGCCCGGCGGCAAGAAGACCAAGACCGGTTATTCCACGGCGGCGGGCGTCCTGGAGAAGCTGGCGCCCGACTACCCGGTGGTCAATGATATCCTGGAGTACCGGGGCCTGACCAAGCTCCGCTCGACCTATGCCGACGGCCTCATGGCCTATGTGGCGCAGGACAGCCGGATCCACACGACCCTGACCCAGACGATCACGGCGACCGGCCGGATCAGCTCCACGGACCCCAACCTCCAGAACATCCCCATGAAGACCGACCTGGGCCGGCAGATCCGCAAGGCCTTTATCCCCCGGGACGGCTACAGCTTCACCGATGCTGACTACTCTCAGATCGAGCTCAGGATCCTGGCCCACATGTCCGGGGATCCCGGCCTCATCGAAGCCTATCAGGAAAACGAGGACATCCACCGCATCACGGCCTCCAGGGTCTTCCACACCCCCTTCGACGAGGTGACGCCCCTGCAGCGCCGCAATGCCAAGGCCGTCAATTTCGGCATCGTCTACGGCATCAGCTCCTTCGGCCTCTCGCAGGGACTCTCCATCACCCGCGCCGAGGCGGCGGAGTATATCAAGGCCTATTTCAAGACCTATCCCGGCATCAAGATCTTCCTGGACCGGCTGGTCTCGGACGCAAAGAAAAAAGGCTACGCGAAGACCATGTACGGCCGCCGCAGGCCCGTGCCGGAGCTGTCCTCCAGCAATTTCATGCAGCGGTCCTTCGGCGAGCGCGTCGCCATGAATTCGCCCATCCAGGGGTCTGCCGCCGACATCATGAAGATCGCCATGATCCGGGTCTGGGAGCGGATCCACCGCGAACATCTCAAGTCCGAACTGATCCTGCAGATCCACGACGAGCTCCTGATCGAGACTGCCCCCGGCGAGGAAGAGCGGGTCCGCCGGATCCTGGAGGAGGAGATGGAGCAGGCGGCAGACCTGGCGGTACGCCTGGAGACGGATATCCACAGCGGCAGCGACTGGTACGTTGCGAAATAAACAGCTTACGGCCCAATCATGCCAGATGATCAGGACTGGTGGCAGAGGATATCGGAATGCTTCGATTCCGGACATCAGACACTAAGTAAAAACATGCAATCCTGACAATAAATGTTCGGGATATCAATACGGGAGAGAAAACACAAGTGAAAATCATAGGCGTGACCGGCGGTGTTGGAGCCGGCAAATCGGAAATCCTGCACTATATAGAGACCCATTACAATGCCCGCGTTCTGCTTGCAGACGAGGCGGCCCACGCGATCGAAGCCCCCGGGGGCGCGATCTATGAGTCCCTCATTCAGCTCCTGGAGAGGTATCCCGTTCCGGTGACAGACGCTGCCGGAACGATCGGCGGGAATACCGATGATGCGGCGGGCGGTGATACCGGCGGAGCAGCCGGCTCTGCGCCGGTGATGCCCCCGATCACCCTTCCCGACGGCAGGATCAACAAGCCGGAGATGGCCAGACGGATCTTCTCCGTGCCTGAACTGCTGGAGCAGGTCAATCAGCTCGTGCATCCCGCGGTCAAAATCTATATACTGGATGAGTCGGCCCGGGAGAAGAAGGCGGGCAGACTGGACTTTTTTATCGTCGAAGCGGCTCTCCTGATCGAGGCCGGCTACAAGGAGCACCTGGACGAGCTCTGGTACATCTACTGCGACGAGAACGAGCGCCGCAGGCGCCTGCGCGCCTCCCGCGGCTATAGCGACGAAAAAATCGACAACATCCTCCGCAGCCAGCTGTCCGAGCAGGAATTCCGCGACAATGCGGACGTCGTCATCGACAACAGCGGCACCATCGAGGCCGCCTGTGCCCAGGTGGACGCGGCGCTGAGCAGGGGCTGAGCTGTAGAAAAACTGATGAGCATTTTTGCCATACGCCGGTTATCTGCAGTCTCTATGGACTTTGCCGGGACCGTGCAGGGACCATGCCTCCATACAGGGGACGTTGACAGCAAAAAGCTTTTACAGTAAAAAAGGAAGTATTCATCAGAAAGAATTCATCAGAAAAGAATCCATCAGGAAAAAGAAACAGTAAGAAAAACAGTAATAGAAGTAAAAACAGAAAGCGAAACATTTTTATGCGATTTCAGAGTATTGCCAGCGGAAGCAGCGGCAATTGTATTTATGCGGGTTCCGACAACACACATCTGCTGATGGACGTCGGGATCAGCCGGAAAAGGACCAATGAAGCCCTTCACGGGATCGGCCTGGACCTCAAGGAGATCGACGGCATTTTCATCACGCACGAGCACAGCGACCATATATCAGGCCTGCCCGTCATCGCGAAGTATTCCTCCATGCCGATCTATGCGACGAGGGGGACGATCGACGCGATCCGCAGGACCCCCAAGGGCGCGGCCATCGATCCGGACAGGTTTGTGTGCGTCCGCGCGGACGAGCCGGTCACGGTCGGGGACCTCAGGGTTGACCCCATGCGCATCTCCCACGACGCGGCGGAGCCGGTGGGCTACAGGATCTATGACGGTGAGAAGAAGGCCTGCGTCTGCACGGACCTGGGCTGCTACACGGACTACACCCTGCAGTGCCTGCAGGACTCCGACGTCCTCCTGATCGAGTCCAACCACGACATCAACATGCTCCAGGTCGGGCCCTATCCCTACCGCCTCAAACAGCGGATCCTGGGGGACCGGGGTCACCTGTCCAACGCCAGCAGCGGCCAGCTCCTGAGCAGGATCCTCAACAGCCACCTGAAGGGGATCTTCCTGGGCCATCTGAGCCAGGAGAACAACCTGCCCGAGCTCGCCTTTGAGACCGTCCGCGTGGAGATCATGTTCTCGGAATCCGGCTACCATCCGGAGGACCTGCCCATCCAGGTCGCCCGCCGCAGCGCGCCGTCGGCCCTGGTGGAGTTCTGAAACGGAAATGAGTCAGCCCGATGCGGACTGCATCCGTATGTTTCCGGAATAAATCCCGGCATCATCGCAAACAGCCTGCAGATAAGGCAGGAAACAGTATACAGCCTTTGTAAGAGCAGAAAACAGTATACAGCAGCCTATATAAGTACGAGAGACAGGAGGTTGAACTGATATTATGAAAAGAGCTATCGTCACCGTTGTGGGAAAAGATACTGTCGGCATCATCGCTGCCGTCTGCACCTATCTGGCGGATAACAAGATCAATATCCTCGATATCTCCCAGACCATCGTCCAGGGATATTTCAACATGATGATGATCATTGACGTCACCGAGCCTGAGAAGCCCTTCGGCGTGATCGCGGACGAACTGGCCAGGATCGGTGAGGAGAAGATCGGCGTCCAGATCCGCTGCCAGAAGGAGGAGATCTTCAACCTCATGCACCGTATCTGACACGCAGACCCGCGCTGAAATCTGGAGGAAAAACATGATCAATTTTGCTGAAGTTGCGGAAACCAACGCGATGATCGAACGGGAAAACCTGGACGTGCGCACCATTACCATGGGCATCAGCCTGCTGGACTGCGCTGACAGCGACCTCGGCCGTTTCCGCACGAAAATATACGATAAGATCACGACCAGCGCCGCCAACCTGGTCAGGACGGGAGAGGAGATCACAAAGGAATACGGGATCCCGATCGTCAACAAGCGGATCTCCATCACTCCCATCGCCATTGCCGGCGGCAGTGCCTGCCGCTGCAGCGACGACTTTGTCACCATCGCAAAGACCCTCGACCGGGCGGCAAAGGAGGTCGGCGTCAACTTCCTGGGCGGCTACTCAGCTCTGGTCTCCAAGGGCATGACGGAGGCGGACCGGATGCTGATCGAGTCGATTCCGGATGCCCTGGCGCAGACCGACGTCGTCTGCTCCAGCGTCAATGTGGGCTCGACCAAGACCGGCATCGATATGGACGCGGTGCGCCTGATGGGCGCCGTGATCAAACGGACGGCGGAGCGCACGGCTGACCGCGATTCCTTCGGCTGCGCCAAGCTGGTCGTCTTCTGCAACGCGCCGGACGACAACCCCTTCATGGCGGGCGCTTTCCACGGCGTCACCGAGGCCGACCGGATCCTCAATATCGGCGTCAGCGGCCCCGGCGTTGTCAAGCGGGCTCTGGAGAAGGTCCACGGCGAGGATTTTGAAGTCTTGTGCGAAACGGTCAAAAAGACAGCTTTCAAGGTTACCCGTGTCGGTCAACTGGTTGCCCGTGAGGCCTCCCGCAGACTCGGTGTTCCCTTCGGCATCATTGACCTGTCCCTGGCACCCACGCCCGCAGTCGGCGACAGCGTGGCGGATATCCTTTGCGAGATGGGCCTTGAATCTGCCGGCGCACCCGGCACGACGGCTGCCCTCGCCCTGTTGAACGACCAGGTCAAAAAAGGCGGTGTCATGGCGTCCTCCTATGTCGGCGGCCTCTCCGGCGCCTTTATCCCGGTCAGCGAGGACCGCGGCATGATCCACGCCGCGCAGATCGGCGCCCTGACCCTGGAGAAGCTCGAGGCCATGACCTGCGTCTGCTCCGTCGGCCTGGATATGATCGCCATCCCCGGCGACACGAAGGAAACCACCATTGCCGGCATCATTGCGGACGAAATGGCCATCGGCATGATCAACCAGAAGACCACCGCTGTCCGCCTGATCCCCGTGATCGGCAAGGGCGTCGGCGAGATGGTCGACTTCGGCGGCCTTCTGGGCTACGCGCCGATCATTCCGGTCAACCGGTTCGGCTGCGATGAATTCGTCAACCGCCGCGGCCGCATCCCGGCACCCGTCCACAGTTTCAAGAACTGAGGCCCGCGGATGGTGATTTTGCACAATCTCTCCTTTTCTTTTTCGGCTCTTTGAATATGTTTTCGGAACTTTTTATACGATATAATCGTTCATGGATGTTTGCCTGTTTCAGGCTTTCAGAAGGATGACGGATGACCTGACGGCTGTCCGGCGCATGGGGTAATAAAAGGGATACCTGCGCACTCCGTGCTTCGGCATGGGGGATAAAGGAAACTATCGTGATCATGATTCAAGAAAGGCGGACGTACACATGGGTATGGAAAAAAAGTATGATGTGACTGCACTTGGCGAGCTGCTGATTGACTTCACCCAGAACGGAATCAGCGACCAGGGAAACAATCTCTTTGAGGCAAACCCGGGCGGAGCACCCTGCAATGTCCTTGCCATGCTGACAAAGGCGGGACGTAAGACCGCTTTCATCGGCAAGGTCGGCAATGACATGTTCGGCCGTATGCTCAAGGAGCGCGCGGCGGGAGAGGGCATTGATATGACCGGTCTCGAGATGGACAACGATGTCCACACGACCCTGGCTTTTGTCGAGAAGCTCCCCAACGGCGACCGCGACTTTTCCTTCTACCGCAAGCCCGGTGCTGACATCATGCTGACAAAGGACGAAGTGGAAAAACACGCCGACCTGATCGAGGGCGCAAAGATCTTCCACATCGGCACCCTGTCCATGACTGATGACGAGGTCGAGAAGGCAACGAAGGAAGCCATCAAGATCGCGAAGAAGGCCGGCTGCATCATCTCCTTTGATCCCAACCTTCGTCCCCCTCTCTGGTCCAGCGAAGAGAAGGCCAAGGAGAAGATCGCATGGGGACTGTCCCAGTGCGATGTACTCAAAATCTCGGACAATGAGATCACCTTTATGACCGGTGAGGAGGACCTCGACAAGGGCATTCAGATGATCATCGACGAATACAAGATTCCGCTTGTCTTCGCCACCTACGGCCCCGACGGCTCCAAGGCCTATTTCAAGGGCATCGAGGCTTTTGAACCCGGCTTCCTGAACCCGAATACCATCGAGACCACCGGTGCGGGCGACACCTTCTGTGCCAGTGCCCTCCACCACGTCCTCAAATACGGCCTCGACGGCTTCGATGAGGCAAAGCTCCACGAGCTCCTCACCTTCGCCAATGCAGCCGCCTCCCTGGTCACCACCAAGAAGGGCGCCCTCTGCGTCATGCCGACCGTGGACGAAGTGCAGGCTTACATCAAGGAATCCGGCAGGTAAGATTCGGCAGTTCAGACCGGAAACAATTTGTAACACAACGAGGCCGGAGCCCATAGGGCTCCGGCCTCTTGCCGTTTACGTATATCGTCACATGTGTGATCCATCGGGACATACGTCCCGGTCGATGATTACTCGATCCGCATCAACAGTTGTCCGCCCTTGACGGTGTCGCCCTCGGAGACCAGGATCTCCTTGACGGTACCGGCCATGCGGGCGCTGGTCGCGGTCTCCATCTTCATGGCCTCGATGGTGATGACGGTCTGGCCTTCTTCGACGGTATCGCCGACCTTGACGTTGATCTGGGCGACGGCACCGGGGATGGAGGCGCCGATCTCACCCTTGTTCTCGGGATCAGCCATGGCGACCTTGACGATGTGCTTCTGGGCCTCGGGATCCGGAACCTTGACCTCGCGGCGGATGCCGTTGAGCTCAAAGGAGACGGTCCGCATGCCGTCCTTGTCTACTTCACCGGGCCCCAGGTACTTGATGACCAGGGTCTGGCCGTCGGCGATGTTGACCTTGTTGGTCTCACCGATGGTCATGCCGTGGAAAAAGACGTGGCTGCCCAGACGCATGATGTAGCCGTACTGCTCGCGGTTCTTGCAGAACTCCTTGTAGACCTTGGGATAGAGGCCGTAGGAGAGAACGGAACGCCAGGTCTGGTCGGGATGGAACTCGGAAATCTCCTGGCGGAGCTTGTCGAAGTCGACGGGCTCGAGCAGTTCGCCGGGACGGCAGGTGATGGCCTCCTTGCCCTTAAGGACGACTTCCTGGAGGTCCTTGGGGAAGCCCCAGGCGGGCTGGCCCATCATGCCGGAGAAGTAGGTGATGGCGGAATCCGGGAATGCCAGATCTTTGCCCTTCTCTATGATATTCTCGGGGGTCAGGTCGTTCTGGGTCATGAAGATCGCCATGTCGCCCACCATCTTGGAGGAAGGGGTGACCTTGGTGATGCCGCCCAGCATCTGGTCGACCTTGCGGTAGTTTTCCTTGACTTCGGTGAAGCGCTGGCCCAGGCCCATGCTCTCAACCTGCGGCTTGAGGTTGGTGTACTGCCCGCCGGGGATCTCATAGCGGTAGATATCCGTGGCGGGACTCTTGATGCCGCCCTCAAAAGCATTGTAGCGCAGGCGGACATCTGCCCAGTAGTCGGTCAGATACTGGAGCTGATCGAGGTCGAGACCCGTGTCTCTGGGCTGGCCCTGGAGCGCGGCGACGACCGCGTTCATGGACGGATTGGAGGTCAGAGACGACATGGAGGAGATCGCGCAGTCGACGACGTCGACGCCGGCCTCGGCCGCCATCAGGTAGGTTGCCACCTGGTTGCCGGAGGTGTCGTGGGTGTGCAGGTGGATCGGAATGCCGATCTCCTGCTTGAGGGTGGAGACCAGCTTCCTGGCCGCGTAGGGCTTGAGCAGGCCTGCCATGTCCTTGATTGCCAGCATGTGGGCGCCGCGGCGCTCCAGTTCCTTGGCCATGTCGACATAGTATTTCAGCGTGTACTTGTCGTTCTTGGGATCCAGGATGTCGCCGGTATAGCAGACCGTGGCCTCCAGGATCTTGTTCTGGTTGAGGACCTCGTCCATTGCGACGGACATGCCCTCGATCCAGTTGAGGGAGTCGAACACGCGGAAGACGTCGATGCCGCTCTTGGCGGAGGCCTTGATGAACTCGCGGATCAGGTTGTCTGGATAGTTGGTGTAGCCGACCGCGTTGGAGCCGCGCAGCAGCATCTGCAGGAGGAGGTTGGGAGCCTTCTCACGGATGATGTCCAGGCGCTCCCAGGGTGACTCATGCAGGAATCGGTAGGCTACGTCGAAGGTCGCGCCGCCCCAGCACTCCAGGGAGAAGGCGTCGGCCAGGATCTCGGAGGTGCCGTCCATGCCCTTGACGATGTCGCGGGTGCGGACACGGGTGCCCAGCAGGGACTGGTGGGCGTCGCGGCAGGTGGTGTCGGTGATCAGAAGCTTCTGCTGCTTCTTGACCCACTTGGCGACTTCCTCGGGTCCCTTGGCGTCCAGCATCTGCTTGAGGCCCATCCGGCGGTTGCCGGTGACGGGAGGGAATCTCGGAGGCTCATAGACGAAGTTGGCGCTGTTCTCGGCGATCGAGCGCTCCGCGATGTAGGTGAGCATCTTGGTCGCGCGGTCCTCGCCGCCCTGGATCTCAAAGAGGGAGGGCGTCTCGTCGATGAACTTGGTGTAGCACTTGCCCTCCTGGAAGGTCTCGTTGCGCAGGACGTTGGTGATGAAGGCGATGTTGGTCTTGACGCCGCGCACGTGGACTTCGCGGATGGCGCGCAGGGCCTTGCGGCAGACACCCTTGAAGGTGCGGTCCCAGGAGGTGACCTTGACCAGCAGGGAGTCGTAGTAAGGGGAGATGATGGCGCCTGTGCCGGCAGTCGCCTCGTCCATGCGGATACCGAAGCCGCCGGAGACGCGGTAGCCGGTGATCCGGCCCGTGTCGGGCGCGAAGTTATTGGTGGGATCCTCGGTCGTCACGCGGCACTGGATGGCGAAGCCGTCCAGCTTGAGGTCGGACTGCTTTTTGATGCCGATACGGTCATCGGAGAGCGGAGCACCCTCGGCGACCAGGATCTGGGCGCGCACGAGGTCGACGCCCGTGACCATCTCGGTGACGGTGTGCTCGACCTGGATGCGGGGATTCATTTCAATAAAGTAGTAGTTCTCGTCCTTGTCGACCAGGAACTCCAGGGTACCGGCGTTGGTGTAGCCGACGTGCTTTGTGATCGCGACGGCATCGCGGTAGAGCTTTTCCTTGACCTCCTGGGAGACGGAGAAGGCGGGCGTGAACTCGACGACCTTCTGATAGCGGCGCTGCAGGGAGCAGTCGCGCTCGAAGAGGTGGGCGACATTGCCGTGCTCGTCGGCCAGGACCTGGACCTCGATGTGCTTGGGGTTGACCAGGAATTTCTCCATAAAGATGTCGTCATTGCCGAAAGCCTTGATGGCCTCTGCCTTGACCAGGTCGAAGTTGATGCCGACTTCCTCGACATTGTCGCAGCGGCGCATACCGCGTCCGCCGCCGCCGGCTGCTGCCTTGAGGATGACCGGGAAACCGAATTCCATGGCCAGCTTCTGGGCCTCTTCGCGGCTCGCGAGCGGCTCTTTGGTGCCGGGTGTCGTGGGCACGTTGCAGTCGATGGCCATCTGCTTGGCGCTCAGCTTGTCGCCCATCATGTCCAGGATCTCGGACTTGGGACCGATGAACTTGATGCCGGCCTGCTCGCAGGCGCGGGCGAACTCACCGTTTTCGGACAGGAAGCCGTAGCCGGGGTGGATCGCGTCGCAGTCATGCATGCGCGCCAGCTCGATGATCCTGGGAATATTGAGATAGGCACCCAGCGGGCTCTCGTTCTCACCGATCAGATAGGACTCATCCGCTGCGGTACGGAATGCCGAGTAGGTGTCCTCGTTGGAATAGATCGCAACTGTCTGCAGTCCCAGATCGTGACAGGCGCGGAAGATTCGCATGGCGATCTCGCCGCGGTTGGCGACCAGGACTTTTTTGAATTTAGCCATTCATCCCTCCTTACTAAAAAAGCATTATTGTTCCCGTGGAAAAGTATTAAGATATACGCCTGTATGAAACGTCAGCGTTCTCCGATACTTTTCCATATGTCCGCGAAAATACAGAATCAACAGAACCTGCCTGCGGATCCTGCGCGCCGGCATCTTCAGCCCCCGATGAAGGTCCCGCCGCCGGGTCCCGGGAACGCACAGTACAGCACCTGTAAATGCGTATCGGAAACCGGTTTTTACGCACAAAAAAATTAACTACATAATTTATTATAGCTTGTTAAATTTCAAATAAAATCCGAAAACTGCCTGTATTTAGTACAAAAAAACAGACAGACTGAAAAATGGCGGAAAAGACGGCCTGTAATTTGAGATTTCGAATTTACTGTTTCACATTGATGGTTTCAAAGCGGCCGGCTGTCGGGGCTGATTGTGCGCTTTTTCAGAGGATCAGGCGGATTTCCCATAAAAAGTGTGCAGATTGCAATATAAATTGGGGCTGCGGCTGTAAGTATTGCCATAAAAAATGCGGATTCAGACAAAAAACTTGTGCAAAAAAGATGGCGATTCACACATTTATACATATTTAACAGACATGATTCTATTCATTCTTCCCTATTTTCATTTTACCATGTTTTTGTTATCAACGGCTTCGTGTCCAGACGGAGCGGAATTGTTCCGCAGTGCTTCGCACTGCAGAAAAGGAGGAAGTTTTATGAAAATGAAGAAAGTAGCGGCTCTTGCGCTCGCGGCAGTCATGGCACTTTCCCTGGCGGCCTGCGGCGGTGGCAGCTCATCCGGCGGCAGCTCTTCGGGCGGCGATTCCGGTTCCTCGTCCGGTGGCTCCAACGCGCTGACGATCAACATCTGGGATTCCAACCAGCAGGCCGGCCTGCAGCAGATCGTGGATGAGTGGTCGGCCGAGTCCGGCGTCTCTGCCAAGATCGAAGTTGTCGACTGGGACAACTACTGGACCCTGCTCGAGGCAGGCGCCTCCGGCGGCACCATGCCCGATGTCTTCTGGATGCACTCCAACACAGCCCAGATGTACATGGAAAACGATATCCTGCTCGACCTCGATCCCTATATCGAGAAGGATGAGACCATGGATCTGAGCAAGTACTATCAGGGTATTGTCGATCTGTACACCAGAAGCGACGGCAAGCACTTCGCGATCCCGAAGGACCACGACACCATCGCTCTTCTCTACAACAAGGCCATCTTTGATCAGTACGGTGTCGACTATCCGACCGCTGACTGGACATGGGAGGATATGTACGAGGCAGCCAAGAAGATCACCGAGGGTTCCAACGGCGATGTCTACGGCCTGGCCATGAATACCTCCAACAACCAGGACGGCTGGTACAACCTGGTCTATGATTACGGCGGAACCATCGTCGGCGAGGACCACAAGACCTCCACCATCGGCTCCGCGGAAGGCAAGGCCGGCATGGAAATGGTCCGCAAGCTCCTCTCTGTCGGCGCTCCCCAGTCTGTCGTTGCCGAGACCGGCACCGACTCCCTGTTCCAGTCCGGCAAGTGCGCAATGATCACACAGGGCTCCTGGATGATCAACAGCTTCTACAAGGCTGAGAATCACGCTGATTACTACTGGGCACTTCTTCCCTACGCGGATGTCAACGGCAACGGCCAGTGCGACGACGGCGAGCGTCAGTCCTGCTACAACGGCCTCGGCTGGGCAGCCAGCGCAGGCACCGCCAATCCCGATGCATGCTACAGCTTGATCTCCTACCTCTGCTCCGAGGAAGCGCAGAAGAAGCAGGCCGAGCTCGGTGTCACCATGGCCGGTATGGAAGGCATGTCCGAGGCATTCGGCAATGCGTTCGAAGGCATGGATGTCTCCCCCTTCATCGAGATGGAGGACTTCAAGCTCTACTTCCGCCCTTACTCCAGAAATACCACTGTCTGGGAGGACAAGATCCAGCAGGCAGGCGCTTTCCTGGATGCATGGCAGAATCCGGATGACCCGGCAGTCATGGAGAAGGCCTGCGACAATGCGCAGAAGATCATCGACGACGCGATCGCTCAGGAATAATTCTCTACTTCCTGCAGAATGCTTCGTTGAAAAATCTTCAGACACATGCAGGACAGGTGCTGCAGCCCCTGCGGACAGCATGGTCTGAAAAGACTTGGAAGGACGGAGCAGAGAAATGAAACGCTCTGCTGCAGTTCCTGATCACTTTGGGATGTACCCCCGCGCCGCACCGGCTCCGCCAGGTGCGGCGCAGGGATATTCCTGACAGGAGGGAGCATGAAAAAACAGAAAATGACAGCACGGGCCAGGGAAGAGGCCATCTGGGGCTGGGCGTTTATCCTGCCCACCATGCTTGGTCTCATCATCCTCAACTTCTACCCCGTGTTCAACACGATCTACCAGTCGTTCTGCAAGACCGGTGACTTCGGCAAGGGCAATATCTTTGTCGGACCCGCCAACTACGCGGCGGTCCTGCGGGCGCCCGAGACCTGGCAGTCTCTGCTGAACACCATCAAGTACGCGATCATCGAGGTGCCCTTCGGCGTCGTCATCGCGCTTGTCCTGGCGGTGTTCCTAAACCAGAAGCTGAAAGGTACATCCATCTACAGAACCATCTTCTTCCTGCCCATGGTCTGCGCGCCTGCAGCGGTCGCCATGGTCTGGAAGTGGCTCTACAACCAGCAGTTCGGTCTGTTCAACAACATCCTGCACGCCAACATCGCCTGGATCTCCGATCCCAGGATCGCCTGGATCTCCATCGGTATCATCGGTGTATGGTCCGTCATCGGCTACAACATGGTCCTCTTTATCTCGGGCCTGCAGGAGATTCCCGGAGACTACTATGAAGCGGCCTCCATCGACGGCGCGACCGGCATCAATCAGTTCTTCAACATCACGGTGCCGCTCCTTTCCCCGACGACCTTCTTCATCGTTCAGACCAGACTGATCGGCGCGCTGACCGTCTTCGATCTGATGTTCATGGTCATGGACAAGACCAACGTCGCTCTGGAAAAGGTCCAGTCCATCGTCTACGTCTTCTATACCTATGCTTTTACGAACGGCAACAAGGGCTACGGCGCCACCATCGTCATTGTCCTCGTTATCTTCATCATGATCGTGACCTTTATCATGCAGAGGGCGGAGAAGACACTCGTCTACCACAACTAAGGAAAGGGGAAGGTGAAATATGGATATTCAGACCAGAGACCGCCTCAACAAGGTGATCATGTACGTGATCCTCACGATCATGGCCTTTATCATGCTTGTCCCCTTCGCATGGATGATCCTGACCGCGGTCAAGACCAACCAGGAAGCCATCTCCGTGGCGCCGTTCTATATTTTCCCTCAGAACGGCTGGCACTGGGAGAACTTCGCCGAGGTGTGGAAGAGCTACAACTTCGTTGTTCTGTATAAGAACACACTGCTGATGATCTTCTTCCGCGTAGTCTGCGCCTGCCTGACGGCGACCATGGCCGGCTATGCCTTCGGAAGACTTCATTTCCCGGGCAAGAACATCATGTTCTCGCTCGTCCTGATCCAGATGATGATCCCGTCTCAGATCTTCATCATCCCCCAGTACCTGATGGTCTCCAAGCTCGGCTGGCTCAACACGACCGCCGGTCTGGTCTTCCCCGGTATCGTCACCGCTTTCGGTACCTACCTGCTCAAGACCGGATACGAGGGACTGCCCATGGACCTGGAGGAAGCAGCGGGACTGGACGGCTGCAACATCGGCCAGAAGTTCCTCAAGATCATGATGCCCCTGACGAGATCCTCCATGGTCTCCCTGGGTATCTTCACAGCCCTGTTCGCATTCAAGGACCTGATGTGGCCCATGATCGTCTGCACCAACTCCGCGACGACCACCCTGTCCGCAGGTCTTGCCAAGATGCAGGGACAGTACGGCAGTGATTATCCGACCATGATGGCATCGGCCGTTCTCGCGGTCATCCCCATGATCGTTATCTACGTGATATTCCAGAAGCAGTTCGTCGAAGGTATTGCGACTTCCGGCGGTAAGCTGTAATCTCTTGTTGATCGATCGTTACAGTTCAGGCCCGCCTGAAAACGCGATGGGTTTGATCTGCAGGGTATAATATGGAAAGAGACTGAAACCGGAACCGGATCAGGCGGGTTCCGGTTTCATTTTCCGTTAAATAAGAACAGGCGGCGGGGAGTTGTATGATAGAGAGATTCCGCAGTTTCTGGAAAAATGAATCGGACAAGCTGGAGGGCAAGACGGCCCGCCAGAAGGCAGAGTATGTCTGGGAGTATTACTGGCTGTGGATCGTGGGGATCAGCTTCGCGGTCTTCATGATCATTTTCACGGTCTACCGGGCGACGACGGCCGTCAAGGACCACTGGTTCTATCTCATGCTGGCCGACACCAGGGCCGAAGTCGGCAACGACACGGAGCTCTGGGACGGCTATGTGGCGTACAGCGGCTATGACCCGGCGGAAAAAAACGTCGAGTTCAATGACGAGGCCTATTTTGACTACAGCAAAAACCATGCCGCCGGCAACCAGTATTACAATATGTTCGTCGGTTTTACCGACGCCGGCGTCCTGGACGCGGTGACCATGGAACCCGACAAGCTCTCGTCGCTGGGAGAGAGCGGGCGTCTGATGGACCTGCGGGACGAGCGGTGCGCGCGGATCTATGAGAAGTACAAAGACCGTCTGATCTATTCGATCCCCTACGACAAGGAATACAGCACGGATCCCGTCCCGATCGGGATCGATATCAGTGACAGCATCCTGATCAGCAGATATCACATCTACGAGAACGGCTGTGCCCTGGGGATCGGGGTCCAGAGCGGCCGGATCGAGGCCGTAGAGAAATTCCTGGACTATGTCTGCGGCGGAAACTGACAGGCGGACAAGAGCGCTTTGGAATGAGGAAGACCGATGAGAGAATTACTGGGAAGCTTTCTGAGCAATGACAGTGCTTTCGGCAGGGCCATGACGCACTGCGGCGTCGCCATCGGCGCCAACCTGATGTTTGTTCTGTTCAGCCTGCCTGTCATCACGACCGGCGCGGCCTGGACAGCACTGGAATATACCATGCTGCGGGCGGAGCGCGGAGACGGCGTCATCAATCCCTTCAAGGAGTTCTGGAAGGGCTTTAAGACCAACTGGAAGCAGTCCACGATCACCGGCTTTCTGGCGGCGGCCCTGGGTCTCTTTCTGCTGGCCGACATCCGGATCACCTCGCAGGCGGACGGTGTCGTCGCCATGCTGCGGATCCCGCTGACAGCCCTGCTGATCGCCGAGGTCCTGATGCTGATCTGGCTCTTCCCGGTCATGGCTGCCTTCGCGGACAGCCTGCCCCGCCTGTTCAGGAACAGCTTCTACTTTGCCCTGAAGCGCGCCTGGACCCTGCCCATCCTGCTCTTTTTCCACGTGTTTCCCTTTTATCTGACCTATACGGATGCGCAGATGCAGCCCCTCTACGCGTTTATATGGGCCTTTTTCGGCTTCAGTCTCCTGGCCAGGCTGGACGCGAAGCTGATGCTGCCGGTCTTTGTGCCCTACCTGCCCCGTGTCGACGAGTACGGCGACATGATCCTGGAGCCGGAGGGAGAGAGCGCCTGGGAGCTGCCGGAGGAGGCAGAGACCGCCGGGACGACTGCCGCGCCTGCCCATGCGCAGAAGTCTGAGAAGGAGATCCTGGAGGAGATGCAGAAGCTGGGGATGTGATCGTCACACATATATAATAAGAAGGCGGTTAAAAGAAGACGAGCGGAGCCTGAAAAACAGGAGAAAAGCGGATTAAAAAATAATTTCATTTTTTTAAAAAAAGTGCTTGCAATTGCCCGGAAGGTCTGATAATATATGTCTTGCGTTGAGCGAACAACGCATCATAAATGGCTCGTTGGTCAAGGGGTTAAGACGCTGCCCTCTCACGGCAGAATCATGGGTTCGATTCCCGTACGAGCTGCGGATTGGAGACAGGTGACTGTCTCCTTTTTTTGCTTTACCGGTTTTTCCGCTTTTGGCTTCAGTGTCTGGCCGGAAAAAAGTATTCTCTCAGGTGCAGTTCACATTTCGACATGAAAGTTCTACCTTTTTCCATGCAACAGGACAGTCGGAACGCATAAAATAAGTTAATTGGGTGCTATTGGTTTGTGCGCAGAATGAATGATCTGACATTCGAAGAGGCAGAGGGCCTGTGGGCTCCACACAGCCGGCATCCCGGGACGGAATTGCAACTTTTTCATCGCTATGAACAGGAAAGGCCTGGGGAATGCAGAAGAGAGAGGATACATCTGTTGCCGGATATACGGTATCGGACAATTTTATCTGTCTGGAAAATCTGAGAAGAACATCCTCGGAGATGTACATCACATATTGCGGGTGGGAGATCAATGAGCCGCGGCAGTTATACTCCTGTTCCAACCGCAGGAATCATGTCCTGCATTTTGTCCTGAGTGGAAAGGGGACCTTCAGGGCCGGAGATATCGTGCGGGAACTCGGCAGGGGAAGCATTTTCTACATTCCGGCGGGAACTGACGCGGAGTATGTGGCGGACGAGCAGGATCCCTGGTGCTATTTCTGGATCGGATACAACGGGATCCGGGCAGAGGAGTATTCCACGATGGCCGGACTATCCGCGGAGGAACCGGTCGGACAATGTGAAGAGATCGACAGGATCCACGAGATGGTGGATGAGATCCTGCACGCGCCGCAGCCGCTGGCTTCCAATGAGCTGCACCGCGCCGCGGTCCTGATGGAGATCTTTTCCATACTGATCCGTGAAAAAGAAAAAATGAAGGAACCGGGCTCCGCTTCGGTGGAGGAACCGGATTTTGTCCGGATGGCGATCAGATATATTTCCCAGAATTATGACAAGAACATCCGGATCCATGATCTGGCCTCGCAGCTCGGTGTCAGCAGGAGCTATCTGAGCAGCTGCTTCCGAAAATCTGTCGGATGCTCGCCGCAGACCTTTATCCTGAACCTGCGCATGGAGCGGGCGGGGAGCCTTTTGCGCACGACGACCCTGCCTGTCAATATCATCTCGGCGGCGGTCGGCTATCAGGATCAGCTGGCTTTTTCCAAGATCTTCAAGCAGTTCTACGGCGTGAGCCCCCGCGATTTCCGCAAGAGCGGGCAGGAGGTGAAGGTCTTCGACAAAAAAGGAGACTTCATCTACCAGGGCCTTTAATAACATTTTTTATGTTGAAATGTTCTGGAATTCCTTGCACAGGCATAGCGGTTGTGATAATATCTTAATGTTTGGCACCGGATCAATGTGGGTGCCGCAGCATCTGGAGCATTACTCCGCACCTGCAGGCGGAGGCAGAAAGGATAATAATAATGAGTATTTTGAGGATTGTTCTGACAGTAATCATGATTATCATCAGTGTGGTCATGACCGTGATCATCCTGATGCAGGAGGGTAAAAACCAGGGTCTCGGAGCACTTGCGGGATCATCAAACGATACCTACTGGGGCAAGAACAGGGGCAGATCCATGGAGGGCTTCATGGTCAGGTTTACAGCCGGCCTGGTGGTTGTATTCTTTGTGCTGGCGATCCTGCTCAACATGAACCTGTTCTGAGAAAGCTGAATGCATGAATGCTTGCGGCACCCGGAAGGGTGCCGTTTGTTGTTCGACAAAAAGCCTGCGCGGTGTCAGGAGACTGTTGAGGCCGTGTGCGGGCCGGCCGGCAGCATACCATTCAGGTCTGCGGCTGTGAGGCCCGGCGGGCAGGCGGGTTTTGGAATATGCGGAAGGTGAAGAGTTATGGCGGAGAAGAGCGCGGTCAGACTGGTGGCCAATAACAAAAAGGCCTACCACGACTACTTTATTGAAGAGAAATATGAGTGCGGGATCGAGCTGTTCGGGACGGAAGTCAAGTCGATCCGCATGGGCAAGGTCAGTATCAAGGAGGCCTATGTGGCCGTCTCCGGCGGGGAGGCCTGGATCGAGGGCATGAACATCAGCCCCTATGAGAAGGGCAATATCTTCAACCGGGAGCCCCTGCGCAGGCGGCGCCTGTTGCTGCACAAGCGGGAGATCCTGCGCCTGCAGGGCCAGGTCCAGACCAAGGGCTATACGATCATGCCGCTCCAGGTCTATTTTAAGAAGGGACTGGTGAAGCTGGAGATCGGCCTGGCCAGGGGCAAGAAACTCTATGACAAGCGGGATGACCTGCGGACAAAAGCCATCCGGCGCGAAGCGGAGCGGGATTACCGCAATCAGCTGAAGCTGTAAAAAAGAAACCGCCTCTTTCCGGTGGAAAGAGGCGGTATAAAGAGCAGGTGGCGGGAATCGAACCCGTCTCCCCAGCTTGGGAAGCTGGTATTCTACCGATGAACTACACCTGCGGATCCCTGTGCGGGCGTGCGCTCTGCACAAATGATATTATAGCAGATAAAGAAGACTTTGCAAGTGGAAACTTTTCACCCTGGCCGGCGGCGGGGCTGCGCCATGTCAGGCGAAGCCGGGTGAAGACGGCCGGCAGGACCTGACCGGGCGTTGCGGCGGACAGCTGCCTGCATGATCACCTGCGCGGCGGATGGCTCTGAATACAGAACATGAGCGCGACAAGACACAAAAGGAACAGGGTTTATACGAATGCCGGAGAAGAGCAAGAAGGAAAAAACAGAAAAGAGCAGCAGAAATCAGAGCGGGAAGACCGGCAGTCGCAAAAGACTGCGGATCCGGATCACCAGGAACCGCATCATTGCCGGGATCACTGTGCTGCTGACCGGGATCTCGGCCCTGCTGGTCTTCAGTGAGATCTGGGCCTTTACCACCTGGGCGGGACTCAAGATGGATGAGATCCTGTTTCACCTGCGGGCGCCCCTGGAGGGGACGGGCGGCGGTATGTTGGAAAAATATGCCACGCGCTGCATCCTGCCCGCTGTCCTGATCATGGTGTCTGTCTTCATCATGATCGTCCACACGCGGAACATATCGAAGACGCGCACGACTTTTGTGCGGCGGTCCTTTATCGGCGCGGGCATTGCGCTGGTCCTGTCCCTGATCGTGGGAACCGTGAAGCTGGATCTGATCCGGTTTGCCAGGGACCAGATGGAGGACTCCTCTTTTATCGAGGACAATTACAGCGACCCGAAAAAAACGGCGGTCAACTTCCCTGAGAAGAAGCGCAACCTGATCTACATCTACCTGGAATCCATGGAGATGACCTATACGGATGAGGAGAGCGGCGGCGCCTTCCCGGAGAATGTGATCCCCGAGCTGACGGAGCTGTCGATGGAGGGCGAGAACTTCAGCGGCAGCAGCGGCAAGCTCAACGGCGGCCATGTCCTGCCCGGCTCCACCTACACCATGGCGGGCATGTTTACCCAGGCCTCGGGCCTTCCGCTCAAGGTGGACCTGGGGGAGCAGTTTACCGATGCCCGCGGATCCTTCAACAAGATGAACACGCAGGACTCCTTTTTTTCGGGCGTGACGACGATCGGAGATATTCTGCATCAGGAGGGTTACAATCAGGCCTTCATGATGGGGTCGGACGCCACCTTCGGCGGGCGCAGGCTCTATCTGACCGAGCACGGAGACTTTGAGATCTGTGATTACAAATGGGCCATCGAGCAGGGACTGATCCCGCGCGACTACTATGTCTTCTGGGGCTACGAGGATGAGAAGCTTTTTTCCTATGCGAAGAAAAAAGTCGCGGAGATGGCGAAGGAGGACGAGCCCTTTAACTTTTCCATGCTGACGGTGGACACGCACTTCGAGGACGGCTACCGCTGCGATCTGTGCAGGGATGATTTCGAGGGAAATCAGTACGCCAACAGCATGGCCTGCTCCAGCCGGCAGGTCGCCGAGTTCATCCGCTGGGTCCAGGAACAGGATTTCTATGAGAATACGACGATCGTCCTCAACGGGGACCATCTGACCATGGACAGTGATTTCTGCATCAATGTACCGGCCTCCTACGACCGCCGGACCTACACGGCCTATATCAATCCGGCCTGCAGTCCCGAGAATCCCTCCAGGACGAGGGAATATTCGACCCTGGACAATTTCCCGACGACCCTGGCGGCGCTGGGCGCCGAGATCGAGGGGGACCGGCTGGGCCTCGGCACAAACCTGTTCGGGACGGAGGACACTCTGCTGGAGCAGTACGGCATGAAGGAGCTTTCCAATCTGCTGAGCAAAAAGAGCGACTTTATGCAGGAACTGGCCGACATCGATATCTATGACGAGGACCTCCTGCGGGCCCAGGGACTTGCTCCCAAATCGACCGTCCGGATCACGGAGACAGGAGAAAACGGAGATCCCGTTTCGTTTACCGTTTCCGAGATCAAGAATGTCAGTGAGAAGATCCGGTCTGTGGAGGCGGAGGCCTGGGACAATGACCATCCCGACCGTAAACAGAAGCTGACCCTTGAGGAGAGCGAAGAAGAGGACGGTGCCTACACAGGCATTCTGCCGGTATCTCAGGCAGGCGGGACAGACGAAGCCTTCAATATACGGTCCTGCAGCCTCTACATCTATGCCAACGGGAAATCGGGCCGGCGCTACGAGATCGGCCGCGTGACCGGAGACCTCACGCTCAAGACAGTCGATATCCGCGAGTATCTGGAAAGGCTGGAAGCGCTTCGGGAGGATCCTGATTACAGTATCCTGATCGCGATCCGGGACGACGGAACCCGGGAGATCACATCGGACATTCAGAAGAGCCTGTGGAAGCTGGGTCTGCAGGAGACCCTGCCTGGCCATTACCGCTGGAGCTACTACGCGGTCCTCAACCCCGGGGAGGAAGTGGCCGAGGAGATCAGTCAGGAGGAACTGAGCCGCACGGGAACCCTTCCGGACGGATCCGCCTACTCGATCATCAGCCAGGGAGGACTTTCCGGTGCCGGCGGCGGTGCCGGCCGCTACCTCACCTGCTCCATCAAGATCAACGATGTGGAATACGCTGTGCAGAGGATCGGTCTCAACTTTGTCGTCTATGACAACGAGCACGGGACCGTGGCGGACAGTGTCGAGTTCAATACCTACGACGGGCTCGGCGCCGTGCGCAAGGATCCCTCGCTGGCAGCTGAAAATTAGGACGAATGCCGCTCACAGAAACGGCGGGGTCCCGGAAAGGCGTATGGATGAAAACGCGGGGGAAAACTCCGGCCATGCGCCTTTTCTTTATTCCGGGTGCTGAACAGATACTGTTTTTGTTCAAAAAATACCCAAAGTACATACCGCTTGTGACGCTTTTTGTGACTCAAACGGTCTTAAAACGACTCGAACGGAAGAAAATGCTTGCGTCTTCTGCGCTATAATGAAATTGTCAGAAAAGGCCATGAGAGTAATGACATAGACTCGGTTATTACTTTTCAATCGCTTTTTCAGTCGATTGAGTACTCGCATGAGTATTTGCGTAACATTCTCAGTCACATCCCCGGAGAAGGGAAGAGGAGACGGCCATGACAGCCATTGCAGAAAAGCGCAGCGATGTTTTATACGTCAAGATGCTGGGCGGATTTTCCATGAGCTATAACGGGAAGACGATCGCGGGTTCATCCAAGTCCTCGATCTCCCAGAATAATGCCCTTCTGCAGATCCTCATCCACGCGAGGGAGAAGGGTGTTACACGCGACCGCCTGGAGGAGCTTCTCTTCGGCGACCGCGACGTCGACAATGCGCACCATTCCCTGCGCAGCGTTATTTATAATGCAAAGAAGTATCTCGAGAAGGCAGGACTGCCCAAGGTCAACTACATCGTCTCGGAAAAGGACGTCTTCTACTGGACGGACGAGATCGAGGTCGTGGAGGACGCCTGCGAGTTCGAGAAGCTCCACCGCGACGCGGAGGCGCAGAGCGATCCGGAGAAACAGCTGGACAGCTATCTGAAGGCCAGTTATGAGTACGGCGGTGAGTTTCTTCCCATGCAGTCCGGCAATGTCTGGGCAGTGCGCGAGTCCATGCGCTACGAGAAGCTCTTCGCCGACTGTGTGGAGCACGCCGGCAGTCTGCTGCGTGAGAAGCAGGATTACGAACGCATGAAGGACCTCGGCCAGTACGCGGCAGCGATCGCGCCGCTGTCTGACTGGGAGTCCCTGACCATGGAGGCTCTGGTCCGCCTGCGCAAATACGACGAGGCAGTCCGCTTCTATGAGTGCACGGTCAATTACTACCTGGATGAGCTCGGGATCCATCCCTCCGGCAAGATCATGGAGTGGTTCGAGCATCTCGGCAGGGGAATGAGCCACGAGCACACCGTGCTGGAGGACATCAAGGAGGTCCTGGACAGCGGCGACGGACAGGCCAACGGTGGATATCTGTGCAGCTATCCGGTCTTCCAGGGGATCTACCGGTCCAACAGAAGACTCATCGACAGGACCGGGACATCCTCCTACCTGATGCTGTGCACGATCCTGGACGGCAAGGGCAATCCGATGAAGAGCGGCAGCGTTCTGGACCGCCTCTCCGAGCGCCTGGTGGAGAGCACCTGCGCGAGCGTGCGGCGCGGCGACACTGTATGTTCCTACGGCAAGGGACAATGTCTGATCCTCCTGGTCAACACGACCCGGGAGGACTGCAGCATCGTCCAGCAGAGGATCAACCGCAGCTTTATCGTCGGACGCCAGAGGATCAGCCTGCAGTATGATGTCAGCAGTGTGAATCCGGATGAGCAGGCCACCTTCCGCAAGAGCAGCTGAGATAGTCCCAGGCTGCAGGACCGCGGAGTTATGAACAGGTTTCATCGCGTGTTGAGCGGCTGACAGCCGCAAGACCGCAGGACCGCAATACCATAAGGAGATCGGAACGGCATGCGGGCAGCAATCATCGATGACCGTGAGGACGACCGCGCAGTGCTTTTCAGGGAACTGGATTCCGTACTGCGCGAAAAGGGATATACGGTTGAGAATATCGACACCTTCACAGGCGGGGAGGAATTCCTGGAGTCCTATGAGAAGGGAAAGTATGACCTGATCTTTTTTGACATCTATATGGAAGGAATGAACGGGATCCAGGCGGCGTCCGAGGTCCGGAAATCGGACAGGGATGTGCGCCTGGTTTTTGTGACCACCAGCAATGATTTTGCGGCCGAGTCCTATTCCCTCAGGGCGGACTATTATCTGCTCAAGCCCTTTGTCCACGACGATATTGTCAAGGCGCTGACCATCATTGACCTGGCGGACTATGAGAGGCAGAGGGCCGTCACCTTCGCGGACGGGAGCACCTGCCTGCTGCACGATATCCTCTACACGGAGTATTTCAACCACAAGGTCATTGTCTACCTGAAGGGGGCGCGCAAGAAGAAGGTCCGCGCCAGCCAGGCGGCCATGGAGAAGCTCCTGTGCTCGAATGAGGGCTTTATGACCTGCACCAAGGGGATGATCGTGAATCTGGAGTATGTGCGCCGGATCGAGGACGGCATGATCCAGCTGGAGGAGAAGAAACAGGTGCCCGTGAGCCGCCGGAGGATGGCGGACATCCGCAGGGCGCATGCGGAATATCTCTTCCGGCAGGTGCGGCAGTGATCGGAAAGGGAGGCCTTTTTTCGACCGGATCGGTCTTTTTTGCATATAGAACAGGCCCGAAGGTGTTTTTCTGCACTTGCGTGAGAAGGTAAATCTCTGTATACTGTAGGCAGATTTGTCATGCTGGTTTTAACATCTGTCTATATGTTTTTCAGGGGGAGCTATGCAGCCATTTTCTTTGATGGAGGCAGCAGTCTATAACCTTCTTAGGGCGATACCGCTGATTATGCTCGCCTTTTATCCCTTCCAGGATAAAAGGCGTTTTTCTGCTGAGATCACAGCTTTCATTTATGAGGTGATTCTGGTCGTCTGGCTGGCCCTGAGTCTCTTCAATGCCTTTTTCTACACAGGGAGCACACTGGTCAGTGCCGGCGTGGAGATCACGGCCTTTATCGTGATCGCGGCCCTCTATGTGTTCGCGCTCAAAGGGCATCCGGGCAAGATGCTCTTTAACTGCTTCATGCTGGTCAATGTGGGCTATATGACGACCGTCACCTCCAAGTGTCTGGAAGGCTATCTCTTCCCGCAGATGGTCCTGGACCGCTACCGGTGGTCGGCCTCCCTGTGCCTGTGCATCGTCTCGCCCCTGATCATGTACCCTGTCTACCGCTTCATGAAATGGGAGAAGGAGAACCTCACCCAGGACATCCAGCAGACCTATATCTGGCGCTACAGCTGGCTGGTGCCAGTGACCTTTTACCTGATCTGGTCCCACGCCTTCTACGGGAGCGGCAGTCCTGTCACCTGGGCTATAAACATCTATAATGTCATTTTCCTGGGTATCGTGAACATGGCCTCCTTCCTGATCTACTATCTGCTCATGCAGATGGTCAAGGACAATGCCAGCTACCTGAAGCTGCGCGAGGAGAACCACACCATGGCCGTCCAGCTCATGCAGTACGACGACCTCAACCAGCGTATCGCCCTGGCCCGCCAGGGCCGCCACGACCTGCGCCACCATATCCTGAGCCTGGAGGCCATGGCCAATGAAGGGAATATCGACGGAATCCGCAAATATCTGAAGGAAGTCGGGGAGAAATACCAGCTCGAGGGCTCCCTTTCCTACTGCAGCAATATGACGGTCAACGCCGTCCTGACCTTCTTTTCCATAGAGGCCCAGAAGGCAGATATCCAGTATGACGTCAGCATCGGCGTCCCGGAGGACATCAAGATCACCAAGGCGGACCTCAGCATCCTGTTCGGCAATCTGCTGGAGAACGCCGTGGAGGCCTGCCAGCGCCAGACTGCCGGAGGGCGGCGGATCCAGGTGCGGGGCCAGACGACCCAGAGCACCCTGGCCGTGACCATCGACAACACCTATGAGACAGCGCCCGAGAAGGACCGGCGGGGGAGGTTCCGCTCCATGAAGCATTCAGGCCCCGGCATCGGGACGGAGTCTGTCAAGAACATCGTTGCCAGATACAACGGCGTCATCAATTTCGAGACCAAGGGGGACCTCTTCTGTGTCTCGGTCATGCTGTATCTGCACTGATCGAGGAAGATACAGCCGGTGCGGCATTCATGAGGATGAGGCCACGATAGAGATGAATGCAAGAAAAAACAAGACGGGACACGGCCCCTGCATTGGGACCGCCGTAGCCCTGCTCCTCCTGACAGCGGTGCTGATGAGCGGCTGCGTCAGGAAATATACCCGCGGGGATATCGGATCCTATGCAAAAAAAATCAGCAGAAAGGGGTCTGTGACAGTCTCGGATGGCTACCGGGAGATCCAGGAGGACGAAGAAGGTTATCTGGACCACCTGTGGACCGTGACCGAGGACGAGAGCGGGATCAAATTCCATGTGCTCGACGACTATTACTGGGCCCTGGAGGAGGTTGAAAACCAGCTCCTTAACGACTATGCCAGCTGTGTATTCCTGTCTCTTCTGGAGCGGCAGCAGCTGCCCATGGACAACGACCTCTCTCTGAAAAAGACAGAGGATTCCGGCCTGGTGAAGGCGGAGGTCGTCTGCAGCTTTACCGATGCGGCGGGGTTGGAAAAGTGCTATCAGGAGCTTCTGAGTCTGCGCAAAGCCATTGACGGGGCGGGCTATCCGGACCTGGAGGTCCCTTATAAGGTCCAGTACCAGAATCCTCTGCGCGGGGCAGTGGACTATGACATCGACGAGGGCGATACCTCCGGGGACCTGGGGAGCTTGGATGAAAAAGCGTATGCGCAGATGCGCAGGAACTATCTGACCTGTGCCCTGGACTTCCGCTTCGAGGATGTCCTCGCGCAGTTCTCGCAGGAGGAGATCCGCGAGGTCGTGGACGCGCCGGAAACGGTCCGGATCTACCGGGCGGAAGGGGCTGACAGCAGTGAGCCCGATTACTACGACGGGGTCATCGGCAGTCCCAAATATGCCGGGATCAGCTTCGGGACCCTCTATGAGCTGCTCAGCATCGAGGGCAGGAAGCCGGAAGGAAACGCCTGGCACTACAGCTTCAAGGCGCCGGACGGAGCCCGGATCGAGATCTCCTATGACTTTGACGACCTGAGCGGCTTCAACGACAAACGCGGCAAGCTCCAGAAGGGCTACTACTACCTGCGGGACGACCGCAAGGTCCGGATGAGCGCCTATTACGCCAATCATTTTGAGGCGTCCGAGATCGAGGCCCTGACCGGTCTCAAGGTCGGTGAGGACCGGCCTTATCTGACAGAGGAAAAAGAGTGAAAAATCTTGTTGATACAAGATTTTTCACTCCGGAGGTTTGTGCTGTCGCAATGCTTTTCCGAACAGGACTGCCTGTGTATTACTGAATAGCGGAACAACCTGAAATATCTGGGGACGGTGCTGAAACCGTCCCCTCTTTCGTTGACATTAAAACGAAAAGCGGTATAATTATCCCGGTATAATTGCTACGGTTCCGAACGAGATGGAACCGGATCTTCGGCCTTCCGGATCGACCGGGCCGAATCCTCCGGCTTCCCCTCATGGAGAGACTCATCAGAGAGCGGAGCCGCGGTCTATGGCAGAAAACATGAAAAGGAGAGTGTGGACAGATGGAGACAGACAGGAACTTCCTGCTGCTCGACCGGTTCCGACAGGTCGCCAGACTGATGCGGATGGGGTGGACCCCGGATGATATCCCCACCGTAAAGGAAAAGATGATCCGGACCAGTACAGCTTCCTCAGGGGACAGCTGTGTGCGCCTCTTTAAGCGGGAGATGATCCTGGGCGTCCTGATGCTCAGCGAGGACGGCATGAACCAGAGGGAGATCGCGGAGGAGATGGGCGTCAGTCCGTCCACACTCTCCGAGATGATCAACCGGCTGGTGGAGGACGGCTACGTGGAGCGCAAGGCGGATCCCGGGGACCGGCGCGCCAGGCTCCTGAGTCTGACGGAGGCGGGACGGATCCAGGGACAGGAGATCCTGGAGGAATGCGCCTGTGTCCTCGCCTTTCTCTTCCGGAATCTGGAGGACGGAGACAAGATGGAACTGGTCCGCCTGCTCGATAAGCTTCTGGGAAGGACGGAGGAGCAGGGGACATAAGGCATACTTTTTTTGACGGATCATTCATACGCTGTATAAAAAAGGACGGGGATGCCCGGACATTCTGTAATTGTTTTGCGCAGAGGCGCGGATTTCATCCGCAGCAGACCAGAGGTCTGCCGGAGTCCTGCGAAAAGCCTGCGGCGCGAAGCAGTACGTAGTTTTGATTTACGAGTCAGTAAGCAGGAGGTCATAACCAATATTATGAAAGCAGGAAGACGAATTGCGGGCGTATGCATCGCACTGGCTATGACGGCATCGATTTTCGCGGGCTGCAGCAAAAAGGATCAGAAGACAGAGATCCAGGCGACCAAGGTGGAGACGCAGACTGCGGAGCGGGGAAATCTCGACATCACCGGAACCTATATCGGGACGGTCGCGCCCCACACCTCCGTCAACGTGACGCCCCTGGTAACCGGGACGGTCAAGACCGTCAACGTCAAGGTCGGGGACAAGGTCAAGGCCGGCGATGTCCTGTGCACCTTTGACGACACGGCGGCGGAGCTCCAGCTCAAGAGCGCGCAGAATGCCGTGGAGAGTGCCCAGGCCGGCAAGGAGGCCGCCAAGGACCAGATCCACGCCGCCAAAAAGCAGGCGGAGGCCAGCGTCACCTCCATGGAGGGCCAGATCAAGACCCTGCGCGCCCAGAAAAAATCCTCCGAAAAGCAGCTCGAGCAGGTGAAGGGCAGCCTGGACCAGCTCAAGGCGGCATCGGAGGCGGCTGCAGAGGCCTACGGCGCGGCCAAGGGCAGGTATGACGGCGCCAGCCAGCTCTACCTGAGCGCCCAGGCCTTCCTGACTGCCAATCCGGACTGTAAGACAAGCGGGGGGCTGGCTGCGGCAGCGAGCTATGTTGCGCCCCCGGCGCCTGTGGCGGTGCCCTCGGGAGACAGCACCCAGGCGGCGGCCGTTCCGGAGCCCTCCAAAGAGGAGCAGGCGGCTGTGAAAGCAGCCCTGGCCAAGAAGGAACAGGCACTGGCACTCCAGAAAGCCCTGGGGGAGATCGGGATCACCGTCGAAAACCTCGACGAGACGAGCATCAACACCCTCAAGGACCAGATGGAGCAGGCCCAGAAGGCCAGCGAGGCGGCATCGACCGGCTACACGCAGGCGGCGGCTTCCGTCGGCCAGCTGGAGGCCGCGATCGCCCAGGTCAAGGCCCAGATCGAGGCCCTGGAGGACAATATCGACGCCGCGGAGGACGCGGCCAATGCGGGCGGTGGCACCAAGGCCTATGACGCCCAGATCAAGGCGGCCCAGACCGGTGTCGAGTCCGCCCAGTACCAGAAGGACCTCTATACGGTGACGGCGCCCATCGGCGGCGTCATTGAGTCGGTCAATGTGACGGCGGACGAGGTCTCGGCCCAGGGCATGCCCGCCTTTATCATCTCGGACAAGGAGGCGATGGAGGTCTCCTTCTACGTGCCGGAGGAGGTGCGGGACTTTCTGAAAAACGGTGACGAGGTCAAGGTGGAAGCCTCCGACGGGGAGGTGAAGGGCCGGGTCTCCCTCATCGGGACGGCTGTGGACCAGCAGAAGGGCCTGTTTGAGATCGTCGCGGAGATCACGGGCGTAACGGACAAGAGCCTGCTCTCCAACACCAGCGTGAGCCTGTCCCTGGTGACCAATTCCGTCAAGGGTGAGATCCTGATTCCCTTTGACGCGGTCTACTATGACAATGACCAGGCCTATGTCTTCATCGCCAAAAAGGGGTCTGATGCCACGCGCGCGGAGCGCAGGGATGTCAAGACCGGCGTCTACAACAACGAGCAGATCTCCATCGTGGAGGGCCTGACCGGCGGCGAGGAGGTCATCACCACCTGGGGCGCGGGCCTCAAGGACGGCGCAGTGGTCGAGATCCTGCATCCGGCGGCGGAAAATAAGACCGGGAACACGACCGGAAATACAAGCGGAAATAAGACAGCGGAATAATAAAGCCGCGCGATGCCTGCGCACTGACGTGCTCCGGCATGGTCAGAGAAGCATGCGATAAAAGGATTTTTCTATGAACATCACCAAACTGGTCCTGAGGCGCCCGGTGTCGACGGCGCTGGTCATCCTGGGCATTTTTGTCTTCGGTATTTTTTCCATTCCGCAGTTTGATATGGAGCTGATCCCGAACATCGACCTGCCCATGTATGTCGTGATGACCGTCTATCCCGGCGCGAGTCCGACCGATATCGATGACCTGGTCACGAGCAAGATCGAGGATTCGGCGGAGACCCTCAGCGGCGTCGACAGCGTCATATCCTATTCCTACAACAATTACTGCATGGTCGCGCTCACCTACGACTACGGCAAGAACATGAATGACGCCTATACGTCCCTGTCGGCCGCGCTCGACCAGCTGAGCCTGCCGGACGACTGCCAGGACCCGACCATCATCGAGCTGGATGTCAACCAGGCGCCGACGGTCATGATCTCGGCGACCGCGGACGGGTCCTCGGACATGATGGCCTACATCAACGAGACCGTGGTGCCCACCCTGGAGGGTGTCAACAATGTGGCGCGCGTGGAGGTGTCGGGCGGCCGGACCAATTATGTGCGGGTCCGTCTCAATGAGGACCGCATGCGTCAGTACGGGCTCAATATTTCGGGGATCTCCCAGCAGCTGGGAGCGGCGGACTACAATGTGCCCGCCGGCAGGATCAAGGCGGGATCCCAGGAGATCAGCCTGTCGACCAGCGCGGAATTTTTGTCCCTGCAGGACCTGGAGAACACGACCCTGACGACGGGGACAGGCGCCCAGATCCGCCTGGCGGATATCGCCGACATCAGCATGGGCGTGCAGGATCCGTCCTCCGTCAGCCGTTACAACGGCCAGGAGAATGTCAGCATCCAGGTCTCCAAGGTCCAGAGCGCCTCGACCGTCCGGGTTGCCTCCAGTGTGCGGAGGGCGGTTGAAGACCTGGAGAAGCAGGACGCGGGTGTCACATACGACCTGGTCTATGACTCCGGCGCGGAGATCCTCTCCGCCCTGAAATCCGTCGCGGAGACCCTGGCCCTGGGCGTCGTGTTCGCCATGCTGGTACTCTTCATCTTTTTCGGAGACATCCGTGCCTCCCTCATCGTCGGCAGCTCCATGCCGATCTCGGTCTTTGCGACCCTGGTCATCATGTTCCTGCTGGGCTTCGATCTCAATATCATCACGACCGGCGCCCTGGTCATCGCGATCGGCATGATCGTGGACAACTCCATCGTCGTCATCGAGAGCTGTTTCCGTGCGACGGAGGAGGGGGATGACCTGCGAGAGGCGGCGGTCCGCGGCGCGGGGACGGTCATGATGAGTATCGTGGCCTCGACGATCACGACCTGCGTCGTCTACCTGCCCCTGACCATGATCAAGGGCCTGGCCGGCCAGATGTTCTCCCAGCTGGGCGTCATCATCGTCGTTGCCATGATCGCCTCCCTGGTCAGTGCCCTGTGTATTGTGCCCCTCCTGTACGTCTATGTGCAGCCCAGGGAGAAGAAGGTCAGCCGTATCAACGGCGCTCTGGACCGGGTGCGCGGCGGCTACGACGGGCTCCTGCGCAGGCTCCTCTACAGGAAAAAGACGACCCTGCTGGTCAGCGTCCTGCTCCTGATCCTGTCCTTTGTCATCGCGTCCACGCTCAACTTCGAGCTGATCCCCGCCGACTATGACGGCAGCATCACGATCACGGCCGATTTCCGGCCCGGGACCCGTCTGGAGATCATGGACCGGGAGATGACCCGGATCGAGGAGATGGTCCGCGACGATGAATTGTTTGAAAATTACAGTCTGACCATTTCCGGCAGTCAGGCGACCGTCACGGCCTATGCGGTGGACGACTGCCCCAGGACCAGTGAGTCGGCGGTGGAGGAATACACCAACGCCCTGGCAGATATGACGGGCGCGGATATCGCGGTCGGCCCCTCCGGCGGCTCCAGCAGCGCCATGTCCGCCAATTATTCGTCGGATACCATCGACGTGGTCGTCCAGAGTGAGGACATGGATGCCCTGGCGGATGCCTGTGAGCAGATCGAGGAGGAGATGGCTGTCCTGCCGGGCGTCATCCACGTCAAGTCGGACGCCTCCACGAGGCAGACTGCAGGCCATGTGGTCGTGGACCCTCAGAAGGCCGCGGCGGCGGGGCTGGCCCCGGCCCAGGTGGCCATGGACCTCTATCAGACCATGAACGGCGTCACGGCCGCCCACATGGATATCGACGGGAACCAGTACGACATCATCCTCAACTATGCCGACGGGGCCTACGAAGATATCAACCAGCTCATGGACAAGACCCTGGCCGGCGCCATGGGCAATCAGGTCGTCCTGCACGACATCGCGGAGGTGTCCTACGACCAGCAGCTGCAGATGATCCAGAAGAGCGGCGGCAAGATCCAGAATACGGTCTCCGCGACACCTGCTGACGGAGAAAAGGGCAGCGTCCAGAAGGCGGTCAACAGCCTGATGGCGGACATCGAGCTGCCGGAGGGCGTCGAACAGTCCTCCTCCATGCTGGATGATACCAGGACGGAGAACCTCTCGGCCATTTTCTACGCGATCCTGGCCGGCATCTTCCTTGTCTTCCTGGTGATGGCCATGCAGTTTGAATCGCCCCGCTTCTCGCTCATGGTCATGACCTGCATCCCCTTCTCCCTGATCGGGTCCTTCCTGCTGCTCTTTGTCATGCGCAGCAGCATGAACATGGTGTCCATGATGGGCTTCCTCATGCTCATGGGAATCGCCGTCAACAACGGTATCCTCCTTGTCGACACCGTCAACCAGGAGAAGGAGAGGATGTCCCTGGATGACGCCCTGGTCGAGGCGGGCAAGATCCGCCTGCGGCCCATCCTGATGACCACGCTCACCACCATCCTGGCCATGGTGCCCATGGGATGGTTTTCGGACAACAAGATGATGTCCAGTATGGCCTTCGTCATCATCGGCGGCCTCGTCGCATCCACCGTCCTGTGCCTGCTCATGATGCCGTCCTACTATCTCATCATCTCCAAAAAAGACAAGACGGACCGGCCGGACAGAAGGCTCCCCTTCTGGAGGCGCCGGGCCCTGCCCGCAGGAGGAAACAATGGCGGCGAAGAAGGATGACTTTGCCCGGCAGCAGAGTCTGCTGAACAAGGAACTGAAGGAGGGGACCTTTCACCGGGTATACCTGGTCTGCGGGGATCAGGCCTACCTGCGTCTGCAGAACCGGGACCGGCTCCGGGCTGCCCTTCTGGGGGACGGGGATGAGATGAATGTCTCGTCCTATTCCGGCATGGATGTTACGGCGCGCGAGGTCATCGACCAGGCCGAGACCCTGCCTTTTTTTGCGGACAGGCGCGTGATCCTGCTGGAAAACTCGGTCTTTTTCTCCAAAAAGGCCAGTGTGGAGTCAGACGCCCTGGCTGCCTACATTCCGGAAATCCCGGAGTCAGCTGCCCTGGTCTTCGTGGAGGAGGCCCCGGACAAGCGCAAGAAGCTCTACAAGGCCATCCAGAAAAACGGATTTGTACTCAACTGCGAGGACCTGACGCCCCAGATGCTGGGCAGGTGGACGGCGGGGCTCTTTAAAAAGGCGGGCCTGGCCATCGACGGCCCCACCCTCAACCGCTTCCTGGAGACCGTGGGCGAGGACATGATGAACATCGTCAGCGAGTCGGAGAAACTGATCGGCTACTGCATGGGGCGGGAGAGCGTGACCGCGGAGGACATCGCAGCCGTCTGCAGCCCTCAGCTCAGGGACCGGGTCTTTGACATGATCGGGGCGGTCTCCCGCAGACAGAAGGACCGGGCCCTGTCCATCTACATGGACCTCATCGCCCTGCGGACCCCGTCCCAGGTCATCCTGACCCTCCTGCAGAGGGAGTATTCACGCCTGCTCCAGGTGAAGGAGCTCCAGGAGGAGCGAAAATCCGAGGCGGAGATCGCCGCAAAGATCGGCCTTTCCCCCTGGATCGTCAAAAAAAACTACCTGCCTGTCACGCGGTCTCAGGATGCGGGACGCCTTGCGCGCGCCCTGCAGCTCTGCCTGCAGGCCGACCAGGACTACAAGAGCGGCCGGATCGACGCCGGCGTCGCCGCGGAGATGACCATCATCCGCCTGTGCGGATAAACCGGCGAGAACCGTCCCAGGCGGATCCCGGTTGAGAGACCGCGAGAACCGTCCCTGTGATCTCGCTGTCATATCCTTGACAATCGGACCGGAATTGTTCTATCATAAAGCCGTTGCACCCTCACGGGTACAGCGGCTTTTTTGTGTAAAATCTCTCCCTGTTCAGAGGAGGAAACGGGAGATATTAGCGCCAGGGCCTTCACAGGCTGACGAGGTTTGGCAGTTATCGAAAGATTCGGCGGATGCTGTCACGGCCGGAGGAAAAACGTGCCCGCCACGTATTTCTCATGTGGGTCGTCAGGGAAGGGGCAAAAAGCAGAATCAACACTGTAACAAAGACCTTCCTGTCACAAAAATGGAGAATTGATAAAAAACCAGACAAATAAAGGAGTTTGTATATATTATGCGAGTTGTTATTCAGGATAATTACGAGAAGATGTGCAAATGGGCTGCCGCTTATGTCGCGGGCAAGATCAACGCCCACAAGGAGGAGAGGCCTTTCGTGCTGGGTCTGCCCACAGGCTCCTCCCCCATCGGTGTATATGAGGAGCTTGTCCGTATGAACAAGGCCGGCGAGGTCTCCTTCGCCAACGTCGTGACCTTCAACATGGACGAGTATCTGGGACTTCCCCGTGAGCACGACCAGAGCTACTGGTACTTCATGCACTACTATTTCTTTGATCACCTCGTGGACATGAAGCCCGAGAACATCAATATCCTCAACGGCATGACCGATGATCCCGAGGGTGAGTGCGCGCGCTACGAGGAAAAGATCGCCTCCTACGGCGGCATCGACCTCTTTATGGGCGGCATCGGCGTCGACGGCCACATCGCCTTCAACGAGCCCTTCACGTCCCTGACCTCCAGGACCGGTGTCCGCGACCTGACCACGGATACCCGCATCGTCAACTCCCGCTTCTTTGACAACGATATGAACAAGGTGCCCGCCCAGGCCCTGTCCGTCGGGATCGGCACGGTCACGGATGCGAAGGAGGTCCTGATCCTGATCAACGGCCACAACAAGGCCCGCGCTCTGGCCCAGGTCGTCGAGGGCAGTGTCAGCGCACGCTGGACCTGCAGTGCCCTGCAGATGCACAACGGCGCCATCATCGCCTGCGACGAAGAGGCCTGCGGTGAGATGACCGTGGACAGCTACAAGTATTTCCTGGATATTGAAAAGAAGGAGAGACTGTAAACCATCCTTACAGCAATGTCCTTTGATGGAGGAATCAATGGGAAAGTATTTCGGAACGGACGGCTTCCGCGGTGAAGCCAATGTTGTATTGAATTATGAGCACGCGATCAAGATCGGCCGTTTTCTGGGCTGGTACTACGGCGCGCGCCTGGACAAAAAAGCCAAGATCGTGATCGGCAAGGATACCCGCCGGTCCAGCTACATGTTTGAGTATGCGCTCTGCACAGGCCTCATGGCCTCCGGCGCTGACGCCTATATCATGCACGTCACGACCACCCCTTCCGTGGCCTACATCACCCGCGTCGATGATTTTGACTGCGGTATCATGATCTCCGCCTCCCACAATCCCTACTACGACAACGGGATCAAGCTTCTCAACTCCAACGGCGAGAAGATGGATGAGGAGACCATCCTCAAGGTCGAGGAGTATATCGACGGTGGTCTGGAGATCCCTGTGGCGAGCGGACACGAGATCGGCCGCACGGTGGACTATGTCGCCGGCCGCAACCGCTACATCGGCTACCTGATCTCCATGTCCAAGTTCAGCTTCAAGGACAAGAAGGTGGGTCTGGACGTCGCCAACGGCGCCGCCTGGTCCATCGCCAAGGGCGTGTTTGACGCGCTCGGCGCCAGGACCTATGTCATGAACGCGGAGCCCGACGGTTACAACATCAACACGGACTGCGGGTCCACCCACATCGAGCACCTGCAGAAATTCGTCGTGGACAACGGCCTCGATGTCGGCTTCGCCTACGACGGCGACGCGGACCGGTGCCTGTGCGTGGACGAGAAGGGCAACGTTGTCACCGGCGACCACATCCTCTACATCTACGGCCTGTACATGAAGGAGCGCGACAAGCTGCTCAACAACAAGGTCGTCACGACCGTCATGAGCAATTTCGGCCTCTACAAGGCCTTCGACAAGGTCGGCATCGAGTACGAGAAGACCGCTGTCGGCGACAAGTATGTCTATGAGAACATGGTCAAAAACGGACACCGCATCGGCGGCGAGCAGAGCGGCCATATCATCTTCTCCAAGTATGCCACCACCGGCGACGGCATCCTGACCTCCCTCAAGATGATGGAAGTCATGCTGGCCAAGGAGAAGCCCATGAGTGAGCTGGCGGCTCCGGTCGTCTTTTATCCCCAGGTCCTCAAGAATGTCCGCGTCAAGTCCAAGCCCGAAGCCCAGAACGACCCCGCCGTCCAGGCGCAGGTCCGGAAGGTCGCGGAGGAGCTCGGCGATGACGGCCGCATCCTGGTCCGCGAGAGCGGCACGGAGCCGGTCATCCGCGTCATGGTCGAGGCCGGATCCGACGAGATCTGCGAAAAATATGTGGATTCCGTCATCGATGTGATCAAAGAGGACGGACATCTGGCCTGACCGGTTATCATAAAGAGTCAAGAGGGATGCCTTCCCGGCAGCCGCCGGGCGGGCATCCCTTATCGTTGTATTGACGCGGGCCAAAACATGCGCCTGCACGACAATGACAGATGCCTCCGGGGCGATATGCCTGAAAAGCATATGCTGCCGCCCCCGGGAGCGGCATCGCTGGAATAAATCGAATGACAACACAACATCCGGTCTCCGCTGCCGGACAGGAGGCGGAGACAAGCGTCAGGCATCCGGCCGGACAGGAGACGGAGACCTTTGGCACACCGGCACCCGGTCTGCATGCGGCCCTGCTCGCCTGGTATGACCTGTACAGACGGCACCTGCCCTGGCGGGAGGATCCGACCGCCTATCATGTCTGGGTCTCGGAGATCATGCTCCAGCAGACCCGTGTGGAGGCGGTCAGGGGCTACTATGCCCGCTTTATGGAACGCTTTCCCGATATCAGGTCGCTGGCGGAGTCGGAGGAGGACGAGTGCCTCAAGCTCTGGGAGGGGCTGGGCTACTACAGCCGGGCCCGGAATCTGCGCCGGGCGGCGGGCGTGGTCATGGACCAGTACGGGGGAGAGATGCCCCGCACTGCCGGCGAGCTGCGAAAGCTCCCGGGAATCGGTCCCTATACGTCGGCGGCGATCGCCTCCATTGCCTTCGGTGAGAGGATCCCTGCGGTAGACGGCAACCTGCTGCGCGTATTCGCCCGCCTGTCCCTCTATGAAAAAGAGATCAAAACGCCGGCGGCTTCAAAAGCGGCGGAAGACTTCTTCCTGCAGGCTATGCCGCAGGAGAGGCCCGGCGACTTCAACCAGGCCCTGATGGATCTGGGCGCCGGTGTCTGTATTCCGGGCGGGACTCCGGCCTGCCAGACGGACGGGGAGTGCCCCCTGCGGGATTACTGCGGAGCCTGTCGGACCGGCCGCTGCGGAGACCTGCCCGTCATGCCCGTCAAAAAGGCCCGCAGGATCGAGCATAGGACGGTCCTGGTCATCCGGGATGACGATCATATCCTGCTGCGCCGGCGACCTGCGAAGGGCCTGCTGGCGGGCCTCTATGAGTTTCCCAATGAAGAGGGCTGGATGACAGAGGCTGAGGCCCTGGACCGGGCTGAGTCCTACGGCTGTATGCCTGCCGGGATCAGACGGCTCCCGGATGCCAGACATGTCTTTACCCACCTGGAATGGCATATGAGGGGCTATGAGATCCGGTCAAGGGCATTTTCGGACACATTTCCGGACAATACGCCTGCAGCAGGTCATAGTCCGGAAACAGGCGGCTGCTTTGCGGCGCCGCTCGGGAACCTTCGGGACAAATATGCCATCCCCGGAGCCCTGGCGGCCTTTTCGCCGGCAGATCCCGATAAGGACCTGTGACCGGCGGCTGTATCACCGCGGAATCTCAGTGAAGACCTGTGACCGGCGGCTGTTTTGGATGATATGCTGAGCAGTCCCGGCGGCTTATGAATTTTTTCTGAACACGGCACAAGACTATTGATTTATGGTAAAATATTCTATCTGTTTACAGTCGCTTAACGGAAATCATTATTTTGTTACATGGAGTAAATCTTTCTGATGAAACTATTATCGATCGCGGTACCCTGCTACAATTCAGAAGCTTATATGGAGAACTGCATCCGCTCACTGCTGGTGGGCGGAGACGAGGTGGAGATCCTGATTGTCGATGACGGCTCCACGGACAGGACGGCGGAGATTGCCGACCGTCTGGAGCGCAGGCATCCCGGGATCATCCGTGCCATCCACCAGCCCAACAAGGGCCACGGCGGCGCAGTCAACACCGGGATCGCCCATGCCACCGGACTTTATTTCAAGGTGGTGGACAGTGACGACAAGGTCCGCGCCAGCGCCTACAGGAGCATCCTGGATGTCCTGAGGCGGTTTTCCGGCCCCGTGGCGGAGGGCGGAGCCGGCGCAAAAGTCTCCCGGGCAGGTGCTGAGGGTAGCTCCGGGACCGGGAACGAGGCATCAGAGGGAGCGGAACCCGCGCTGGATCTTCTCATCAGCAATTTCGTCTACAACAAGGAGGACCAGAACCGTCACACGGTCATGCAGTACCGCAAGTGTCTGCCTGTGGGCAGGGTCTTTTCCTGGGACGAGGCCAACCGCTTCCCGATCGGCAAATACATCCTGATGCACTCTGTCATCTTCCGGACACAGATGCTCAGGGAGAGCGGCCTGCAGCTGCCGGAGCACACCTTCTACGTGGACAACATCTATGTCTTCAACCCGCTCCCTTACGTGCACCGCATGTATTATCTGGATGTCAATTTCTATTATTATTTCATCGGCCGCGAGGACCAGTCCGTCCATGAGGATGTCATGATCCGTCGGCTGGACCAGCAGGCCCGCGTGAACCGCATCATGATCGACCACTTCGCCGATCCGGCTTGCCAGGACATGATCGGGAGCCGCAGGGCCCTGCGCCAGTATATGTTCAATTACCTGGAGATCATCACGACCATCACCTCTGTCCTGGCCCTGCGGTCGGGCACACCGGACCACCTGCAGCTGCGGGACGACATATGGGCCTACCTGCAGGACAAGGACGAAAAGCTGTGGAAGAAGATGCGCAGGCGGCCTCTGGGCATGGCCATGAACGTCAACGGCAGCCTGTCCCGCAGAGTCGTGATCACGCTCTACCACATTGCGCAGCGACTGTTCAACTTTAACTGAAGTATTTACCCGATCTCACTGGTTTTTTTTAACAGGAGTAATAAATATGTGTGGAATTGTCGGATATGTTGGCAATAAACAGGCAGCCCCCATTCTGCTGGACGGACTTTCGAGACTGGAATACAGGGGCTATGATTCCGCGGGCCTGGCCGTGCGCGACGGCGACGCGGAGCCCGTGATCATCAAGGCCAAGGGCAGGCTCAAGATCCTGGCCGAGAAGACAAACGAGGGCAAGTCCCTGCCCGGCAGCTGCGGCATCGGGCACACCCGCTGGGCGACCCACGGGGAGCCCTCGGAGGGGAACGCCCACCCCCACTGCACGGACGACCGGTCCATCATCGGTGTCCACAACGGCATCATCGAAAACTACCAGGAACTGCGTGACAAGCTGATCCGCAAGGGCTACAGCTTCCACTCGCAGACCGATACCGAGGTCGCCATCAAGACGGTCGACTACTATCTCAAGAAATACAACCAGGGACCCGTCGATGCCATCGTGCGTACCATGATGCGCGTGCGCGGCTCCTACGCCCTGGCCTTCATGTTCAAGGACTATCCCGGCGAGATGTTCGTCGCCCGCAAGGACAGCCCCATGATAATCGGCGTCGACGCGGATGAGACCTTTGTCGCCTCCGATGTCCCGGCCCTGCTGCGCTATACCCGCAATGTCTATTACATCGGCAACAACGAGATCGCCCGCCTGGGCGCCGGCACGGCGACCTTCTACAACATCGACCAGGAGGAGATCCAGAAGGAGATCACCGAGATCAAGTGGGACGCCGAGGCGGCTGAGCGCGGCGGCTTCGAGCACTTCATGATGAAGGAGATCCACGAGCAGCCCAAGGCTGTCCAGGACACCCTCAATTCCCTAGTCGTGGACGGACATATCTCGCTCGACGCCATTTCCATGACGGAAGAGGAGATCGCGAAGATCGGCAGCATCGTCATCGTCGCCTGCGGCAGTGCCTACCACGTAGGCGTCAGCCTCCAGTATGTGTTTGAGGACCTGGCGCGTGTTCCTGTCCGCGTGGAACTGGCCAGTGAATTCCGCTACAGGAACCCCATCCTGTCCCCGGACACCCTGGTGATCGTCATCAGCCAGTCCGGCGAGACCGCGGATTCCCTGGCGGCCCTGCGCGAGGCAAAGGACAAGGGGGCCCGGACGCTGGGCATCGTCAATGTCGTCGGCTCCTCCATCGCCAGAGAAGCGGACAATGTCATCTACACGCTGGCGGGCCCGGAGATCGCCGTCGCGACCACCAAGGCCTACTCCACCCAGCTCATCGCGGGCTATATCCTGGCCATCGAGTTCGCCATGGTGCGCGGCCTCATCACGCAGGACCAGTACGACGATTTTCTGGCCGCCCTGGAGAAGATCCCGGACCAGATCAGCCGGATCCTGGAGGACAAGGAGCGCATCCAGTGGTTCGCGGCCAAGTTCTCCCACGCCAGGGATATCTTCTTCATCGGAAGGGGCATCGACTATGCCATCAGCCTGGAAGGCAGCCTCAAGATGAAGGAGATCAGCTACATCCACTCCGAGGCCTATGCCGCCGGCGAGCTCAAGCACGGCACCATCAGCCTGGTCGAGGACGGCACCCTGGTCATCGGCGTCCTCACCCAGCCCGCCCTCTTTGAGAAGACCATCAGCAATATGGTCGAGGTCAAGAGCCGCGGCGCCTACCTGATGGGCCTGACCTCCTACGGCAACTACAGTGTCGAGGACACCGTGGACTTCACGGTCTACGTGCCCAGGACCGATCCCCACTTCGCCAACAGCCTGGCCATTATCTCCCTGCAGCTGATGGCCTACTACATGAGCGTCGCCAAGGGCCTGGACGTCGACAAGCCCAGAAACCTGGCCAAGAGTGTAACGGTGGAATAAGAAGCCGGGGGACGGCTCTCCGGTCCCTTCCGATCCTGTTGAAAATCTGTCGAACCGAAACCAGAAGACCGGCGGGGGACCACAGAGCCGTCCCCCCGGTCTCATGGAGTTCATATGTATAAAAAAGAAAAGAAAGGCTGGCTGAAGCACCTGGACTTCATGGTCCTGGACCTGATCGTGTTTCAGCTGTGCTACATAGCGAGCTACTGGATCCTGCGGGGGATCTCCAACCCCTACAGCATCGTCCTGTACCGCTACCAGGGAATTGTATATCTGCTCTGTCAGCTGATCGTCGTGCTGTTCACGGAGAGCTACAAAAATGTTCTGCGCCGCGGCACGGCGGCGGAGATCATTTCCACCTTCCGCTATGTGGCGACGGTGGAGCTCCTGAATCTGGTCTACCTGTTTTCGGTACATCAGATCTACATGATCTCCCGACTGCTGACCGGCATCACGGCAGTCCTGTTTTTCTTTGCCTCCTTCTTTGTGCGGCAGGCCAACAAAAAGCGGGTCCTGCGGATGCGCAAGGACAGTAAGGGCCAGCGGTCCCTGATGGTCATCACCTCCAGCCACCTGGTCGACGAGGTCATCCGGAACCTGTCCGACAATTCCTTCCACGACTATTTTATCTCCGGCATCATCCTCATGGACCAGGCGTCCGCGGACGAGAAGGAGATGAACGGGATCCCGGTCCTGGGCCGGGGGGAGAACATCCTCTTCTATATCGGCCGCCACTGGGTCGACGAGGTCTTCCTCTACCAGCCGGAAAACCTCCCCTATCCCACGGAGATGGTGGACAGCCTGCTCAACATGGGCATCACGGTCCACTACTGTATCTCCGCCCTCAATGAGAACCGGTGGGGGACCCAGGAGGTCGAGAAGATCGGCAACTACAAGGTCCTGACCAACAGTCTCCGCATTGTCTCCATCCGCGAGCTGGCCTTCAAGCGGGCCGTGGACATCCTGGGCGGCATCGTCGGCTGTATCCTGACCGGCATCATTTTCATCTTTGTCGCGCCGGCCATCTACATCAAGTCCCCGGGCCCGATCTTCTTCACCCAGATGCGCATCGGCAAGAACGGCAAACAGTTCCGCATGTATAAGTTTCGCAGCATGTATATGGACGCGGAGGAACGCAAAAAGGCCCTCATGGAACAGAACAAGATCCAGGACGGTATGATGTTCAAGATGGATGACGATCCCCGCATCATTGGCAGTGAAAAGAAGGACAAAAAAGGACGTCCCGCCGGCATCGGCAATTTCATCCGCCGGACATCCCTGGACGAATTCCCCCAGTTCTGGAACGTCCTCAAGGGCGAGATGAGCCTGGTCGGCACCCGGCCGCCCACCGTCGACGAGTGGGAAAAATATGACCTCCACCACAGGGTGCGTATGAGCATCAAGCCCGGTATCACCGGCCTGTGGCAGATCAGCGGCCGCAGCGAGATCACCGACTTCGAGGAGGTCGTCCGCCTGGACCGCGAATATATCCAGACCTGGAGTCCGGAACTGGACTTCCAGATCCTGCTCAAGACCGTCTCCGTCGTCCTCAAGTCCGAGGGCGCGGAATAAAAAAAGACCCGCGAGGGTCTTTTTTATTCCATGCAAATGCGGGTTGATCGCACTGTTGGTACGGGCCTTCACGACATACATCCTTTGGAGTTCAGGATTTGTTCGCATGGAAGTACTACGGCTTGCTTGTGCTCAGAGCGGGCCGGGTCAA
>CACZIO010000003.1 GCA_902781215.1 uncultured Lachnospiraceae bacterium
AAAAGAGATGAGTGAAAGCAATGCAAAAGTTCCCGAAATCTACGCCAGCATGGTCTTCAATGACAAGGTCATGCGTGAGCGCCTGCCCAAGGATGTCTACCAGGCGGTCCGCAAGACCAGCAAAAACGGCACGCACCTGGAGCTGGACGTCGCCAATACGGTTGCGGCCGTCATGAAGGAATGGGCCCTGGAGCATGGCGCGACCCATTTCACCCACTGGTTCCAGCCCATGACGGGCCTGACGGCGGAAAAGCATGACGGTTTCATCTCCCCGACCTCCGACGGCGGCGTCATTATGGAGTTCTCCGGTAAGGAGCTGGTCAAGGGTGAGCCCGATGCCTCCAGCTTCCCTTCCGGCGGCCTGCGCGCCACCTTCGAGGCCCGCGGCTACACCGCCTGGGATCCCAGCTCCCCCGCCTTTATCAAGGATGGCTCCCTCTATATCCCGACCGCTTTCTGCTCCTACGGGGGCGAGGCCCTGGACAAAAAGACCCCCCTCCTGCGGTCCATGGAAGCTCTCTCGGACGCGGCTGTCAAGGTCCTGCACCTTCTGGGCAACACGGACGTGACCCACGTCGATACGACTGTGGGCTCCGAGCAGGAATATTTCCTGATCGACAAGGAGCTCTATAAAAAGAGAAAGGACCTGCTGCTGACCGGACGCACCCTCATGGGGGCACCGGCGCCCAAGGGGCAGGAGATGGAGGACCACTATTTCGGCGTCCTCAAGCCCAAGGTATCCGAATACATGCATGCCCTGGACCGGGAGCTCTGGGAGCTGGGCGTGCCGACCAAGACCAAGCACAATGAGGTGGCGCCCTCCCAGCACGAACTGGCACCGGTCTTTGAGACCGCCAACATCGCGGTCGACCACAACCAGCTGACCATGGAGGTCATGAAAAAGGTCGCCGACCGGTTCGGCTATGCCTGCCTCCTGCACGAGAAGCCCTTCGAGGGAATCAACGGCTCCGGCAAGCACAACAACTGGTCCATCAGCACGGACACCGGGGAGAACCTTCTCAACCCCGGGAAGACCCCTGCGGAAAACCTGCAGTTCCTGGTTTTCCTGCTGGCGGTGATCGCAGCGGTGGATGAGTACCAGGAGGTCCTGCGCGTCTCCGTCGCCACGGCCGGCAATGACCACCGCCTGGGCGGCAACGAGGCCCCGCCCGCCATCATCTCCATCTTTGTCGGCGACGAGCTGGATCAGGTCCTGCAGTCGATCGAGAACGACACCGTTTTTGCCGGCGCGGGCAAGACCCAGATGGGCATGGGCGCCCACGTCCTGCCCCACATCACAAAGGACACCACGGACCGCAACAGGACTTCGCCCTTCGCCTTCACCGGCAATAAGTTCGAGTTCCGCATGCCGGGCAGCTCATTGTCCGTCGCCAACCCCAACATCGTCCTCAATACCGCCGTCGCGGAGACCCTGACGCAGATCTACGACAGGCTCAGGGACGTCCCAGCAGAGGATATGGATGCCGCTGTGCATGCCGTTCTCAAGGACCTTCTGTCTGAACACAAGCGAATCCTCTTCAACGGAAACGGCTACACCGACGAATGGGTCGGGGAGGCCCACCGCCGCGGACTCGCGGACCTCAAGTCCCTGCCCGAGGCCATGCCCGCCTTTATCGCGGACAAGAGCGTGGAGCTCTTCACGAAGCATCATATTTTCACGAAGGAAGAGCTGGAATCCCGCTACGAGATCCTGCTGGAAAACTACGCCAAGACCATCCACATCGAGTCCCTGACCCTGCAGGAGATGGTCCGCAAGGACTTCACGGCCGGCCTGGTCCAGTACATGAAGGACGTGACCAACGAGGCCCTCAAAAAGCGCGACCTTCTCCCGGACAGTCGCTGCAGCTACGAGAGCCGCATCCTGCAGAAGCTCGACGAGACCAGTGAGCAGATCCTGGACGCCCTCGATGTACTCGAGGCGGACACGAAGAAGGCAGAGGCGATCGAAGATACCCTGGCCCAGGCCTCCTTCTACCAGAAGACCATCCTGGCGGAGATGGATTCCCTGCGCAGGTGGACCGACCAGGCAGAGGCCATCATTCCGGATGGATATCTTCCGTATCCCACCTATGAGCAGATGCTGTTCTCACTGAGATAAATGCAGGTTTGCAAAAGAGGAAATCACCATGTATACACAATTCGAACATGATGCCTGCGGCATCGGGACCATCGTCAATATCGACGGGCGTCAGGATCATCAGGTCGTGGATGACGCCCTGCATATCGTGGAGAAGCTGGAGCACCGGGCCGGCAAGGACGCCACCGGAGAGGTGGGCGACGGTGTCGGGATCCTGACCCAGATCCCCCACAGCTTTTTCGCCAGGGCCGCAGAGGAGGCGGGCATTGCCCTGAAGATCTCCGGAGAGGCGGCTTCCGGGACAGGAATGAATGTCAGTAAGCCCGCGGAGGCCGGGGACTATGGCGTCGGCATGTTCTTCCTGCCGCAGGATACGCTCAAGAGGACCTTTGCCATCCGCATGTTCGAAGTGATCGCGCAGAAGGAGGGGCTGGAGGTACTGGGATGGCGGGATGTGCCGGTCCGGGATCAGATCCTGGGAAAGGCCGCGGTCGACTGCATGCCCTGCATCCGCCAGTGCTTCCTGGCGCGGCCTGCGGATGTGGACCGGGGAATCGACTTCGACCGCAGGCTCTATGTAGTGCGGCGCGAGTTCGAACAGTCCTCCGAGGACACCTATATCTGCTCCCTGTCCTCCAGGACGATCGTCTACAAGGGCATGTTCCTGGTGGGCCAGCTGCGCCGTTTCTACGATGACCTTCAGTCCCCGGACTATGTGTCCGCGATCGCCATCGTGCACTCCCGGTTTTCCACCAATACGACCCCGTCCTGGCACAGGGCCCACCCCTACCGCATGATCGCCCACAACGGCGAGATCAATACCATCCGCGGCAACATCGACAGGATGCTGGCCCGCGAGGAGACCATGACCAGCCCCGTCATGCAGCAGGAACTCGACAAGATCTTCCCCGTCGTGGACCGGAGCGGGTCGGATTCCGCCATGCTGGACAACACCCTGGAATTCCTCTACATGAACGGCATGCCCCTGGCGCTGGCCATGATGGTCATCATCCCGGAGCCCTGGAAGCACAACACCTTCATGAGCGAGGACAAGCGGGATTTCTATCACTATTACGCGACCATGATGGAGCCCTGGGACGGGCCGGCAGCCATCCTCTTTACGGACGGCGAGGTCCTGGGCGCGACCCTGGACCGCAATGGTCTGCGCCCCTCCCGCTATTACATCACGGACGACGACCGCCTGATCCTGGCGTCCGAGGTCGGGGTCCTGGATATTCCGGCGGCTCATATCGTCAAAAAAGCCCGCCTGGAGCCCGGACGGATCCTCCTGGTCGATACGAAGCAGAAGAGGATCATCTCCGACGAGGAGTGCAAGTCCCACTATGCCCGCAGGATGCCCTACGGCGAGTGGCTGGACCGGAACCTCCTGCATCTGAACGAGCTTCCTATCCCCAACCACAAGATCCCGGTCCACAGCCAGGAGGTCCGCGACCGGCTCTACAAGGTCTTCGGCTATACCTATGAGGACGTGAAGGACCAGATCCTGCCCATGGCGGAAAACGCTGTCGAGCCGACCCTTTCCATGGGACATGACGCCCCCCTGGCCGTGCTCTCCGAGGCCCACCAGCTGCTGTTCAACTATTTCAAGCAGCTCTTTGCCCAGGTCACCAATCCGCCCATCGATTCCCTGCGGGAAAAGATCGTGACCGATACCACCGTCTATATCGGGTCGGACGGCAACCTCTTACAGGAAAAGAGCGGCAACTGCACGGTCCTGGAGGTCAACCACCCCATCCTGACCGGGGTCGATCTGCTGAAGATCCGCCACCTGGACCAGCCCGGATTCAAGGCACAGGATATCTCCCTCCTGTATTACAAAAACACATCCCTGGCCAGGGCCCTGGACCAGCTCAATATCACGGTGGACCGGGCGGCGGCCGCCGGCTGCAACATCATCATCCTGACCGACCGGGGCGTGGACGAAAACCACATGCCCATCCCCTCCCTGCTGGCGGTTTCCAGCGTCGAGCAGCATCTGGTGCTGACCAAACGGCGCACGGCCGTCTCCCTGATCCTGGAGAGCGGCGAGCCCAGGGATGTCCACCAGATGGCGACCCTGCTGGGCTTCGGCGCCCGGGCCATCTGTCCCTACCTGGCCCACGAGTGCATCGGGGAGATGATCGATCTTGGGATCCTGGACAAGGATTATTACACGGCGGTCGAGGACTACAACACGGCCCTTTTGGGCGGCGTCGTCAAGATCGCAGCCAAGATGGGGATTTCCACGATCCAGTCCTATCAGTCCGCCCGTATTTTCGAGGCGGTCGGGCTGGGAGAGGACCTGGTCGACAGATATTTCACCGGCACGGTGAGCCGGGTCGGCGGGATCGGGATCCCCGAGATCGAGGAGGGCGTCACCTTCCGCCACGACCATGCCTTTGATCCCCTGGGACTGGGCGTCGATACGACCCTGGACTCCGTCGGCCTCCATTCCCTGCGCCGGGGCGAGGGCAGTGAGGACCATCTCTACAGTCCCGAGACCATCATCGCCCTGCAGCAGGCAGTGCGCACGGATTCCTTCGAGCGATTTGAGGAGTACACACAGCTGGTGGATGACGCCGGACACCCCCATACTCTGCGTGGCCTGCTGGAATTTGTTCCCGCAGGGCCGGCGGTCCCGCTGGAGGAGGTGGAGCCCGTCGAGTCGATCGTAAGGCATTTCAAGACGGGGGCCATGAGCTTCGGCTCTCTTTCCAGAGAGGCCCATGAGACCCTGGCGCGGGCCATGAATTCCATCGGGGCCAAGTCCAATACCGGTGAGGGGGGCGAAGCGCCGGAGCGGTTCGGCACGGACGCCAACAGCCGGATCAAGCAGGTGGCCTCGGGGCGCTTTGGCGTGACCAGCGCCTATCTGTGCAGCGCCGATGAGATCCAGATCAAAATGGCCCAGGGCGCCAAGCCCGGCGAGGGCGGCCACCTGCCCGGCAAAAAGGTCTACCCCTGGGTGGCGGCGACCCGTTTTTCGACGCCCGGCGTCTCCCTGATCTCCCCGCCGCCCCACCACGATATTTACTCCATCGAAGACCTGGCCCAGCTGATCTATGACCTGAAAAACGCCAACCGGGATGCCAGGATCAACGTCAAGCTGGTCTCCGAGGCCGGCGTCGGCACCATCGCCTCCGGCGTCGCCAAGGCGGGCGCTCAGGTCATCCTCATCTCCGGTTATGACGGCGGAACCGGTGCCGCCCCCGGCAGTTCCATCCACAACGCGGGTCTTCCCTGGGAGCTGGGCCTGTCCGAAGCCCACCGCTGTCTTGTGGAGAACGGGCTTCGCAGCCGGGTCGTCCTGGAGACGGACGGCAAGCTCATGAGCGGACGGGATGTGGCCATCGCGGCCCTTCTGGGCGCGGAGGAATACGGCTTTGCGACAGCCCCCCTGGTCAGCATGGGCTGCATGATGATGCGGGTCTGTTCCAGGGACACCTGCCCGGTCGGCATCGCGACTCAGAATGACAAGCTCCGCTGCCGCTTTCATGGAAAACCGGAGCATGTCGTGCGCTTTATGACCTTTATCGCCATGCAGGTCCGACAGATCATGGCGGACCTGGGCTTTACCAGGCTGGCGGATATGGTCGGCCGGACCGACTGTCTGCGCGTGCGCGAAAACCTGATCACAGACCGGGCCTTCAAGGTCGATCTGAGCCAGATCCTGGGTGATACCCCCTACCCGGTATCTCCTGAAAAAGACTGGTATGACTTTAAACTGGAGTCAACTCCGGACCTGGCAGTCCTGGTCCCCGCCTTCGCGGAGGGCCTGGAAAAGGGCGCTCTGGAAGGCAGGCTCCCGGAGAAAATCACCGGCGCGGATCAGCAGAAGTCCGGCAAATCAGACAGATCCGGCAAAATAGATAGATCAGGCAGCGGCAAGGCCTTCGCAGCTTATCTGCAGAAAAAAAAGACAGCCCTGGGCAGACTTGCCGGCGACAAGCCTGGCAGCCGGGTGATCGGACACTACGAGACCTCCCTGCAGGTCTCCTCCACGGACCGCGCCTTCGGGGCCATCCTCGGCTCCGAGGTGACCAAAAACTTCGGCAATACCCTGGCGGACGACACCTTTGTCGTCAACGCCCGCGGCGGAGGCGGCCAGTCCTTCGGGGCATTTTTGCCGAAGGGCGTCACCATCCGCCTGACCGGCGACGCCAACGACGGCTTCGGCAAGGGCCTTTCCGGCGGCAAGCTCATTGTCGTTCCGGACAAGGACAGCCCCTTTGAGGCGGACCGTAATATCATCGTGGGCAACGTCGCCCTCTTCGGGGCCACGTCCGGCAAAGCCTATTTCAACGGCATAGCGGGAGAGCGCTTCGGCGTCCGCAATTCCGGCGCCACCCTGGTGGCGGAGGGCTGCGGGGACCACGGCCTCGAATACATGACCGGCGGCCGTGCGGTCATTCTCGGCACAACGGGCAAAAACTTCGCCGCCGGCATGAGCGGGGGCATCGCCTATGTCCTCGACCTGGACCACAGCCTTTACCGCCGCATGAACAAGGATATGACCATCCTGCAGGAACTGACAGAGGACTATGATATTGCGGAGCTGCGGGAGATCCTGCAGGACTATGTGCGCGAGACTGGATCGGCACTCGGCCGGAAAATTCTCTCCGGCTTCACAGACTATCTTCCCTGCTTTAAAAAGGTCGTTCCGAAGGATTATCAGCGGATGCTGACCGCCATCAGCCGGCACGAAGAGCAGGGCATGCCGCACGACAAGGCCGTGCTCGAGGCATTCCGGGAGATCTCCGCGGGATGAGGACGATGACCGTTGTGGCGATGACCCTTATGGCGACGACCCTTATGGGGATGCCTCTTCTGACGATGCCCCTTGGTGACGTGAGCCTGCCGGGCTGGGCCGAATTCGTTTTTTTGGATTTTTGAGGAGAGACCGCAGGGCCTCTTTGTACAAAGGAATCAATTATGGGAAAAGCAACAGGATTTCTGGAATACGAAAGACAGGAAAATATTGACCGCGATCCTCTGGAGAGGCTCGCGGACTACGGGGAGTTCCATCTGCCCCTCAGGGCGCAGGAGCGCAGGAGGCAGGGGGCGCGCTGCATGAACTGCGGCGTGCCCATGTGCCAGAGCGCCATCCGGCTCAAGGGGATGGTGACGGGCTGTCCGCTGCACAACCTGATCCCGGAGTGGAATGACCAGATCTATGCCGGGCATGAGCGCCATGCCCTCTCCAGACTCTTAAAGACGAGCAATTTCCCGGAGTTTACAGGACGGGTCTGTCCGGCCCTGTGCGAGAAGGCCTGCATCAACGGGATGGACGGGGAGCCGGTGACCGTGCATGACAATGAGCTCTATATCATCGAGACTGCCTTTGCCAATGGATGGATGCAGCCGCGTCTGCCCGCCCTGCGCAGCGGCAAAAGGGTCGCTGTCGTGGGGAGCGGACCCTCCGGCCTCGCGGCGGCGGACCAGCTCAACCACCGGGGCCACTCCGTCACGGTCTTTGAGCGCGAGGACCGGATCGGGGGCCTGCTCATGTACGGCATTCCGAATATGAAGCTGGACAAGAGCGTCATCGACCGCCGCAGGAAGCTCATGGAGGCCGAGGGCGTTGTCTTTCGGACCGGCGTGAATGTCGGAAAAAAAGAGGCGGAGAAACTGAAAAAGGAATTTGACGCTGTTATCCTGGCCTGCGGAGCCAAACAGCCCAGGGGGCTGACCGCTCTGATCTCAGAGACGGAAGGCTCTGAGGGGACGGCGCACGAAAGCGGACCGCAGGCCGAGGGCAAAAACGAGAGCAGAGAAAAGGAAAAAAACAGGCGCGGGGAAACCGGACCGCAGCCCATCGACCAGGTGCAGGGCGTCTATTATGCCGTCGACTTCCTGACCGGATGCACCAGGGCGCTTTTGTCCGGGACGCCGGATCAGCGCGCAAAGGACAGGAACGTCGTCATCGTGGGCGGCGGAGATACCGGCAACGACTGCATCGGGACGGTGCTCCGCCAGGGCTGCAGGACGGTCACGGCCATCGAGATGATGCCTGCGCCCCCGGTTGAGCGTGCTCCCGCCAACCCCTGGCCGGAGTGGCCGAAGATCCTCAAGACGGACTACGGCCACACGGAGGCCATCGCGCTCTTCGGCGCCGACCCGCGTATTTTCAGTACCACGGTCAAGGAGGTGATCCTGAAGGAAGGAGAGATCCACCAGGTCCGGACCGTTCAGATGACGTTCAGGGACGGAAAGCTTCAGGAGGTCGAAGGAACGGAAAAGGTCCTCCCCTGCGACATGCTTCTCATTGCGGCGGGCTTTACCGGCTGCCAGCCCTACACGGCGGAAGCCTTCGGCGTCAGCCTGTCCCCCCGCGGGACGGTCGTCAGCGAGGAGGGGCCGGACCACTACCGGACCAGTGTTCCCGGTGTCTTTACGGCCGGCGATATGCACCGGGGCCAGTCCCTGGTCGTCTGGAATATCGTCGAAGGCCGGGGCTGTGCCCGGGAGGTGGACGAGTACCTGATGGGCTATACGATGCTGTAAACATGTTTTGAGCAGCCCGTTTTTCGGCCGGCTCATGTGATGAAAGTGAGACAGGCAGCGATCCTCTGGAGACAGGGGTGGCTGCCTGTTTTGGTGTCGATGGGGACAGTTCATTTTGACAATTATAGCACTCTAAGAAAAAGAGCGAAAAATACTGTTGATACAGTATTTTTCGCTCTCGGAGGTTTGCATCGAATATCACCAATTTCAAAGCCCTTATATGTAAGGCTTTGAAATACGAATTTCTCGGACAAATGCTCTGCATTTGTTGACGATTGCCTGCGCACTTGCGTGCTCCGGCATGCTGCGGAAGAGTCAAAATGAAACGTCCCTTCTGACTCCTGTTATCTCTTTTTTTGATAACAGGATATAAAAAATGCAGCTTGAGGGGGGAATTGCTTTTCCGGCCCGTGTGTGATACATTTTTAAAAGCCTATTAAACCGATAGACAAATAGCTAAATCTTCTTTATGCAGGAGAAAGGAAAACAGGACAGATCTTTTTGTCTCAGCAAAAGAGGGAAGTAAAGGAAATCGAGAGGTGGAAATGATGAGAAACAATTTCGGTATGAGAATGTGTCACGGCTGTTTCATGATGTGTCTGGAAATATCCCCGGTTTCGCTTCGAATGTACGGAGGGTCTTGTTGACTTGTCGAAAAAGGCAGGAACAGATCTGTGTGCGGAAGCGGGAGCGTAAGAATATGCCCTGCTTTTTTTATGCCCGCGCAGACCGGCGGGAGAAGGCGGACAGGCTGATCCGGCTGTACAGATAAAAAATGTCCTGCGCGGAAATATCGATGTCCGGCCAGGCACAGTATTTCAATATGGAAATTTCATTTTGAAAATATGGAAAGAGAGAGGAAACAGATGAGAACAAATCAATTTGAATCCATGAAGGAATCGGAAAAGATCAATTATTCGGGAAATCACCTTTTGGGAGAAAGAAAGGGGATGGCACCTGCAGCAAAAAGAGCCGCAGCCCTGCTGATCGCGGCAGCGGTGGCGGCCGGGGCGCTTACGGCCTGCGGCGGGGCATCGGGGGCCGGTGCCGGGACGGCCGACTCCGGACAGGACAGCACCGGGGCAGCCAAAGAAAATGGCGCGCAGGGGGAAGTGATCGAGCTGACCAATGTATCCTATGATCCCACCCGGGAACTCTATGCGGCCTACAACCAGATCTTTGAGCCCTATTATAAAGAGCTGACAGGGCAGGAGGTCGTCGTGACCCAGTCCCACGGCGGCTCCGGGAAACAGGCGCTGGAGGTCTCCAACGGCCTGGAGGCGGACGTCGTGACCCTGGCGCTGGAGGGAGATGTACAGGTGGTGGCGGACGCGGGCCTGATCGACGACGGCTTCACCTCGGAATTTCCTCTGGACAGCTCTCCCTACACCTCGACGATCGTCTTCCTGGTGCGGAGCGGCAACCCCAAAAAGATCTACGACTGGGACGATCTGATCCGGGATGATGTCGGCGTGATCACGCCCAATCCCAAGACCTCGGGCGGCGCGATGTGGAATTACCTGGCCGCATGGTACTACTTTGAACAGCAGGGACAGAGCGAGGAGGAGATCCTGGAATCCATCCGGAAGCTGTACGGAAATGTCGTTGTGCTCGACTCCGGTGCCCGGGGCGCCACGACATCTTTTGTGGAGAACGGACAGGGTGATGTCCTCCTGGCATGGGAAAATGAGGCCTTCCTTTCCCTGAAGGAGTATCCCGGAGAATATGAGATCGTCGTCCCTTCTGTCTCCATCCTGTGCCAGCCCACGGTCGCCGTCGTCGACGAGGTCGCCCGGAAGCATGGAACGGAGGATGCTGCCGCGGAATACCTCAGCTATCTCTATTCCGATGAGGCCCAGGTCATTGAGGCGCAGAACTTCTACCGCCCGAGCACACAGGAAATCTATGAGGAATATGTCGCCGACACGGATTCCAACACGATCACGGAGATTCCTGCGGACGGACACTGGATCAACGACAATATCGTACTGACTGACATTACGCATTTCGGCGGATGGTCGGAGGCCCGCAGTAAACATTTCGCGGACGGCGCATATTTTGACCAGATCTACGAACAGTGATATGGGCAAAGTCCCTGACAGTGATCCCGGCAATATTTCTGACAGGGATCCCGGAGGAAAGGTATGAAGCCTGTTAAAAACAAAAGCATCATCCCGGGATTCGGGCTGAGCTTCGGTCTGACAATTACTATATTGAGCCTTGTGGTGCTTCTGCCCCTGTGCTCCCTGGTGGTGTTCACGCTCAAGCTCACGCCGTCCGAATTCCTCTACACGATCACGAGACCCAGGGTCCTGTCCGGCTACCGGGTCAGCATTCTGACCGCCCTGGCGGCGTCGCTCGTCAACGCCGTCATGGGCCTGGTCATGGCCTGGGTCCTGGTGAGATATGAGTTTCCGGGCAAAAAGATCATAGACGGCATCATCGAGCTGCCCTTTGCCCTGCCGACCGCAGTGGCGGGCATCTCCCTGACCCATCTGACGACCACAAACGGGTGGGTGGGAAAGATTTTTTACGAGCGGTTCGGGATCCGGATTGCCTACACCCGCCTGGGGATCACCATCGCCCTGATCTTTATCGGGATTCCCTTTGTCGTCCGGTCTGTGCAGCCGGTCCTGGAGAAGGTCGATCTCCAGTATGAGGAGGCTGCCATGATCCTGGGCGCGGACCGGCGGACGACCTTTTTGCGGGTCATTTTTCCGGAGATCCTGCCCTCCCTGATCTCCGGCTTCACGCTGGCATTTGCCAGGAGCATCGGGGAGTACGGCAGCGTCGTCTTCATAGCCGGAAATACGCCCTATGAGACGGAGATCGCCCCCCTCCTGATCATGTCGGAGCTGCAGGAATTTGACTATACGGCGGCGACCTCGATCGCCCTGGTCATGCTGGCCATCGCCTTCGTGATCCTGTCGGTCAATGCGGTCCTGCAGAGCATTGTGTCCCGGCGCGTCAGCGGCCTGGCCTGAACGGCAAAATCTGCCATTCAATGGCCATAGCGTATTCCGGCGTCAGCGGCCTGGCATGACAGCCGCAAATGCCGCTGACGGATGCCGCACGGGACAGGGCCGGATGGCCTGATGCACACGAGGAGAATACAAAATGAAACTGCGTAATAACAGCGGTCCTGCGAAATGGATCCTGATCCTTCTGGTCAGCATTTTTCTGGCGGTCTTTCTGATCCTGCCGCTGGTCTATATCCTGATGACGGCGCTGGGCAGGGGATTGGGGGTCTACCGGGCAGCGGTCACGGATCCCTATGCCGTCAAGGCCCTCCTGCTGACACTGAGGGCCACGCTCTGGGCGGTCGCCGTCAACACACTGTTCGGGATCGCCGCCGCATGGTGCCTGACCAAGTACGCCTTCCGGGGCAAAAAGATCATCTCGACCCTGATCGATCTGCCGGTCACCGTCTCCCCCATCATCGCGGGCCTCATCTATGTCCTCACCTTCGGGCGCCAGAGCTTTCTCTACCCGATCCTGGACAGCAGAGGAATCCAGATCATCTTCGCGGTCCCCGGTATCATCCTGGCCACGATCTTCGTCACCTTCCCTTTTATCTCTCGGGAACTCATTCCGGTCCTGACGGCCCAGGGAACCGATGAGGAGGAGGCCGCCGCCCTGATGGGGGCAGGTACATGGACCATCTTCCGAAGAGTGACCTTCCCCCATATCAAGTGGGCCCTTCTGTACGGGATCGTTTTATGTACTGCCAGGGCCATGGGAGAATTCGGCGCGGTCTCCGTTCTGTCGGGGCATCTGCGGGGCAAGACCAACACACTGCCGCTCTATATCGAGCTTTTATACCAGGGGTATGACTTCACAGGTGCCTTCGCCGCCTCCTCGCTTCTGGTGATCATGGCAGTCATTGTCCTGATCCTCCGCATTTTCCTGGAACACCGGGGAAAAAAGGAACTGGATCTGCATAAGTAATGGCGCCGGATCGAAGCGGCGGTCTGGACGGGTTCCTTCCGTCAATGTGCCGCAAAGGGCTTTTAAACCTGACGTCAAAAGCAATCGTGAGGCGGGCAGTATGGTCGGAAAGAGGTAAATCATGAATGAGAAAAACGGATATGTAGAACTCCGGAATATCAATAAAAGCTACGGGGATTTTCAGGCTTCCAGGGACATCAATATCTCAATCTCCAGAGGAAAGCTGGCAGCCCTGCTGGGGCCCTCCGGCAGCGGCAAAACGACAATCCTGCGGATGATCGCCGGCCTGGAGCATCCGGATTCCGGACAGATCCTGATCGACGGCAAGGTCGTCAACGACGTCCCCGGCAGTGAGCGGGGAATCGGATTTGTCTTTCAGAGCTATGCCCTCTTCCGGTATATGACGGTCTTTGAGAATATCGCCTTCGGCCTTCGGGTGAAAAAGGTGCCGGAGGAGAGGATCCGGGACAAGGTGGACGAGCTCCTCAGGCTCATCGGATGTGAGGGCCTGGAAAAGCGGTATCCCAGCCAGCTCTCGGGCGGCCAGCGCCAGCGCGTCGCCTTCGCGCGGGCCCTGGCCCCGGATCCGCAGATCCTTCTGCTCGACGAGCCCTTCGCGGCGATCGATGCCAAGGTCCGACTGGAGCTGCGCACCTGGCTGCGGGAGATGATCAGCCGGATCGGCATCACCAGCATCTTCGTCACCCATGACCAGGACGAAGCGATCGAAGTGGCGGATGAGATCATCGTCACTAACCGGGGCAGGGTGGAGCAGGCGGGAACGCCGACGGAGCTCTACGCCCGCCCGGCGACCCCCTTTGTCGCCCGTTTTATCGGCAATTCTGTCCCGGTCGCCAATTACGGGAGCTTTCGTTTCTTCGAAGATGCCGGAGAGGACTCCCTGGGGATCGTCCGGCCGGAGTTCATCAGTATTTTCAAAAAAGGGGAGAGCGTTCAGTTTGCCAAATCCGCCGAGGAGGGCACCGTGGAGGACATCATTTTCCGCGGCAGCAGTCTGGAAATCCGGGTGCGGATCCACGGCAATGTCCTCTCCGCGCTCAGGAGCTTCAATGATCCGGAGATCCGGGTCGGAGAGAAGGTCGATGTCTTCCTCCACCGCATGTTCATCATACGCGGGGACGAGGTGTATCCTGCCCTCAACCAGTCCCTGCGCACAGAGAGCGTCTTCCTGTAAGGACAAAAGATATGGAAAAGAAGTTACTGACGACAGACATCCTGATCATAGGGGGCGGAACGGCCGGCTGCTACGCGGCCGTGACCGCTGCGCGAAAGGCACCGGATGTGAGGATCCTGGTGGCGGAAAAGGCAAATATACAGAGGTCCGGCTGCCTGGCCGCGGGCGTCAACGCCCTCAATGCCTGGCTGGGAGAGGGGCAGACCCCGCAGGATTATCTGGACTATGTCCGCCGGGACGCGGAGGAGATCGTCCGGGACGACCTGGTCCTGAGTATGGCCGGGGGTTTTCGTGATGCGGTGACAGACCTGGAGAAGATGGGGCTCGTGATCCAGAAAAACGCGGACGGCTCCTATGCCGCCCGCGGCCGTTACAATATCCGGATCAACGGGGAGAACATCAAACCCCTCCTGGCGGCAGAAGTCGCGCGATATCCCAATATCACGGTCCTCAACCATGTCATCCTGACAGACCTTCTGACGACAGGATCCGGTGAAAAACACGTCTGCGGCGCGGTGGGCATGTCGGCGGACGGGACCGGGGCCCTGGCGGTCCTGGCCCGCGCCGTGCTGGCCGCGACCGGAGGAGCGGCAGGACTCTACCGCCCCAACAATCCGGGCTTTTCCAGGCACAAGATGTGGTACCCGCCCTTCAACACGGGCGCGGGCTACGCCATGGGGATCCGGGCGGGCGCGGAGATGACAAGCTTTGAGATGCGCTTTGTTGCCCAGCGCTGCAAGGACACGATCGCACCCACAGGCACCATTGCCCTGGGCGTCGGCGCCAGAGAGATCAATGCCCGAGGAGAGATCTTTGAGGAAAAATACGGCCTGTCCACCTCGGGCAGGGCCCATGGCGTCACCGGCGAGAACCGCCTGGGCCGGGGACCCTGTTTTCTCAGGACCAAAGGGATCTCCGGACAGCAGGAGCAGGGCCTTCTGCGGGCCTATCTGAATATGGCGCCCGCCCAGACTCTGCACTGGATCGAGAGCGGCCGGATGCCCTCGGTGTCTAATGTGGAGATCGAGGGAACAGAGCCCTATATCGTCGGCGGACACACCGGGAGCGGATTCTGGGTGGACCGGGGGCGCCGGACCACGATCCGGGGACTCTATGCGGCGGGAGACGCGGCCGGCGGCGCACCCAAAAAGTTCGTTCCCGGAGCCCTGGCGGAGGGCGGGATCGCGGCCCTGACCATGCTGGACGATCTCCCGGACCTGCAGCAGGTCCGATGGGATTCAGTCGACGGACAGGTGCAGTCATTTTTTGCGGATTATGAGAGCAGGATCAGGCCGGGATCCGCAGGAACGGGCAGCGGCAATGACGTCTTCGGACTGGAGGAGGCCATGCAGAAGGTCATGGACGAATACGCCGGCGGGATCCGGACGGGTTATCGATACAGCGCTGCCCGGCTGGAGCTTGCACAGGAAAGGATCCTGGAGCTTCGCGGACTGGCAGAGACTCTCACTGTGTCGTCCGCGGAGGACCTCTACCGCATCTATGAACTGCTGGACCGGCTGGATGTGTGCAGGACCCTGATCGCCCACATGCAGGCCCGCAGAGAGACGCGCTGGCCCGGCTTCGGGATCCATACGGACCACCCTGACCGGGATGACCGGTTTGCCCTGTTCATCAATTCGGTTGTGCGGGACGGTGAGATCAGGATGGTCTTTCGTCCGCTGCAGAAAAGGGGTGAAAAATGAGTGTATTGATCGATGCCGCCAGGTGCGTCCGCTGCGGCGCGTGTGCGGAAATCTGTCCGGGGAACCTGATCCGGGTCCGGAATGGAGCAGCAGCTTTTCTGCCCCATCCGGAGGAGTGCTGGGGTTGCGCCTCCTGCCTCAAAGCCTGCAGGGCGGGCGCGATCGCCTACTATCTGGCTGCGGACATAGGCGGGCGGGGAGGCAGGATGCAGGTCGTACAGGAGGGGAGATTTTCCCGCTGGATCATCACGCTCCCCGACCATGCCGCTCGTCAGAGCGGCAGCCTGAAGCGTTTTCTCGAAGGCGAAAACGGTGAAGGATCAGCGGATATTTTGACTGCTCCGCAGCACAAATCTCTGACAGTGACGATCACCGTGGACCGGAGTGATGCCAACAGATACTGACTGCAGAGGCATCAAATCTGTCCCGGCAGCGAAAAGGAAGATGATACCCTTACGGGCATCCCGCATGCGGGTCGAAAAACTCGCAGGCGAGTCTTGAACAATGATGAAATAGACGCAGGACCCGGGACCGGGTCATGAAGCAGACAGGAGACGAAACATGCAGACCTTATCACATCTGGACAAGCTGGAAGCGGAGGCGATCTACATTCTGCGCGAAGTCGCGGCGGAATGTGAGAAGCCGGTGATGCTGTATTCCATCGGAAAGGACAGCTCCGTCATGCTGCACCTGGCCCTGAAGGCCTTCTGGCCGGAGAAACCGCCCTTTCCCTTTCTGCATATAGACACCACCTGGAAATTCCGGGATATGATCGCCTTCCGCGACCATACCATGCGCAAGTACGGCCTTGACCTTCTGGTCTACACCAATGAGGAGGGTGTCAGGCAGGGAATCAACCCCTTTGATCATGGCTCCGCCTATACGGATATCATGAAGACGGAGGCACTCAAACAGGCGCTTTCCAAGTACGGGTTTACGGCGGCCTTCGGCGGGGGGCGCAGGGACGAGGAGAAGTCCCGCGCCAAGGAGAGGATCTTTTCCTTCCGCAGCGCGCAGCAGGCCTGGGATCCCAAAAACCAGCGCCCCGAGATGTGGAAGCTCTACAACACCAGGATCCGGAAGGGGGAGAGCATCCGGGTCTTTCCTCTCTCCAACTGGACCGAGAAGGATATCTGGCAGTACATCCGGAGGGAGCAGATCGAGATCGTTCCCCTCTACTATGCGGCGGAACGGCCGGTCATTTACCGGGACGGCAGCATCCTCATGGTCGACGATGACCGCATGCCCCTGCTTCCGGGGGAGGAGATCGTGACGAAAAAGATCCGTTTCCGGACTCTGGGCTGTTATCCCCTCACCGGCGGGATCGAGTCGGAGGCCGACACGCTGGACGCCATCATTGAAGAGACCCTCTCTGCCGTGACCAGCGAGCGGACCAGCCGGGTCATCGACCGCGACGGCGGCGAAGCCAGCATGGAAAAACGCAAGCGCGAAGGATATTTCTGAATGCCCGGCCTGTCCGCCTGCGGGCGGCAGAGTTCCTTTCCGCGGCAGGTGGAAAGCGAAAAAGGTAAAAGGCAGGAAACAACGTATACAGGTGCAGCTATGAACAGTTTACTGAAATTTATCACATGCGGGAGCGTGGACGACGGGAAATCCACCCTGATCGGACACATCTTATATGACACAAAGCTCCTGTACGCAGACCAGGAGAAGGCCCTGGAGCTGGACAGCCGGGTCGGCTCGCGGGGAGGCAAGATCGATTATTCCCTGCTTCTGGACGGCCTGATGGCGGAGCGGGAACAGGGAATCACGATCGATGTCGCCTACAGGTACTTCACAACAGACAAAAGGAGCTTTATCGTCGCGGATACGCCCGGGCATGAGGAGTATACCCGCAACATGGCGGTCGGCGCCAGCTTTGCGGACCTGGCGGTCATCCTGATCGACGCAACGAAGGGAGTCCTGGCCCAGACCAGGCGGCACACGCGGATTTGTTCCTTTATGGGGATCCGGCAGTTTGTGTTTGCCGTCAACAAGATGGATCTGGCCGGCTACAGCAGGGAGACCTTTGATTCGATCGCCGGCCAGGTCAGGCAGCTCTGCGGGAGCCTGGGGCTGGAGAACATACAGATCATCCCGCTCTCGGCGACAGAGGGCGAAAATGTGACCCGCAGGTCTGCCCTGATGGACTGGTATCCAGGCCCTCCGCTCCTGGAGTGGCTGGAGAAGGTGCAGGTTGACGGACTTTCGGAGGAAGGCTTCTATATGCCGGTCCAGCGGGTCTGCCGGCCGGACCACACCTTCCGCGGCTTTCAGGGACAGATCGAGGCGGGGAGCGTCCGTACAGGTGACAGGATCACAGTCCTGCCGGGAGGCGAACAGGCCTCTGTCGAAGCCGTCTATGTCGGCTGCAGGGAGGTGAAGGAAGCAGTGCAGGGACAGCCCGCCATGCTGCGGCTGGCAAGAGAGGTGGATGTCTCCCGGGGCTGTGTCCTTGTGAAGGGTACGGAGCTTTCTGTGAGCGCTGCTCTTGATGCAACGCTTTTATGGATGAACAACGGAATCCTCACGTCAGGCCGCGATTTCCTGGCCAAGATCGGCACCAGGCTCGTTCCCTGCAAGGTGTCGGAGGTCCTCTATACGGTGGATGTCAATACCGGAGAGCACCGCAGACCGGTTTTCATTCAGAAAAACGAGATCGCCCGCTGCCGGCTGGAGCTGTCCGCGCCGGTCGTCCTGGATCTCTTTTCCAGGCACCGGACCCTGGGGGAAGTCATTCTGATCGACCGGGTCACCAACGCGACCTCAGCCTGCGGCGTGATCGAAGAGCTCCGGGAATCGGATGAGGACAGAAGAGAGGGAATCACACCGCAGATCCGGGCGCGCAGACTTGGACAGACTCCCTATATCATCCTTGCGGAGACGAGGGAGGAAGCGGCTGGATTTGAGGAGGAACTGATCACCCAGGGGCTCCATACCATGTCTGTCCTGAGCACGGAGGACAAGGATATGGACAGGGCTGTCTTTGCCGTCGACATCCTGCGGCAGGCAGGCCTCATTACAGTCGTCGTCTGCCCGCGGGGCCAGGAGGGATTCGAGGAGCGCCTGCGGGCGCTCGCCACGGCCCCCTCGACCGGCAGGATCCTGGACCTTCGCCCCGGAGGATCTGAGGAAGACAGGCTGATGTATGAGAACACCGTGAATTATGTGTTCAGCTGAGAGATGATCAATATGTGATCTGAGAGAGACAGGCGGTCAGGTGTTCAGCAAAGAGAAACGATTGGAAGATATGTAAGTTTACACAGATCGGCCTGGATACAGGATGATGTGCACCGATAAGATGTGAAAGGAGGAGCCAATGGCGGCGGATTATGCAGCGCTGAAGGCCGGCGGTTTTATGCGCCAGAAACAAAAGGATATGTTTTCCATGCGGCTGCGGGTCGTTGGGGGAACCGTAACCGTCCAGCAGCTCAAAGCGATCGCGGAGGCGGCGGAGAAGTACGGGCACAGTTATGTGCATCTGACGAGCCGCCAGGGCCTAGAGATCCCCTTTATCCGGCTGGAGGATATCGAAGAGGTGAAGGACTGTCTTGCCAGGTCGGATGTGGAGCCCGGCGTCTGCGGCCCCCGGGTGCGCACGGTGACCGCCTGCCAGGGCGGCAGGTGCTGTCCGAGCGGCTGCATCGACGCGCTGGAGATCGCAGAGGAGCTGGACAGACGGTATTTCGGCCGTCAGCTTCCGCACAAATTCAAATTCGGCGTGACCGGATGTCAGAACAACTGCCTCAAGGCGGAGGAGAACGACCTCGGCGTCAAGGGCGGCATGGTCATCAACTGGAACCGGGAGGAATGTATTTTCTGCGGCGTGTGCGAAAAGGCCTGCCGCCGCGGTGCCATCCGGATCGCGGACGGAGAGATCCTCGTTGAGCCGGACAAGTGCAATCACTGCGGGCGGTGCGTGAGCGCCTGTCCGACCGGGGCCTGGAAGGGCCGGGAGGGCTTTCTGGTCTCCTTCGGCGGGACCTTCGGCAACGATATCCAAAAAGGCCGGGAGCTTCTGCCCATTATTCAGGACAGGGAGACCCTGCTTCGCGTCGCGGACGCGGCCATCGACTATTTTGATGAGAACGCCCTGCCCGGCGAGCGGTTCGCCAGGACCCTGGAGCGCCTGGGCTGGGAGCCTTTCACCCAAAGGATCCTCGAAGCCTGGCAGAGCGACGGGCCTGCGCACTGACCCAGTCCTGTGTCGTCGATCCGGATGCATACATGAACCGGTGCGGGCTCATGCAGACATCCACCGGATCTATGATGAGCAGGCAGGATCTATGAAAGAAATCTTAAAAAAATGATCAGTTAGGAAGTTTTTTGGAGACATTTTTTTAAAACGCTCCGGTGCCTGTGCCGCTGGCCCAGGCACCTGTGATCGCATTGCGCTGCCGCTCTGATGAGCGGCATGGGAGGTAAGAGAGAAAATGGCAGAATACAGGATCACAGATACAGTGGATATCACGGACGTGGTCTGTCCCGTGACTTTTGTCAAAGCCAAGGTCGCCCTGGAGGAGCTGGAGGAGGGAGAGATTCTCTCAGTCCATATGAATGACGGAGAGCCGGTTCAGAACGTGCCCCGCAGTATCAAGGAAGAGGGGCACCGCGTGCTGAAGCTGATCCACAACGAAGACGGGACCTTTGATTTGATCGTACAGAAGGCCTGACGGATTAGAAGAGAGTGCCGCCCTCCGGTGCGGTATAAACGGTATGAAAAGGAAAGGAAAAAACATGAAGATCATTGTTGCAGGTGCAGAAAAAGAATATGCCGACGGTCTTTCTGTCGAAGACCTGATCGAGGCGGAAAAAGTCGAGACGCCTCAGTATGTCACAGTGACGGTCAATGATTCCTTCCTCCCCAATACGGAGAGGACATCCCGGATCCTGCAGGATGGGGACGTCGTGGAGTTTCTGTATTTTATGGGAGGCGGCGCAGCGGATCGCTGACCGGGCATGCCGCCGGACAAAGCGGGCGGCAGCTGTTGAAAGGAGCAGCATGGCTTTTACAAATGAACAGCTGGAGAGATACTCCAGGCACATCATCTTGAAGGAGATCGGTCCGAAGGGACAAAAAAAATTAATGCAGGCCAGAGTCCTGATCATCGGAGCGGGCGGACTGGGCGCCCCGGCGGCGCTTTATCTGGCGGCCGCCGGTGTGGGAACGATCGGCATCGCGGATGCGGATGTCGTCGACCTGTCCAACCTGCAGCGGCAGGTCATCCACTCCACAGCGGACATCGGAAGGCCCAAGGTGGAATCCGCCAGAGATTCCATGCTGGCGATCAACCCTGAGATCGATGTGCACACGTATTATGAATACATCACATCGGAAAATATCAGCGGGATCATCCGTGATTACGATTTTATCCTGGACGGGACCGACAATTTTCCCGCCAAATTCCTCATCAACGACGCCTGTGTCCTGGAGGAAAAGCCCTTCTCCCATGCGGGGATCATCCGCTTCGAGGGACAGCTCATGACCTATGTCCCGGGCGAAGGCCCCTGCTATCGATGCGTATTCAAGGAGCCGCCGCCCAAAGACTTGGTGCCCACATGCAGAGAGGCCGGCGTGATCGGCGCCGTTGCGGGCGTGATCGGCTGCCTGCAGGCCATGGAGGCCGTCAAATATATTACAGGCGCGGGGGACCTGCTGACCGGCCGGCTGCTGACCTATGATGCCCTGAAAATGCAGTTCCGCACGATCCGCCTTCCCCGGGACAGCCACTGCGCCGTCTGCAGCGGTGAGCGCACGATCCATGCGCCGTTTGATTACGAGCTGCCATCCTGCGACCTGAAAAACAGGTAAAGAGCAGTTACGATCCAGACCGCCTCGGGATGGGGTGCGGAAGATGCTGCCCTTACGGGCAGCCCGCAACCGTCAGCATGTCCTTCGGGCATGCGCAGGACTCGCAAGCGAATCCTGAACGATGCATTTTTGCGAAAAACCGGGCGCAACAAAAAAGCTGATGCGTTTCACACGCGGGAATATGCAGGGGCTCAGCCGGGCCCCGGAAACGAAAGAGGAGGCACAGATGATCTATCTGCAGCTGAGAGAATATGAAAAGCTTCTGGAACATGCCCTGCAGTGCCTTCCGGAGGAGGCCTGCGGCCTGATCGGGGGCAGTCAGGACGACCTGGGAAACAGCTATATCGAGAAGGTCTATCCCCTGGAAAACACAGACCACAGTGAGGAACACTTTTCGCTGGACCCCGGGGGCCAGCTCGCGGCTGTGAAAGAGATGCGGGCAAACGGCTGGAAGCCTCTGGGCAACTGGCACAGCCATCCGGCTTCGCCGTCCCGCCCCAGCGAGGAGGACATACGCCTGGCCTATGACAGCAGCGCCCTGTACCTGATCCTCTCTCTGATGGAGCGCGGAGCGCCTGTCCTCAATGCATTCCGCATCGAGGGCGGTCATGTGGAAAAGAAAGAGATTCGGTATATACAGGGATGACGCATTTCGATGCGGTCCTGTCTGTGACAAATGCTCTTCCCTGGAGCAGAAGCGAACAGGCAGACAGGAGCGAAATACAGGTGATTTTATGACCATACAACAGATCGAATATGTGCTGGCGGTCGCCGAGAGCAGGTCCATCAACAGTGCCTCCAAAACCCTCTTTATTTCCCAGTCGAGGCTGTCCGGAGCGATCCGGGAGCTGGAGGAGGAGATCGGGGTGACCATTTTTGCGCGCACAAACCGCGGAATCCGGGTCACGCCGGAGGGAGAGGAGTTTCTGGGATATGCCAGGCAGGTCAAGGATCAGTTCCTTTTGATGGAGGACCGGTATCTGCGGACAGAAAAACGCCGCAGCCGGTTCTCTGTCTCCATGCAGCACTACACCTTTGCCGTGCAGGCCTTTATCCGGACAGTCCGCGCCTGCGGGACGGACCGCTATGAATTTGCCGTCTATGAAACCCGCACCGGTGAGGTGATCCGCAATGTCAGGACGCTGAAGAGCGAACTGGGCATTCTCTACCTCAACGATTTCAACAGGAGTGTCCTGACAAAATTGTTCAATGACTGCGGGATCGAGTTCATCCCGCTTTTTGACTGCCCGATCTCCGTCTATTTATGGAGAGAACATCCGCTGGCGGACCGGAGCGCCGTCAGCATCGAGCAGCTCGCTCCCTATCCCTGCATTTCCTTTGACCAGGGAGAGGAGAACTCCTTTTATTTCGCGGAGGAGGTCATGAGCACCTACCACTATCGCCAGGTTATCCGGGTCAGCGACCGTGCGACCATTCTGAATATGATGGTGGGTCTGGGCGGATATACGCTCTGCAGCGGTATCATCTGCGAGGAACTCAACGGAGACCTCTACCGCGCCGTCCCCCTCCGCACAAAGGAGAAGATGACCATCGGCTATATCAAAAAGAAACAGGTACCTCTCAGCAGTATTGCGCAGAGGTACCTGGAAGAATTGCAGAATTTTGTCTGATCGGGCATTTTTCACTCTTCCGCAACATGCCGGAGCACGCAAGTGCGCAGGCAATCGTCAACAAATGCAAAGCATTTGTCCGAGAAATTCGTATTTCAAAGCCTTACATATAAGGGCTTTGAAATTGACGATTTCTCGTTGACATCACAGGATGCTTGTGCTCCGTCACAAGCATCCGGAGTGAAAAAAACGCTATCGAGTGTTTTTTCACCCTTCGGAGAATTTCGTTAAGGCGAATTCTCCGAAGGATCACAGAAGCTTTGGGCCGTCTTTTCATCCGGCAGACGCCAGGGCGGTGAGGAAATCATCAATCAGGTCCTCCGCGTCCTCGATCCCGACGGAGACGCGCACCGTGTCCTCGAAGACGCCGGCGTCCGCCTTCTGCCGGTCCGTATTTTTGGAAAAGATGGTTGTGGAAGGGAGAAGGACCAGGGTCCGCACATCGCCGATGTTGGAAGCGATGCAGGCGCAGTGCAGGCGGTTGATGACAGCCCTTGCTCTTTCCGCCGACCCTGCGCGGAAGGTCAGGATCCCACCGCCCAGCCCCCGGAACTGCGCAGCGCACAGGTCCTTTTCGGGATTCCCGTCCAGAGCCGGATAATTGACATCGACCCGGGCTTTTTGCAGCTCCCGGGCCAGCCGGGCGGCGTTATCACAGATCCGCTCCATGCGAAGCCCCAGTGTCTCCAGCCCCAGGATCCCCAGATAAGCATTCATGGGGCTCAGGCACCCGCCCAGGTTTTCGTGGATGTCGGTGCGCAGCCGCAGGAGGAAGGCAAGCCTGCCGGCATGCTCGAATCCCCGCAGGGCAGGGAAACGGACACTGTCCCATGGAAATGTCCCGCCGTCCACCACCACGCCGCTGATGGCATTTCCGCTGCCGGAAATATATTTGGAGGTGGAGTGAATGACCAGGTCCGCCCCCAGGGAGAGGGGCCTGCACAGAAAGGGCGTCGCGGTCGTACTGTCCACGATCAGGGGAAGGCCTGCCGCATGGGCGGCCTGCGCCGCCGCGCGTATATCCATGACATGCAGGGCCGGATTGGCAATCACCTCTCCGAACACACATCTGGTCCGTTCGGAGACCGAGGCCTGAATCGTATCCGGGTCCAGGCGGGGGACAAAGCGCGTGTGGATCCCGAGCTTATCCAGGTCATCCAGAAGTCCGATGGTCCCGCCGTACAGACAGCCGGAGGCGATGATCTCATCTCCGGGGGTCAGCAGGCTCAGGAGAGTGTGCGAGACAGCGGCCATACCGGAAGACGTCGCCACGGCGCCGATCCCGCCCTCCAGCCGGCTGATTTTCTGCTCGAAAGCTGCCACAGTTGGATTGCCGATCCTCGAATAGGCATATCCGGCTTTTTTATGGGAAAAGACTCTTTCCAGTTCTTCGATCGTTTCACAGAGGAAGGCATTGGACTGGGAGACCGGCACCAGGGTGGCGCCGTCCGGATAATGCTCTGCCTCATTACCATGAAGAAGACAAGTGTTGAAATTCATAGAATTGACTCCTGTTATTCCTGCGGCTTTCAGACCAATTCTAACAGGGATATTCCTTTGCGGTTATCTGTTCTTTCAATAACCGGCGCGCCGGTACATGCGGTGTGGTCCCCTGCGTAAAACAGGTACGCAGGCAGCTGTCAGGCCATTCTGCGTGTAGGAAGGCGCCCGGAGGAATTGCTCTGCATTGTGAATACAAATAATTGACTTTATGTTTCCCGCGGGTATAATAATGAAGTGAGCAAAGGCGCTTGAAGCGGCAGCGGAGGCTGCCCTGTTCAGGTGCCTTTTTTTCTTTTTCAGGCATGTCTGACGGCATCGGACGGACCTGAAGGCGCGGAAGGTAAATCTTTAAGATAAAAGCCAAAAAATAGCAAAACACTGCGCAGAGTTTTGAATGGAAAAACAGACCATGATCACAGAGGGAAAGGACTGGATATGCAGGGATACGAAGAACTGATGCAGTTTGTCGAGGAGGAAAACGTGGAGTTTATCCGGCTCGCCTTTTTTGATGTATTCGGTAAACAGAAAAATATAGCCATCATGTCCGGCGAGCTGGAGCGGGCTGTCAGGTGGGGCGTCTCGATCGACGGGTCTGCCGTCGCGGGGTTTGACACCGATGTGCGGAGTGATCTCTTCCTCAAGCCAGACCTGTCGACGATCTCCATTGTGCCCTGGCGGCCCTCCGACAGCAGGGTCTGCCGGATCTTCTGTGACATCGTTGATCCGGACGGGACGCCCTTCGAGGCGGACAGCAGATACATCCTCCGCCGGGCCGTGCAGGATGCGGCGGAGCGCGGCATCCGGGTGAAATTCGCCTCCGAGATGGAGTTTTATGTGTTCCGCAGGGATGCCCTGGGCCAGGTGACCCAGACACCGATCGACCGGGCCGGCTACATGGACGTCGAACCCCTCGACGCAGGGGAAAACCTGCGGCGGGACATCTGCTTTGCCCTGCAGGATATGGGCATACAGCCGGAATCCTCCCACCATGAGCGAGGGCCGGGCCAGATGGAGATCGATTTCCGTTACAGTGATCCCCTGACGGCCGCGGACAATACCTCCACGGTCAAGTGGGCGGTCCGCAGCATCTGCGCGGCGGATGGCTGTGCGGCGGATTTCTCCCCCAAGCCGATCCCGGATGCGCCCGGAAGCGGAATGCACCTGAATATTTCCGTGCACAGCGAGGACGGGATCGACTACACAGATGCCTTCATGGCGGGGATCCTGAAGTCTGTCCGCGACATCACCCTCTTTCTCAATCCTGTGGAGCAGTCCTATGCCCGCCTGGGCAGGATGGAGGCGCCCCGCTATGTCAGCTGGGCTGTGCAGAACCGCAGCCAGCTCATCCGGATCCCCGCGGATCCCTCCGGACGAAGGCGGATCGAGCTCAGGTCACCCGATCCCAAGGCCAACCCCTATCTGGCCTTTGCTCTCCTGATCCGGGCGGGCATGAACGGGATCGACCAGCATCTGACCCTCCCGTCCCCCCTGGATATCAATCTCTACACGGCCGACCCCGTCCTCATGCGCGGCCTCGAGCAGCTTCCCGGCAGCCTTCAGGAGGCGGTGCAGATCGTGCAGGAGAGTGACCTGGTCAGGAAATATGTGCCCGGGACCTGTCTGCGGGCCTACACCCGGAGAACTTCGAGATGAGAGAGTTCCCGGGAAATTGATCATATATTCGTTGAGGTATTTATGAAACAGACAGTTTCGCCGTGCAGTATCATAGCGGCGGCAGGGACAGAAGAGACCATGCGCGCCATTCTGCAGATCCTGGCGGATGTGCAGACCCTGACCCGGTCCTCGGGACCCCCTCTGCGCATTCTCCAGGCCAGGACGGTGACGGAGATCGCCCAGGCGGCGTCATCGCCAGCAGCGGCCGCCCCGCCGGAGATCCTCCTCTTTGGCATGTCGCGGAAGGAGTCGGCCGCCATGGACGATCTGCTGATGGTCTCCTCCAGGAATCCGCAGATGCAGATCATCCTCCTGGTCGGCAAGGAGGTGGAGGCGCAGATCGGCTACCGCTGCAGGAATTACCCGGTCTATGTGATGACCCTTCCCCTCAGGCGCAGGATCCTGACGGAGATGGTCCGGCTGATCCTGAACATGCGCGCCCGCCTGATGGAGCGGGAGGAGGAGCTGAAGCGCATGCGCAAAAGGCTCAATGAGATCAGCGTCACGACCAGGGCCAAGTGCCTGCTGATCCAGATGCGTCAGATGACGGAGGACCAGGCCCATTACTACCTGGAAAAGAGGGCCATGGACGACGGCCTCACCAAGATGGAGGTCGCGGCCCAGATCATCCGCGAGTATACATGATAATTACGGAGGAACGGATTATGGCAAAAGCGAATCAGAACTACCTGCAGCTCCCGGGAAACTATCTTTTTTCCACCATTGCGCAGAAGGTCCGGGAATATCAGGAGAGCCATCCCGGGACAGAGGTCATCCGGCTGGGGATCGGTGATGTGACACAGCCGATCGCCCCGGAGATCATCCGGGCCCTCCACAGCGCGGTCGACGAGATGGGGCAGGCGGACACCTTCCGCGGCTATGCCCCCGACCTCGGCTATGACTTTCTGCGGGAGACCATCGCGGAATATGATTTCCGGAGCCGGGGCTGTGACATCTCAGCGGACGAGATCTTTATCTCCGACGGGGCCAAGTGCGACTGCAGCAATATCCAGGAGATCTTCAGCACCGACAACACGATCGCGGTCTGCGACCCGGTCTATCCGGTCTACGTGGACTCCAATGTCATGGCGGGCCGGACCGGCCCCTACGACGCGGCGGCCGGCTGCTACCGGGATGTCGTCTACATGCCCTGCACGGCCGATAACGGCTTTGCGCCGGAGCTGCCAAAGCCCTCTGACGGGAAGGCGCCGGACCTGATCTATCTTTGCTTTCCCAACAATCCGACGGGGGCGGTCATGACAAAAGACCGGCTTCAGGAGTGGGTGGACTACGCGAACCGCCACGGCTCCATCATTCTCTATGATGCCGCCTACGAGGCCTTTATCTCGGAGGACAAGGTCCCCCACAGTATCTATGAGTGCGAGGGGGCCAGGGGCTGCGCCATCGAGTTCCGGTCCTTCTCCAAGACGGCCGGCTTCACGGGCCTGCGCCTGGGCTTTACCGTCATCCCGAAGGATCTGGAGGCGGACGGGGTCCGTCTCCATCCCCTCTGGGCCAGACGCCACGGGACCAAGTACAACGGCGCTCCCTATATCATCCAGCGGGCCGGTCAGGCTGCCTATTCGGAGAGGGGAAGACAGCAGATCAGGGACCAGATCGCCTACTACATGCGCAACGCGAAGTGCATTCTGGAGGGACTGCGCGGCGCGGGCTATGAGGTCTACGGCGGCGTCAATGCCCCCTATATCTGGCTCAGGACCCCTGATGACATGACCAGCTGGGCGTTTTTTGACAGCCTGCTGGAAAAAGCCAATGTCGTCGGCACCCCCGGCTCCGGCTTCGGACCCGCGGGAGAGCATTTCTTCCGCCTGACCGCCTTCGGGACCATTGAAAATACCCTGCGGGCCATCGACAGGATCCGGCAGTCGATGTAAGTGCAGACAGGGCCCTGTATTCAGGAACAGTGGGTAGATGGAAACGTTTGTGGAAAGCTTTTTTTCTTGACATTGCAAAATGGCTATGGCAATATAAGCCATGGCTTTTTTGTCTGCGGCAGAGTCCTGCGCTTTTTTTGGAATATACATGTATACAATACGTTAAAGCGTATATGTATCTATGTGATATGATATGGAAAGAAGTGCCAGGCCTCTGTTTTGCGCGTCCGCAATGAGCCATGCGCATACATTCTGCCATTTGGCCGATGAGAGCCTGCTCTCAATCGGACACAGGGCAGAATGTATGCATACGGCGAATGCCGCGACAGTGAGCGGACGAAGTCCGCGAACCTGTCGGCAGGGCTCGGCAATAATAAGCCGTGCGCATTTTTTACTGCGCTTCGACATAAAGGATACGAGGAAGGAAGCGAGAGAATGTACAAAAAGGTAAATCCGGACCTGAACTTCGTGGACCGCGAGCACGCGACCGTGAAGTTCTGGAAAGACAATAACATCTTTGAGAAGAGCATCGAGGAGCGCGAAGGCCGGCCCCTGTATATGTTCTATGACGGACCGCCGACCGCCAACGGCAAGCCCCACATCGGCCACGTGCTGACCCGTGTCATCAAGGACATGGTTCCGCGCTACCGCACCATGAAGGGATACCAGGTCCCCCGCAAGGCCGGCTGGGACACCCACGGACTGCCCGTTGAGCTGGAGGTCGAGAAGGCCATCGGCATCGAGGGCAAGGACGAGATCGAGGCTTACGGCATCGAGCCCTTCATCAAGAAGTGCAAGGAGAGCGTCTGGCAGTACAAGGGCATGTGGGAGGATTTCTCCGGCATCGTCGGCTTCTGGGCGGACATGGACAACCCCTATGTCACCTACTATGACGACTACATCGAGTCCGAGTGGTGGGCTCTGCAGGAGATCTGGAAAAAGGGCCTGCTCTACAAGGGCTTCAAGGTCGTTCCCTACTGCCCTCACTGCGGCACACCCCTGTCCTCCCACGAGGTGGCGCAGGGCTACAAGACCCTCAAGGAGAGGTCTGCGGTCGTCCGCTTCAAGGTAAAGGGCGAGGACGCTTACTTCCTGGCATGGACGACCACCCCCTGGACCCTTCCTTCCAATATCGCCCTCTGCGTCAACCCGGAGGAGACCTACGCCAGGGTCAAGGCCGCCGACGGCAATGTCTACTACATGGCCAAGGCCCTGCTGGACAAGGTCTTCGCGGCGCCCGCTCCCGAGGCGGACAAGGCCGGCGAGGGCAAAAAGAATAAGAAGAAAAAGGGCAAAAAGCAGGGCGGCGACCAGGCGGAAGCCGCGGCACCCGTCCAGGCTGCAGAGGCTGTACCCGCTGCACCTGCCTATGAGATCCTGGCTGAGATGACCGGTAAGGACCTCGAGTACAAGGAGTACGAGCCCCTCTACCAGTGCGCCGCGGACGTGGCAGCGAAGCAGCACAAGAAAGCCTTCTTTATCTACTGCGACGACTATGTGACCATGACCGACGGTACCGGCATCGTCCACATCGCGCCCGCCTTCGGTGAAGACGACGCGCGCGTGGGCCGCAAGTACGACGCGCCCTTCGTCCAGATGGTGGACGACAAGGGTGTCATGAAGCCCGAGACTCCCTTCGCGGGCATGCGCTGCAAGCCCACCGAGGCCGAGATAAAGGACGGCGCCGTCAGCGCCGACCCCGAGGTCCTCAAGGAGCTGGAGGCCAGAGGCCTGCTCTTTGACGCGCCCAGGTTCGAACACGACTACCCGCACTGCTGGCGCTGCAACACGCCCCTGATCTACTACGCGCGTGAGTCCTGGTTCATCGAGATGACCAAGGTCCGCGACGACCTGGTCCGCAATAACAAGGAGATCAACTGGATCCCCGCCAACATCGGCGAGGGGCGCTTTGGCAACTGGCTGGAGAACATCCAGGACTGGGGCATCTCCAGAAACCGCTACTGGGGCACACCCCTCAACATCTGGGAGTGCCCGGACTGCGGAAAGCAGATCAGCGTCGGCAGCCGTCAGGAGCTGGCGGACCTGACCGGCGATCCGGCCGCGGCGCAGACCGAGCTCCACAGACCCTACGTCGACAATTACTTCATCAAGTGCGCCGACTGCGGCGGACAGATGAAGCGCGTCCCCGAGGTCATCGACTGCTGGTTCGACTCCGGCGCCATGCCCTTCGCCCAGTACCACTATCCTTTTGAGAACAAGGACCTCTTTGAGAAGAACTTCCCCGCCTCCTTCATCAGCGAGGCGGTGGACCAGACCCGCGGCTGGTTCTACTCCCTGCACGCGATCTCCACGCTTCTTTTCAACAAGCCCGCCTACAAGAACGTCATCGTTCTGGGGCTCGTGCTGGATGAGGACGGAAACAAGATGTCCAAGTCCAAGGGCAATGCCGTCGATCCTTTTACCGCGCTCAATGAGCACGGGGCGGACGCGATCCGCTGGTATTTCTATACCAACAGCGCGCCCTGGCTGCCCAACAAGTTCTCGGACAAGGCGGTGAAAGAGGGCCAGCGCAAGTTCATGGGAACCCTCTGGAACACCTATGCCTTCTATACACTCTATGCGGAGATCGACCAGTTTGATCCCACGAAGTACACCCTGGACTACAGCAGCCTGTCCGTCATGGACAAGTGGCTCCTGTCCCGGATGAACACGATGATCAAAAAGGCGGACCAGAACCTCGACAACTACCGGATCCCCGAGGCCGCCGCGGCCCTGTCCGACTTTGTCGACGAGATGTCCAACTGGTATGTCCGCCGCTGCCGCGACCGCTTCTGGGCCAAGGGCATGGAGCAGGACAAGATCAATGCCTACATGACCCTCTACACAGCCCTGGTCGGTGTCTGCAAGGCCGCTGCCCCCATGATCCCCTTCATGACCGAGGAGATCTACCAGAACATCGTCCGCAGTGTGGACGCATCCGCGCCGGAGTCCATCCACCTGTGCGATTATCCGACTGTTGATGAGAGCATGCTCGACCCCGCCCTGGAGAAATCCATGGCCAAGGTCCTCAAGGTCATCGTCATGGGCCGCGCCTGCCGGAACCTGTCCGGCATCAAGAACCGCCAGCCCGTCGCGAAGATGCTGGTCAAGGCGCCTGCTGACGCGGAGGGAGGACTGGATGAGTTCTTCATCGAGATCATCGAGAACGAGCTCAACATCAAGAGCGTGGACTTCACGGACGATGTCCGCGAATTTACCAGCTATACCTTCAAGCCCCAGCTCCGCACCGTCGGGCCCAAATACGGCAAGCAGCTGGGCGGCATCCGCACCTTCCTGGCGGACCTGGACGGCAACGCGGCCATGGACGAGCTCAATGAGAAGGGCGCCCTGACCTTCGATGTGAACGGGACGGAAGTCGCGCTCACCAGGGAGGACCTCCTCATCGAGATGACCCAGAAGGAGGGCTACATCTCCCAGGAGGACGGCGGCTATACCGTCGTGATCGACACCAACCTCACGCCGGAGCTGATCGAAGAGGGCTTTGTCTACGAGCTGATCAGCAAGATCCAGACCATGCGCAAGGAGGCCGGCTTCGAGGTCACCGACCGCATCCGCGTGGCGCTCTCCGGCAATGACAAGCTCACGGAGGTCCTGCACAAGAACGAGAAGGCCATCGCCGACAAGGTCCTGGCGGTCGAGGTGCTCGACGGACAGACCCTGGCCAATGCCAAGGAATGGGATATCAACGGTGAGAAGGCCGAGATCAGCGTCGAGAAGATCTGATCAGGATATCGTTTTTGACACCGTGGCTCTGTCCCCCCCAGGGGAAACATGGCCTGTGATGCAAATACACTGGCCGGTCGGTGGTCCGCGTATCCGGATGACCGGAATCATTCCGGAAAACACACCCGGATACGTGTCCTCAAGACTGGCCAAATCATAAGAAATGAGGAATATATGGTGAAAAGACCCGCAATTGAATTTGACAAGGATCTGTTTAAGAGAAGCGTGGAGTACAATGTGCGCACCATGTACCGCCGCACCATGAAGGAAGCGACGGAGCAGCAGGTGTTCCAGGCCTCCGCCCTGGCCCTCAAGGACCAGATCATCGACTGCTGGATGCGGACGCAGAAGGCCTTTGACGATCAGGACCCCAAGAGACTGGTCTATCTGTCCATGGAGTTCCTGATGGGCCGCGCCTTCGGCAACGACGCCATCAACCTGATGGCTTATGAGCCCATCGCCGAGGCCCTCAAGGAGCTGGGCTTCAAGATGAACGCCATCGAGGACCAGGAGCCCGATGCCGCGCTCGGCAACGGTGGTCTCGGCCGTCTGGCCGCATGCTTCCTGGATTCCCTTGCTACCCTCAACTATGCGGCTTACGGCTGCGGCATCCGTTATCACTACGGCATGTTCAAGCAGAAGATCGAGAACGGCTACCAGAAGGAAGTCCCGGACAACTGGCTTGAGAACGGCAATCCCCTGGAGCTTCGCAGACCCGAGTACACCCAGGAGGTGCACTTCGGCGGCTACGTGACCTCTTACTATGACGAGAAGCTCGGCAGGACCATGTTCAGGCAGGAAGGCTACAGCGCCGTCAAGGCGGTACCCTACGACCTGCCCGTCATCGGCTACGGCAACGGTTTTGTCGACACCCTCCGCATCTGGGATGCCCAGCCCGTCGAGAGCTTCAAGCTCGATTCCTTCGACAAGGGCGACTACCAGAAGGCCGTGGAGCAGGAGTACCTGGCCAAGACCATCTGTGATGTCCTCTATCCCAACGACGAGAATTACCAGGGCAAGGAGCTGCGCCTCAAGCAGCAGTACTTCTTTGTCTCTGCCTCCCTGCAGGCCGCGATCCAGAAGTATCTGCAGACCCACGACGACATCAAAAAGCTCCCCGAGAAGCTGGTCTTCCAGATGAACGACACTCATCCGACCCTGACTGTGCCGGAGCTGATGCGTCTGCTCATGGACGAGTACGGGCTGACCTGGGACGAGGCCTGGGAAGTGACGACCCACTGCACCGCCTACACCAACCACACCATCATGGCCGAGGCGCTCGAGAAGTGGCCCATCGACCTCTTCTCCCAGCTGCTGCCCCGCATCTACGGCATCGTCGAGGAGATCAACCGCCGCTTTGAGAAGCACCTGCACGAGGTCTATGACAATTCCGGTGTCAATGTCCACGACAAGATCCGAAGCATGGGCATCATCTACGACGGCCAGGTCCGCATGGCCAACATGGCGATCGTGGCCGGCTACAGCGTCAACGGCGTTGCCCGCCTGCACACCGAGATCCTCAAGAACCGCGAGCTCAAGGACTTCTACGAGCTCTTCCCGGAGAAGTTCAACAACAAGACCAACGGCATTACCCAGAGACGGTTCCTCCTGCACGGCAACCCGCTTCTGGCGGACTGGGTCACCGACCACATCGGCGACGAATGGATCACCGACCTCTCCCGCATGAAGGAGCTGCGCGTCTACGCGGATGACAAGAAGTCCAGGAAGGAATTCCTGAACATCAAGTACAAGAATAAGGTCCGTCTGGCCGACTATATCCTGGAGCACAACGGCATCGAGGTCGATCCCCGGTCCATCTTTGACGTACAGGTCAAGCGCCTGCACGAGTACAAGAGACAGCTCCTGAATATCCTGCACGTGATGTATCTGTACAACCAGATCAAAAAGGATCCCACGCTGGATATTCCCAAGCACACCTTCATCTTCGGCGCCAAGGCCGCAGCGGGCTACAAGACCGCCAAGCTGACCATCAAGCTGATCAATTCCGTCGCGGACGTCATCAACAACGACGAGTCCATCGACGACAAGATCAAGGTCGTCTTCATCGAGGACTACAAGGTCTCCAACGCCGAGATCATCATCGCGGCGGCGGATATCTCCGAACAGATCTCCACAGCCAGTAAGGAGGCCTCCGGCACCGGCAACATGAAGTTCATGCTCAACGGCGCGGTGACCCTGGGTACCATGGACGGCGCCAACGTCGAGATCGTCGAGGAGGTCGGCGAGGAGAACGCATTCATCTTCGGTCTGTCCTCCGAGGAGGTCATGAACTACGAGAAGAACGGCGGCTACGATCCCATGCAGATCTTCAACGAGGACGAGGAGATCCGCCAGGTCCTGGTCCAGCTGGTCAACGGAACCTACTCCCCCGAGAATCCGGAGCTCTTCCGCCCGCTCTACAACAGCCTCCTGCAGAGGAACGGCATGGATCCCGCGGACCGCTACTTCATCCTCAAGGATTTCCGCTCCTACGCGCAGGCCCAGCACGACATCTGCGAGGCCTACAAGGATCAGAAGCGCTGGGCGCAGATGGCCATCCTCAATGTCGCCAATGTCGGCAAGTTCTCTTCCGACAGGACCATTCAGGAGTATGTCGACGACATCTGGCACCTCGACAAGGTCAAGCTTCCCGCAAGGCGCAGACGCAAAAAGACTGCGGCCGCGGCGGAGTCCAACAGCGCGGAATGATCAGTATGGCCGGAGCCAATGATCTTCGCGGCACGGACAGTTCTGAAAGCCCGTGGTTTTTGACGGGTTTCCGGGGCGGAGATCCGGCATGCGGATCAACCGTAATCATTTGAGTGAACTTGGGCCGCAGGTCCGGCTGGACACAGCCGGTTCCTGCGGCTCTTTCCTTTATATTCTGATGAAAAGATCATCACAACTGGTCAGCAGCCCATAGCCATAGATGCTTGTGCATCTATGATCGTGGATTGCAGGTGCTTTGCACCTCCGATCCGCGGACGTTCCGGACCGCTGGATAGTTACAGATCATCTTTTACAAAAAACGCCAGCAGATGGCGTGGAGGAGTCCATTGAAACAATTAAAGATCGTGGTGCTGTGCGGGGGGCTCAGTACGGAGAGGAATATTTCCTTCCTGACAGGTTCCCGTGTCTGCGCAGCGCTCAGAAGACGCGGCCACCGGGCGGTGCTCGCGGACCTCTTCCTTGGCTTTGATGAAGACGAAGGGGACATCGACGTGAACGGCGGCGCGGCCGCCTTTGACCCGGAGAAAATGTTTGCGGACCTTCCGCCTGTTCCGGAGTTTTCTTTTGACGGACAGGCTCCGGACCTGGATGCGGTCCGCAGGTCCAGAAAATGGAAGAGTCCGTCCCTGTTCGGAAAGCATGTCCTGGAGCTCTGCGGGGCGGCGGATATCGTCTTTATCGCCCTGCACGGCAAAAACGGGGAGGACGGCAGTGTCCAGGCGGCCTTTGACACCCTGGGGATCCCTTATACCGGATCCGGCCATCTGGGCGCCGCCATGGCCATGGACAAGATGATCACCAAGATGGTGGTCGGCCCCCGCGGCGTGCGGACACCGGCCTTCCGGCGCTGGGACTATGTGGAGAGCGACTGGATGCCCGCGTCCCGGACCGGGTCCGCCAAGAGCGGAAAACAGGATAGTGGAGTGAGCCTTTCGGACAGGGCCAGGGACAAATTCGTGACCTCTGTCTGCCGGCAGACCAGCGTTCCCTGTGTGGTGAAGACCCCCGACGGGGGTTCCTCGGTCGGCGTCTACATCGTGCGCCGCAAGGAGGATCTGGAGCCCGCAGTCCGCGGCTGCCTGGATTACGGCAGGTCTTTCATGATCGAGCAGTTCATCGAGGGACGGGAATTCACCTGCGGCGTCCTCTGCGGACAGGCCCTGCCCTCCGTCGAGATCGTCCCCAGGACCCGCTTCTACGATTATTCCAACAAATATGTGGCGGGCGCGACCGAAGAGATCTGCCCCGGCCGCGTCACGCCTGAGATCGAGAAGGAGATCGGCCGCATCGCCCTGCAGGTACACGATATCATGGGGCTGCAGACCTACTCCCGCTGTGATTTCATGCTGGACGACCAGGATCAGGTCTGGTTTATCGAGGTCAACACCCTGCCGGGCATGACCCAGACCAGTCTCGTGCCCCAGGAGGCCGCCAAAGTCGGCATTTCCTACGAGGACCTGTGCGAAAAGATCGTGGAGGACGGCCTGAAGATCAGAGGTAAAAGCGCATGGAAAAGCTGAATGTGATGGAGATCCTGCAGGCCGTCAACGGAACCCTGCACGGAGAAAATACGGAAGAACTGCGGGGCGCGGAGGTCCTGTCTGTCGTCACGGACAGCAGGAAGATCACGCCCGGCTGTGTCTTTTTTGCCTTGTCCGGAGAGCGCTTCGACGGTCACGCCTATGTCGGGGCGGCGCTGGAGCAGGGGGCCGCGGGCTGTGTGGTGAGCCGTCTTCCGGAAGCCTTCCTGCCCGGAAAATTTTATATCCTGGCGGAGGACACGCGCAGGGCCCTGGGGGACCTGGCCCACTATTACCGGATGAAATATGATGTCCGGGTGGTCGGCATCACGGGCAGTGTCGGCAAGACCACCTGCCGGGGCATGGTCACCGCAGTCTTAAAGCGCCGTTTCCGCGTACACGCGACGGAGGGAAATTTCAACAATGATATCGGCCTGCCCATGACCATTTTTGACCTATCGGCAGAGGATGAGGTCATGGTGCTGGAGATGGGCATGAACCATCCCGGGGAGATCCGCCGTCTGTCTCAGATCGCGGCGCCGGACATCGCGGTCATCACCAATGTGGGAACTGCCCACATCGGAAACCTGGGCAGCCGGGAAAATATCTACCGGGCCAAGATGGAGATCTTCGAGGGCATGGAGCCGGGGGCGTCAGCCGTTTTGTGCGGCGACGACGATTTTCTGCCGCAGGCTGCGCAGGATCCGGCAGTGGCAGACCGCTTCCATATCTATTACGCGGGGACAGGGGAAAACTGTCACTTCCGCGTCCAAGGCGCCGGCATGGAGATCGGCGGCGACGCGCAGGAGGACGGGAAGCTTCAGATGGTGACCGCCTGCAGGATCCGGACGGGCGACAGTGACCTTGACGTCCGCATTCCTGCCGCCGGCATGCACCTGATCTACCCGGCCTCGATCGCCGCGGGCGTGGGGAGCCTCCTGGGTATGAGTGCCGAGGAGATCCGCGCGGGTATCGGTGATTTCCGGGGCCAGCGCATGCAGTGTGAGAAGATCGGGGATATCCTGCTCTTCGACGATACCTACAATGCCAGCCCGGATTCCATGCGGTCCTCCCTGCAGGTCCTGGCCGCCATCCCCGGGGTCAGAAAGGCCGCTGTCCTGGGCGATATGCTGGAGCAGGGAGCGTATGCCCCCCAGCTGCACCGGGAGGTCGGCGCGGCCGCGGCCGAGGCGGGGATCGATACCCTGATCACGATCGGCCCTCTCTCCGTCAGCATGGCGGAGGAAGCAGAGAAGAGAGGTCTGGGCGATGTGCGCGCTTTCCCGGACAGGGAGTCCGCGGCTGCCGCCGTGGAGGAGATCACCAGGCCCGGAATGGCCATCCTCTTCAAGGCCTCCCACAGCATGGCCCTGGATCAGCTGGCCGGGGTGAGCCGGGCAAGGGCGGAGGCTCTCGCCGCGGAATAAGACAGCCTGCGCCGTCAGAAGATCAGAAGATCAGAGGATTTCAGAAGAATCAGCTGATGACCTGATGACCCGTGAGAGTCCTTTTTTACAGATTGTTCCGGGGGCTGGCAGGAATGGCGATTTTCTGATGAAAAATAAGAAATTAGAAATGAGAAATGGAGCGAAGAATGGAACACAAGCTGCACAGAACCGCGCGTGAGACTGCCTGCGAGGGCGCCGTGCTGGAATTCTGCAGGGACACCATGGTGCTCCCGGACGGGAAGGAAGAGACCTGGGATTATGTCCGCCACAAAAAGGGCGGCGGCGCTTGCGCCGTGCCTGTCCTTCCGGACGGCCGCATCCTCCTCATCCGTCAGTTCAGACCGGCCATCGACAGGGAGACCCTGGAGCTGCCTGCCGGCGCCAGGGATCCGGAGGATCCGGATCCCTCCGTGACGGCGGCGCGGGAGCTCGAGGAGGAGACCGGCTTCCGGCCGGGCAGGATGACCAAACTTGCCCGTATCCTGACAGCCGTCGCCTGGTGCAACGAGGCGACCGATATCTACCTGGCCGAGGACCTCAAGAGGATCAGCGGCCAGCATCTGGACGAGGCGGAGGAAATCGAACTCTGCGCCTTCACCCTGGAGGAGCTATGCCGGCGGATCTATGCCGGCGAGATCCAGGACGCCAAGACCGTGGCCGGCATCATGGCCTACAGGAGCCGGCTGGCACAGGCGGACGAAAAAGATGGAACACATGTGTCTGCTTCCGGCTCAGATTCCGGTGATTCCGCCTCCCGGAATGATTCCGACCGGAAGTATGTCCTGCCGGAGACGATGGCAGACAAACTGCGGCGGATCCTGCGGCGCGCCCGGACGGGCTGAGGGAGCTGCGGGAGCGCGCCGGAGCTACGCCGGAGCTATGTGCCGCGAGGCGGCCCAAAGCTCCTGTGATCGCATGGGAAGGTGTGCCTTTCACGCGTCTATAATATTTTTTTCAAAAAAGGTTAATATTCAAAGGTTAATAATCAGATGAATCATGAAAACAGGGACCGGCTTGCGCCGGTCCTGATCCTGACGGCAGGCACGCTCTGGGGCAGCATGGGCCTGTTTGTGCGCCGGCTGGGCAGCGAGGGAGCCGGACTTTCTTCTGTGGAGATCGTCCAGATGCGGTGCATCGTGGCAGCCGTCCTGCTCTTTTTTTATATGCTGGCGCGTGACAGGGACGCGCTCAGGATCCGGCTGTGTGACCTGTGGTGTTTTCTGGGAACGGGCCTGTGCAGCATCATTTTTTTCAACCTGTGTTATTTCAGGACCATCCAGATGACCTCCCTGTCGATCGCCGCAGTGCTCCTCTACACGGCCCCCGCCTTTGTCATTGCGCTTTCCGCCCCTCTGTTCGGTGAGCGGATCACCGGACCGAAGGTCATGGCCCTCCTGCTGACGATCATCGGGTGCGTATGTGTGAGCGGACTTCTGCGCGGATCCGGCGCCCTGACACTCCCCGGCTTTATGATCGGCCTTGGGGCGGGGCTGGGTTATGCCCTGTATTCCATCTTCAGCCGTTTTGCGCTGGAGCGGGGATATTCGAGTATGACGATCTCCTTTTACACCTTTCTGATTGCGGCGCTCGGGACCGTTCCCTTTGTATCTGCGGCCAACCTGGGGCGGGCTGTCGCGGGATCCCCTTCGACAGTCGGTTTCATCGCCCTGTTCGGCTTTGTGACCACGGTGATCCCCTACCTGACCTATACCAGAGGCCTGCAGGGGGTGGAGAACGGCCAGGCTTCGATCCTGGCCTCCGTGGAGCCGGTGGTCGCCACCCTGCTGGGGATCCTTGTCTTCCATGAGGTCCTCCACGCGGATGAAGCGGCCGGGATGGCCCTGATCCTGGGAGCCATCCTGATCAGCAGCCGCGCTGAGAAAGGAGCGTGACCCGGCGGCGGGAAACCACCTGGGACCTCCTGGGGGACCTCCTGGGACGGTTCTCTCCGGTACAAAAAGGAAAAACCATCCGGGACGATTCTCCCCTGGAAACCACCTGGGTCGGTTTTTCCTGGTACAAAAAGGAAAGAAGGGAAGAAGTATCAATGGATCTACAGAAATGGAATGAGCGGATCGATGCCTTTCTGGAGGAGGAGAACCGGCGGATCGGGACAGTCATGCCAGTGCACAGGATCTACTGTCAGGACGACAGCGACCGGTCGGGCGGGGGACTCTACAATGAGACCGTGACGGACGATACGATCGGGCGCTTTGCCCGGGCCCTGGGGGATTCCAATCCCCTCTGGTCTGATCCGGCCTATGCAGCGGCGAGTCCGTACGGGGGCCTGATCGCGCCGCCCCTGCTGGAGTGCTGCATCTGCTCGGTCTTTATCGGCGGCCGTTTTCCCCGTCTGCGGGGAATCTCGGTCTTCGATGCAGGGACCAGATGGGAGCGGTTCCGGCCCATCCGACCCGGTGACACATTTTCTGCCCGGACCACGTTTGCGGGGGTGGAGGAAGTGACGAAGCCGGGTGCATCCGCCAGGATCCTGGTCCGGTCCCACCTGATCGACCTGTATAATCAGAGAGACGAACATGTTTCGCGCCTGACAGCCCGGACGGTGATCCGCTGTGCGGCACCGGAGGAGGACCGATCAGGTGGTCCGTCCTGCCTGCTGACAGACGGAAAAGGGCCCGCCGGTACAAGCCCTGCGCAAAAAGGCGCCGGAAGTGAGAAAGCGGAAAGCAGCAGGCCCGGGCAGGCGCAGAAAGCAGAGCAGACGGATCCGGACATGGAACGGCCGCACTACACAGAGGATGACCTGGCCCGGATTGATGAAAACCTGGAAAAGCAGTTTAAGGGCATCTTCCGGCGAGGATCTGCTGTGCGCTGGTGGGAGGATGTGAAGACAGGAGAGGAGCTGCCGGACCAGATCGTCGGTCCCTACGATGAATCAGACGGCAATTCGCTCATGGCGGCCATCGGCGTCGCCAATGCCTTTGCCACAAAATGGGGAACGCTGCATGCAGGCCGGGGCGGAGGAATCATCGATCCGCAGACCGGCGCGCGCCGACTGCCCATCGACCGGCACAGCAGCGACGCTGCGGCAAGGGCCCAAGGCCACCCGCGCGCCCTTGTGTACGGGATCCACAGCCAGGCCCTGCTGGCCAAATCGGTGAGCGACTGGATGGGGGACGCGGGACAGCTCCGTTCACTGGATTGCCGCTGCCGGCGGCCTGTCTACTACGGGGACCTGTCGATCCAGCGCGGCCGTGTGACCGGAACCGGAATCGAGGATGGAAAAGGCCTGGTGATCCTGCACATGGAAGGCCTGCGCCAGGACGGGGTGGTTCACACGGAGGCGGAGGCGGTCGTCGAACTGCCGTCCCGGAAATGAAAAAACCACCTGGAAAACCACCTGGGACGGTTCTCGCCGGTACAAAAAGAACCGATGAGAACCGTCCCAGGTGGTTTTTGTTATTCACTTTTTCCCCGACAGGAGGAAGCGGAAGCCGCGCTCCAGACCGTCCAGGGTCAGGTCGTACATGTCGACCATGCCGGCGATGGCCAGGTGGGACTCGGCCGTGACATCGTCCGGATCGGGCATGGGAATGGGATTGAGCCAGATCAGGTGAGGAAAATGCTGCCGGAGGAGGCGGAGGGTCTCGATGCCGGTCCGTCCGGGCTTGTGGTCGACGAAATTGTATTCGGTCCCCTCCATCTCATAGGGGTGCATCTCCGCGTCCCCGACGATGATGACCCGGTAGCGCTCGTCGCAGTCGTCCATGAGCCGGTCCACCGAGACGCAGTTGTCGTCGGTGATTTCCAGGGTCGGATCTTTGTAGAGCAGGGAGTAGACCAGGTTGTGGAAATAGTAGGTCCGCAGCTCCTTGAGATGGCGGGAAGCGGTCGCCGCCTGAAAGAGCTCCGAGCAGAGCCGGGCAAAGCTGCTCATGGAGCCGCCGCTGTCCATCAGGAGGATGACCCGGAGGGTGTTCCTGCGGGGCTTTCTGTATTCAATCTGCAGGAGCCCTCCCTTGCGGCCGGTCTCGCTGATGGTGCGGTCCAGGTCAAATTCCTGCTCGCTGGTCTCCAGCTGCGTGGACAGGCTGCGCAGGATCCGGAAGGCCATCTGGAACTGTCTCGTGTCCAGGGTGTTGTCCTTGCGGAAATCCCGGAATTTCCGGCTGCCCGGGGCAAAGATGGAGGTACGCCCGCTGCTGGATCCGGACCCGTGCCCCGGCGCGTTTTTGCCGGGGCCCGCAGTGCCGGGCATGCTGTCCGCGGCGGCAAAGGCGCCCTCGCGCCGCTCCAGGTCCCGCATTTCCTCGGGGTCGATCCGCTCCAGTGCCTCCCGGAGCTCTGCCGGCAGGGGCGCGGACATGGAGCGACCGTTAAAGTATTCCGCGAAGGCGGTCTCCAGCAGGTCATATTCCGATTCGTCCCGCATTAGGACCGCCTTGCACAGCTGGTAGAAGCCGCCCAGAGTGGAGCCGTGCAGGCCTTTCTGCAGGCCCTCCAGAAGGACGATCCACTCGCCGATGGAGATCTTCAGTCCGCGGCTGCGAAGAAAATAAAAAAAGTCAATAAACATAATACGAAATAAAATATGAAAGAACTGTCAGGCAGACAGACTGGCAGGACAGCGTTCCTCTTGAGGCAAGAGCAAAAAATACTGTTGATACAGTATTTTTCGCTCTCGGAGCTTTGTGCCGCGAGGCGGCCCAGAGCTCCTGTAATCCTTCACTGTTATCAACTCCGCGAAAACGCTTCAGGCTGCCGGTCTGACGAGCGGCATGGCCGGCAGGATGCTCTGCGGCTTCAGATCCGCAGGGCACTGCGCATGACGGCGATATCCTTGTCCTTTTTCAGAAGGACGCCGGCGTAGGGGACCTGCTTTGCGATGACCTCGGGATCCACTCCGTCCGCGGTCAGGGCGCGGAGCCAGTCGATCAGCTCGGAGGTGGTGGGCTTTTTGGCCAGGTTGGGCACGCGCCGGATGTTGTAGAAGGTCAGGATCGCCTGCTGGAGCAGCTCTTCCTCCAGGTGGTCGAAGTGGGTCCGGAGGATCTCCCGCATCTGCATCAGGTCCGGGAATTCAATGTAGTGGAAGATGCAGCGGCGCAGGAAGGCGTCAGGCAGCTCCTTCTCGGCGTTGGATGTGATGATCACGATCGGGCGGTGCTTTGCCTTGATGGTCTGGCGGGTCTCCTGCACATAGAACTCCATCTGGTCCATCTCCCACAGGAGGTCGTTGGGGAATTCCAGGTCGGCCTTGTCGATCTCGTCGATGAGCAGGATCACCTGCTCGTCCGACAGGAAGGCCTCCCCGAGCGGGCCGAACTGGATATAGCGGCCGACATCGCCGACGTTCTCGCCGAACTGCGAATCATAGAGGCGCTGGACGACGTCATAGGTATAGAGGCCGTCCTGGGCCTTTGTGGTGGACTTGATATTCCAGATCAGGAGCTTTTTACCCAGCGCGTCCGCGACGGCCTGGGCCAGCATGGTCTTGCCGGTGCCGGGCTCTCCCTTGACCAGGAGAGGCTTCTCCAGGGTCATGGCGATATTGACGGTCTTCATCAGTTCCTCGGACGCGACATAGGAACTGCTGTTTTCGAGATTGGCTGACTGAAGCATATGTGGTTTCCTCCTTCTTTTTTGCACGGCGTTCTCCATTGTACCATACCGGCTCCCCGGCATGCCAGCACAAAAAAGCGGCTCATCCCGCGGCGGATCCGCGAATAAATTGCAGACAATCAAATTTGCACATTGCTTCAGGGCGGCATGCGTGCTATACTGTCTTTTTGTTAAATACTTTAGCGCGTCTATGCGATGCAGTGATAAACACAAAAGGATGCAGCAACATTCGCAAACATCAGCAAGGAGAAGAAAATGAGCATTAAGATCGGAATCCTCGGATACGGAAACCTGGCCAAGGGCGTTGAAAGCGCCATCATGCAGAACGATGATCTGGAGCTGGCGGCCGTCTTTACGCGCCGCGATCCCGCTTCTGTCAAGATCCGCACGGCAGGTGTACCTGTTCTTTCCCAGGACGCGGCGGCGGACATGAAGGACAAGATCGATGTCCTGGTGATCTGCGGCGGCAGCGCGACTGACCTTCCCGTCCAGACCCCCAAATACGCGGAACTGTTCAATGTTGTGGACAGCTTCGACACACACGCAAATATCCCGACTCATTTCGCCAACGTGGATGCGGCTGCGAAGAAGAGCGGTCATATCGGCCTGATCTCCTGCGGCTGGGATCCCGGCATGTTCTCCCTGAACCGCCTGTACATGAACTGCATCCTGCCCGAGGGCAAGGACTACACCTTCTGGGGCAAGGGTGTAAGCCAGGGCCATTCCGACGCGGTCCGCAGGATCGAGGGCGTCCTGGATGCCCGCCAGTACACCATTCCCGTGGAGGCGGCGGTCAACAGCGTCCGTAAGGGTGAGAACCCCGAACTCACGACCCGTCAGAAGCACACCCGCGAGTGCTTTGTTGTCGCGGAAGAAGGCGCGGATCTCGCCCGCATCGAAAACGAGATCAAGACCATGCCCAATTACTTTGACGAGTACGACACCACTGTGCACTTCATCAGCGCCGAGGAAATGGCGCGTGACCACGCGGGCCTGCCCCACGGCGGCAGTGTCATCCGCAGCGGCGTGACCGGCATCAACAAGGAGCACGGCCACGTCATCGAGTACAGCCTCAAGCTGGATTCCAACCCGGAGTTCACAGGGTCCGTCCTCGCGGCCTACGCCCGCGCCGTCGCCCGCATGAGCAAAGAGGGACGCACCGGCGCCGTCACCGTCTTCGACGTAGCACCCGCCTATCTCTCCGCCGCAGCGCCCGAGGACCTGCGCGCCCACCTTCTGTAAGTTCCGCAAAACGCCGGATGCACATGCGAGGCATGTGATGCCGGCATGTTGGGAAAAGCGGCATCTGGGCATGCAGACTCCGCTGAATAATAAGGAAAATGACGCCCCCGGATCACCCCTGTGGTCCGGGGGCCTTTTCTGAGCAGGGCGGCTTTTCAGAGCAGCTGTGTTTTTTTTCGAACAGATCCGGCTGGCTTTTTTACAAAGCAGATTCCTGTGCAAAAAAAGACGGTTTCATGATACTATAGGCTATGCGCGGGACAAGCTGCGCGTGCAGACAAAAAGCCGGTGCCCACCGGGGCGCTTCATATATTTTATATGTCGGAAAGAGAGGAATCGCATGTACAGACTGACATCTAAACTGATCGTTTACAGGGAGATCGGAGAGGACAGCATCCTGATGCGGCTGGCGGATGTATGCCGTCAGTTCGACCGCGGAGACTATGACAGAGAGGCGCTGACCGCGCAGGTTCTGGACCAGATCCATCGTCTGCTGGACCTGGCGACCCGGTACGGGTTCGACCGGAACCTCTGGCACAATTACCTGGCCTTTTTGCTGGCCATGACCGAGACGCCCTTTACCCTGGTCTCCGAGAAGGTCGGCGCCAACGAGGGCTCCGTCAATCACTTTGTCAAAAGCGACCTCAGACTTTTCCGTCAGCTCTTTGACTATGATTTTTCCCCGCTCGAGGAAGCGCTGGGGACCGATGTCTTCTCGGTGATCGAGAATTACCACGCAGTGGGCAAAAAAGAACGCGTATACAACCGGAATGTCAGCGAAAAGGTCCAGGCCCTGAGCCGCAGTCTGGAGGAAGCGGCGGACGAGGAGGACATGTACCGCATCGTCACGGACTTCTATCGCACCTATGGCGTCGGCATGTTCGGCCTCAACAAGGCCTTCCGGATCAGTGAGCGCTGGAGCAGCGGGACAGACCTGTCTGCAGGCAGCGGCGCGGCCGGCATTCCCGGCGCGGGGGCATCTGCAGGAGCAGGTCCTCTGTCCCCGGCTTCCGCCGGGTCCCGGGGCTATGGAAGCGGAAAGAAAGCAGTGGAAGAGGAGGACTTCCTCATCCCGATCACGGCGACCAGCGATGTGGTGCTCGACGATCTGATCGGCTACGAGATCCAGAAGGAGAGACTCATCGCCAACACCGAGGCCTTTGTCAGCGGGCGCGCCGCCAACAACGTCCTGCTCTACGGCGACGCCGGCACCGGGAAATCCACCAGCATCAAGGCCATCCTCAACCAGTATTATGACCGCGGTCTGAGGATGATCGAGGTCTACAAGCATGAATTCCGCTACCTGCAGAGGATCCTGGCGGAGGTCAAAAACCGCAACTACCGCTTCATTATTTATATGGACGACCTCTCCTTTGAGGATTTTGAGATCGAGTACAAGTATCTGAAGGCGGTCATTGAGGGCGGCCTCGAGACCAAGCCCGAGAACGTCCTGATCTACGCGACCTCCAACCGCAGACATCTGATCAAGGAGACCTGGAAGGACCGCGCCGACCGGGATGATGAACTGCACAGGTCCGACACCATGCAGGAGAAGCTGTCCCTGGTGGCCCGCTTCGGCATCTCCATCGGCTACATGAAGCCCTCCCACAAGGAATACCTGAACATCGTCAGCGAGCTCGCCCGGCGCTATCCCCAGATCACGCTCACGGAGGAGGAACTCCTGCAGAAGGCCAACCAGTGGGAGCTGCGCAGCGGCGGCGCCTCGGGACGTACCGCACAGCAGTTCATCAACTACCTCGCAGGTGCCTCGGAATGAACCGGATTCACTCTGGTGTGCCCCGGAATGACTTTGCTTTTTGACATGCGCATGATACAATTATCGGTACGGATGTTTTCAACCGGAATAGACAAAACGATGTTCAACCCCCTGCGGCATGGCTGTCGGGGGACATTATGATGAAATGATACAGCAAGATGGTGAATACATGGAAAAGAAACAGCCGGTCCTGTGGATTGTGATCCCATGTTACAACGAAGAAGCGGTCCTGCCGATCACGGCGCCCATGTTTCTGGAAAAGATCCGGGACCTGGAGGAACAGGCGCTGATCTCGGACGAAAGCAGGGTGCTGTTTGTAAACGATGGCTCCAGGGACAGGACCTGGGAGATCATCCAGTCGCTTTCGCGGGAAGACCCGCACTTTCTGGGCATTGCCCAGAGCCGCAACCGGGGGCATCAGAACGCTGTGCTCGCCGGCCTGATGGAGGCCAAGGAGCACTGCGACATCACGATCTCTATCGACTGTGACGGCCAGGACGATATCAACGCCATGGACGAGATGGTGCGCCAGTACCTGGACGGATGCGAGCTCGTCTACGGCGTACGTTCCCGCCGGGACACGGACACCTGGTTCAAGCGGGTGACGGCGGAGAGCTTCTATAAACTGATGAATGATATGGGGACAGAGGTCGTCTACAATCACGCCGATTACCGGCTCGTCTCGGCAAAGGTCCTTCGCGCATTTGATAACTATCGGGAAGTGAACCTCTTTCTGAGAGGAATGTTCCCGCTGGTCGGTTTCAAGAGTACTTCTGTCTTCTATGAGCGCCACGAGCGGATCGCCGGCGAGAGCCACTACCCGCTCTCTAAAATGCTCGGACTCGCTCTTGACGGCATCACCAGCATGAGCACCAGGCCGATCCGGCTGATCACGGGCTTCGGCTGTCTGGTAGCCCTCATCAGCTTTGTGGGCGTGATCTGGTCGATCGCCGCCCACTTCATGGGTGTCGCTGTGACAGGCTGGTCCAGTATGGTCTGTATTCTGTGTTTTCTGGGAGGTATCCAGCTCCTGGGCATCGGCGTGATCGGTGAATATGTCGGCAAGACCTACATGGAGACCAAGCACCGGCCCAGATTTATCATCAGTGAAAAGACCTGGCAGGATGAGAACGATCCGGAAATGCGGATCGGTTAGGAAAGGAGAAATGCCATGATACGTACAGCGGATTTTGATTTCTATGCACCGACCAGAGTGGTCTTTGGAAAGGGCGCTGAGCAGAGGCTGGGCGGACTGATCCGGGAGCAGGGATGCAAAAAGGTCCTGATCCATTACGGCGGAAAGAGTGCAGTCCGTTCGGGGCTGATCGACCGCGTCAGTAAAGTCCTCGATGAAGAGGGCATCGGCCATGTTGAGCTGGGCGGCGTCGTGCCCAATCCCCATCTCGGACTTGTTTACGAGGGAATCGAGCTCGGCAAACGCGAAGGCGTTGACTTTATCCTGGCGGTCGGGGGCGGCAGTGTCATCGACTCCGCCAAGGCCATCGGCTACGGGATCGCGGATCCGGAGCAGGGGGATGTCTGGGACTTTTATGTCAAGAAGAGAAAATCTACAGCCTGCCTGCCGGTTGGCGTTGTTCTGACCATTGCGGCCGCCGGCTCGGAGATGAGCAATGACTCGGTCATCACCAATGAGAAGACCGGCATCAAGCGCGGCCACGGCAATGACATCTCCCGCGCGAAATTCGCCATCATGAATCCGGAGCTGACCATGACCCTTCCGGATTACCAGTCCATGAGCGGTTGCACCGATATCATGATGCACACCATGGAGCGGTATTTTACCAACAACGGCAATATGGAACTGACCGACAGCATCGCCGAGGGCCTGCTGCGCACAGTCAAAAAATATACACAGATCATCCACGCGGAGCCGGACAACTATGAGGCGCGCGCAGAGGTCATGTGGGCGGGCAGCCTGTCCCACAACGGCCTGACGGGATGCGGCGCGAAGGAGCGCGATTTCGCCAGCCATATCCTCGAGCATGAGCTCGGCGGCATGTTCGACGTCACCCACGGCGCCGGCCTGGCCGCGATCTGGGGCACCTGGGCCCGCTATGTCTACCGCGACTGCCTGGACCGCTTTGTCCAGTTCGCGGTCCGCGTCATGGAGGTCACACCGGGTGCGACGGACGAAGAGACCGCACTCAAAGGCATCGAGGCCATGGAAGACTTCTACCGCAGCATCGGAATGCCGACCAGCCTCCATGAGCTGGGCGTCGACCCCACGGACGAACAGATCGATGTGATGGCTCACAACGCTATCATCGCCTCCGGCGGCAAGCGCGGCAGCGCCCGCGTTCTCTACGAGGAGGATTTTGTGAAGATTTACAGGGCGGCGAGAGACGATCGCTGACAGCTGATCGGATCCGCCATGAGAGGATACGAGGTGCCGGATGGCTCTGCAGGGCAGAAATAACCGTTCAAATTCATATCAGAGAACCGGATCCGGACAGAAAAAAAACGGGCAGGACCGGAGAACGGCCATGTTTGACCTCTATGAGATGGAGCAGACAGGGAAGAATCATTCCGAAGAGGCCTCTGCGGAAGAACGCCCCTACCGGGAGCGTCACCGTGTCGAGCTGCGTTCACAGGAGACGAGATATACCGGAGAAAATGATCCGGGCTATCCGGACAGATACGGCCGCGGCGTGGAGGCGGATCTTCTGACCGGCACAGGCAGTTCCCGCAGGAGAGTCGTTCGCGGCAACACACCGGGAGGACGCCGGACATCACTGCCCGCGCCCTCTTATTTCAGAAGACCGGAAGAACTGACCCGGAATACATCCCAGACTGCCGCCGGACCCGCCAGGACGCCCGCTTCCTCCGGGAACAGTGGAAATCGTGAGCTGGCGGCGGATCTCTTTGCACCGAGAGGAGCTGTATCCGGAAATGCTTCCGCACAGAGCCGGTACCGGGCAGGGAGGACTGCGGACACCGGATATTCACCTGTGCAGGACCGGTACCGGGCGGGAAGGGCAGCGGAGACCGGATATTCACCTGCGCAGGACCGGTACCGGGCAGGGAGGACAGCGGACGCCGGATATTTGCCTGTGCAGGACCGGTACCGGGCGGGAAGGGCAGCGGAGACCGGGAATACTGCTGCACAGAGCCGGTACCGCACCGGACGAGTTGCGGATCCCGCACAGAACCGGAGTCAGGCGCCGCAGTGGAGCGCACAGGTGCGAAATGACAACCGGCCCCGCTCCGGCCAGGGATCTGCGCCCGCTCTGCAGGAGTGGGAGAGCATCGGCAGCCGCCGGACAGGTGCCGCCTCGCGGGGGGAAACGCAGAACCCGCGCAGTCAGAGGTATGAGCGGACACCGGGAGCATTCCGATTCCCGACAGATCTAGAAAACCAGCCTCCTTCGGGAGGAGGAGTCCCTGCCTGGAGGCGTCCGCAGGCGCGGCCGCCCTACAGAGATGAGAGAGACGAATTCGCGCCCGACGAGGACTTCTATACAGATTATTCCGGAATGGAAGAGCATGCTCCGGAGGATGACGAAGACCGGCAGGGAGGCCGGCGCCGCCGTCAGCGCCTGGTACAGCGCAGAGACCGTGAACGCGAGCTCCGCAGGACCTGGCTGATCTTGGGTGGGAGCGCCCTGGCTGCACTCCTGGTGCTCTTCCTGATCATCCATACTGTGATCGGCCTCCTTCACAAGAGCAAACCGGGTCCTGCGGACGCCGGTACACAGACCGCTTCCGCGCAGGAGGAGAGTGCGGAGGGGCAGGCGCAGGACAGTGCCGGCACTGAGCAGAATCCGGATGCGGTATCAGCACCTGCTGCAGAGGGTGCAGATGAACAGGCGGAGGGAGCGGAAGCTCCTGCGGGACCTGATGAAGCTCAGCCGACAGACGGACAGACGGGGACAGAGACGGAAGCCGGAACGGAGACGGGAGCTGCTGCCGGCGCAGAGCCGCAGACTGCAGAACAGCAGCCCGGCACGGAAACGCAGACGGCTTCCGGAGAGACTCCGGCGGAAACACCCGGGACACCGGCGGAAACACATGAGGAGGGGACGGAGTCTGTGCAGACGAGCCCGGATGCTGCTGCGCAGGCGGAGGCCGGCGCCGGCACGCAGGTGACGGCATCGGACGTCTCCGGTGTCTCTTATTCCGGCCAGGATGACTGGCGCCTGATCCTGGTCAATCCCTGGCACCATCTCCCGGAAAACTACACGGTGGAGACCACTACGCTGACCAATGGAGAATCCGTCGACAGCCGCTGCTATCAGGCCCTGATGGACATGCTGGAGGACTGCCGCGCGGCCGGGGGTACGCCCATTGTGTGTTCCTCCTACAGACCGCATGAAAAACAGGTTACACTCTTCGAAAACCAGGTCAAACCTCTTATGGCCGCCGGGATGACCCGGGAGGAGGCCGAAAAAGAGGCGGGGACCGTCGTCGCCGTACCGGGGACCAGTGAGCATGAGCTGGGACTGGCGGTCGACATCTGTGACACAAACAATCAGCTTCTGGATACGTCCCAGGCCGATACGCCGACCCAGAAGTGGCTGATGGCCCACTGCTACGACTATGGATTTATCCTCCGCTATCCGGAGGACAAGGTAGATGTCACAGGCATTATCTATGAACCCTGGCACTATCGCTATGTCGGAGCAGAGGCTGCTGCCCGGATCCGCGACAGAGGAATCTGCCTGGAGGAATATCTGACGCAGAACTGAACAGAATATGGAATCAATGTGAGCAACGAGTAAATATCATGCGGCCCGGAGGACCTGCCGGGTCTGAAGAACACAGGGCTATGTCCTGGCATCTCCGGGCAGCCGGCAGGTGCGGACGCAAACCACTACAGCTGCAGGAAGGCGGAACAACAACAGGATGCAATTTAATTCAGACAAAATCAGGACGGCCGCCGGGAAACTCCTGCAGTCACTGCGCAAATGCGCGGCAGCACTTTTATCGATCATCAGAGCAGCGGGAAGGCTGATGAAAACACTTGCCGGAGGGCTCTCCGCCATCAGCCGTAAAGCCTGCGCGTCAAAGGGCAGGCTCGCTGAATACGGACAGAAAGCCGCAGCCGCGGCCGGGAAGATTCCCGGTGCAGCCCGGCGACTGTCCGGCAGGGCGGCAAGTTTTTTTTCGACCCTTGGAAAAAAAGCTGCATCCGCAGCCGGCGGACTGCCTTCTCTCGGGGAAAAGATATCCTCCGGCGCAAAAAGGTGCCTGACCTCCGTCAGGGCCGGTGCGCGCAGCCTTTCCGGGAAAGCCGCCGGCAGCCGCAAAGCAAAAACCGCGGTGGAGAGAAAACCCCTGGAAGCTTCCTCCTCTGACGGAAACCGGGCGGAAGCACCCGCTTCCGGAGCAAACAGGCCGGAAGCCCTTCCACCTGCTGTTAAGACAGAACGGAAACCTGTTGTTCCTGTATCGTCAGCGGGCGCTGCCCGAAAAAAGAAGAATAAAAAACCGGTCCGCCGCGCCGAAGGCAAATACACAAAGAGGCGGCGCAGGAACCTGCGCGAACGCAGACTTTCCGCGATCGCGGCGGGCTCTGCTGTCCTGCTGCTGATCATGGCAGCGGTCTTTGCAGCTGTCTCGCTCTTCGGACCTCAGATGCGCGAACCGGCGGAGGTATCCACGTCCGTCTCGACGGAGGGGAACGAAGCTTTCCGCGGAGAGCGGGAGGGCGCGGAGAAGATTCCCTTCGGGACCTCCTTCCGGGGCCTGACGGAGAGCTCCAGGGAAAATCTCAGTGGGATCCGGCGTCAGATGGAAGAGTCCCTGCGGGAGGAATACATGCAGATCCTGGACCGGGGGGAGGGAGATTCCTTCCACACAGCTTCCGCAGCCGGGAACAAACTGTGGAAGAAGGTCCGCAGGGAGAGGAGAGAAGAGCTCCGGAAGGACCCGCTCCTGATCCTGGTCAACAAGTGGCACTATCTGCCGGAGGACTACGAGGTGGAACCGGTGGACCTGCCCAATGGTCAGAGAATCGGCAGTACCTGCTATGAACAGCTGGAACAGATGCTGGCGGACTGCGCGGAAGCCGGCGGAACCCCGATCGTCTGCTCCGGCTACAGACCCCACTGGTACCAGGTCAACCTCTTCGATGCCCAGATCGACCGCTGGCTCTATGCCGGCTATGGACAGGAGGAGGCGGAGGCCTACGCGGCGACCGCCGTCGCCATTCCCGGCACCAGCGAGCACGAACTTGGGCTGGCGGCAGATATCTATTCCAGCGAAAACATGGACCTGGACGAGAGCCAGGTGAATACCTTCACCCAGCAGTGGCTCATGGAGAACTCCTGGCGCTATGGATTTGTCCTGCGTTACCCCCAGGACAAATCCGACATTACCGGAATCATTTTTGAACCCTGGCATTACCGCTATGTCGGCAAAAAGCATGCAAAAAAAATCTTTGACGCCGGGATCTGTCTGGAGGAATACCTGGACGAGACAGAGCATCCCTGACGGGCGTATGCGCCGTCACACATCAACCTGTTTTCAATATTCATAAGATCCCGGAGCCTTTGCAGGTCTCCGGAGACCGAAAGAGAGGTTTCATATATGAACCAGGATGTGATCTATATTACAGGACATCAGCACCCGGATACCGACTCCATTGCGGCGGCGATCGGCTACGCCTTTTTCAAGCGCGCGAATGGTATCAAAGCGGTACCCTGCAGACTTGGAAAACTCGGCACGGAGACCAAGTATCTCCTCAAGCGCTTCGGCTTTGAGGAACCCATGCTGCTCGAGGACGCACGTGTCAAGATGTCCGAGATCGAGATCGACGAGCCTACGACGATCATGCCGGACAAGACCATCTACGAAGCGATCCAGCTCATGCACGGCGCGGGCAAGCAGACCTGCGGCGTCGTGGACGAGGAGGACCGTGTGGTCGGCATGCTCACCATGAATGACATCGGCCTGGTCGCCATGGGCGACACCGCCAGCACCGAAAAGCTGCTGGAGGATATCGCCCCCGAAAACATCAACACGGCCATCAGCGGCAGGATCATTTACCGGGCTCCTGACCGCCATATCCGCGGCAAGGTCTCCGTCATCGCCATCACCAAGGAGGACCTGGCCATCCACGATGTCCAGGACAAGATCGTGGTCGCGGGCGACGATCCCGAGGCTCAGAAGCACCTGATCGAGATGGGGGCCGGCATGCTGATCCTGGTCCGCGCGGATGAGGTCAGTGAGGAGGTCCTGGAGGCGGCCAGGGAACACGGCTGTTCCGTCATCATTTCCGGCCACAGCACCATGAACACCTCCCGCTACACCTATTTCGCGCCGCCCATCAGCAAGATCATGGCGACCAAGGTCGTCAAGTTCTATGCCAATGAGCTCGCGGAGGATGTCGGGGCCAAGATGATGCGCACGCGTTACCACGCCTATCCAATCGTGGATGAAAACGACAGGATCGTGGGCTGCGCGTCCCGCTACCACATCATGAACAGCCGCAACAAGAAGATCATCCTGGTGGACCACAACGAGTTCTCCCAGTCGGTCCGCGCGATCGACAAGGCGGAAGTCCTGGAGGTCATTGATCACCACAGGATCAACGACTTCTCCACCAAGCGGCCTGTCGCCTTCCGCAATGAGATCATCGGCAGCACGGCGACCATCGTCGCGACCATGTTCCGCGAGAACCAGATCCCGATTCCCCAGAACCTGGCCGGACTCCTCCTGGGCGCCATCCTCTCCGACACGCTCAAATTCCAGTCCCCGACGACCACAGAGAAGGACAAACGCACCGCCAACATCCTGGCCGCCATCGCGGACCTCGACATCGATGAATTTGCGGCGGACATGTTCTCCGTCGGCGCCGACATCAAGGGCAAGAGCATCACGGAGCTCCTCAACCAGGACATCAAGTACTTCGAGATCGAGAGCTGCAGGACCATGGTCTCTCAGGTCATCGTCTCCACCTTCAAGGCGCTTGAGGGCATGCAGGACGAGATCCAGTCTGTCCTCGATGAGTTCACGAAGAAAAAGAACCTCGACCTCTGCCTGATGGTCTTCACCAGCATCCTGGACAACGGTTCCATCGTATACCGCTCCGGCGAAAAGGCGGACTGGGCCCTGGAGGCCTTCCCCGACAAGGAGGAAGAGACCCACTCCCTCCAGCAGGGGATCCTCTCCAGAAAGTCCCAGATCATCCCCATCCTCACTGGAACAATACAAAAGTACGCATAAAGCAGATATGACACATATGGAAAATTATAAAGACACTATGATCCGCGCGGTCGCGGCGGATGCCCAGATCAACGCATTTGCCATCACCTCGCGCGACCTGACAGAGACAGCCAGACAGGCCCACAATACCAGCCCCATCGCGACGGCAGCCCTCGGACGCGCCATGTCCGGGGCCCTGATGATGGCCGACATGCTCAAGGGCCCCAGGGACCTGCTCACACTCCAGATCGACGGCGACGGTCCCATGCAGGGCCTCGTGGTCACGGCAGATAACAAAGGAAATGTCAAGGGCTATGTCAAGAACCCTTCCGTCATCCTGCCCCCCAATGCGCAGGGCCACCTCAATGTCGGCGGCGCGATCGGGGCCGGCACCCTGACCGTCATCCGGGACATGAACCTCAAGGATCCCTATATCGGACAGATTCCCCTCGTGACCGGCGAGATCGCCGAGGACCTGACGGCCTACTATGCCCAGTCGGAGCAGATTCCCTCCTCGGTCGGGCTGGGCGTTCTGATGAACAGGGACAATACTGTCCGCAGAGCCGGCGGCTTTGTCGTCCAGCTCATGCCCTTCGCCGACGAGGAAGTGATCAGCCGCCTGGAGGAAAACATCCGGGGAATCAGCTCCGTGACCGCCATGCTGGAGGAGGAGAATACACCCGACCACCTTCTGGAGACGGTTCTGCGGGGCTTTGACCTCCAGATCAATACCAGGGAGGATGTCCGCTTCCACTGCAACTGCAGCCGCGAGCGCTTCGAGAGGGGCCTGATCCTCCTCGGGGAAAAAGAACTGGAGAGTATCGCGGCAGAGGGAAAGGAAATCGAACTGCACTGTCAGTTCTGCAGCCGTTCCTATAAATATACACCGGACGAGATCCAGCGGCTCAGGATGATTGCAAAACAGCCTGCAGCTGACTATAATAAATAAGCCTGAATTTTATGACTTAAAACGACTGACATAGCAGACACCGGGACAGGGATCTCAGTGTTGCCGGCCGGCATTTCCGCCCGGGGTATGCGCACCTGCGGTCCGGCCGGTCCGGTTGTTATCATCACGTTGCGTTTGAGGGCAGAGGCCCTGAATGTGAGGATCGAATATGTTTTGTGGAAAGTGCGGCGCCAGGCTTCCTGAGGATGCGGTTGCATGTGACAAGTGCGGAGCACCGGTGAGGATTCGCCCTGAAGCTGCGGAATATATGGAAAATAAGGAAAAAACATCTGGAAAAACATCTGAAAAAACGTCAGGAAAAACGTCTGAAAAAACGACAGAGGGCGGGCAGTCCGCGACCAGCCGGAAGGTGAAAAACAACGGCAGAAAGAACGGGAACTCTTCAGGATCCCACCGCAAAAAAAACAGGCATCCGGAGGGGAATAAAACATCCCGCGGACAGGAAAACCGGAATGCGGAAAATCATACCCGCCGTAAGAAACAGGCACCTGCAGAAGAACATGAGCAGCCCCGCCGGAGGACTGTGCCGGCGGCGGAAGAGCCTGCACGCAGACAACCGGCCCCGAAACCGGTGAAAACCGCCCTTGTGGAACGCCCGGTATACGAAGATATGGATGCCTATCTGGCCTCACTGCCGATGCAGGAACAGCTGCGCAGGAGGATCGCGCAGATCCGCCACCGCAGAGAAGAGGCTGCGGAGGCGCGCCGGATGCAGACCCATCTGGACCGGGCGGCCCGATACTATGAGACGGAACCGGATTCAGCAGCCGGAGCACCGGCTGTCTTGCCGTTTTCCGCCCTTTCCAGGGCCCTGTCACGGATCCCTACGGAAGCCCAGTCCACGGAACCGGAAGAAGTTCCGGATACAGATCCTTCTCTGATCGAGGAAGAGATCTCCCGTGAGCGGGAGGCGAAAACCCGTGCCAGGATCGAGAAATCAGAGAACGGGAAAGCCTCTTTCGCGGAGCAGCGGAAGACGGAGGAAGCTTCCGTGCATCCGGCTCCGGAGGATGTATGTCTGCAGGAGCCTGCCGGGAAACAGGACCGGCCCCTGACGGAAGCCGGGCCGGCTCCGAAGGATGCCCGGCCTGCACAGGCCCCGCAGGCAGTCATGGCCGAAGAGCCGGAGACGGCAGAGGAAGAGACAGCGGCGGAGGCTGCCGGGTCTGCAGAGTCCCAGCCGGAAGCTGCACAGGCCCCGCAGACAGTCATGGCCGAGGAGCCGGAGACGGCAGAGGAAGAGACAGCGGCGGAGCCTGCCGGGCCGGCAGAGTCCCAACCGGAAGCTGAACAGGTCACGCAGACAGCTGCGGCCAGGGAGCCCGAGACCGTTGAAGAGCCCCTTGACCGCTCACCTGATACTGTTGCAGCTGCGGCCTCCGCAGCCGAATCCGCGGAGCAGGCGGAATGGATCGAACAGGAGACCCGCAAACGTGTTCAGCAGGCGCTCGCGGAGCAGGCCGAACGTGCCCGCAGGCAGAGCAGGGAACAGCGGATCGAAGATGCCCGGCTCCTTAAGCGGTACCGGGAGGATATGCCGGATCAGATCGATGAGACGCTGGGCAGATACGGTCTGTCCAAGGATGCGGCCGTCCGTCTGGGCACCCTTCTGCTGATCGTGATCCTGAGTGTGATCTACGTGGCGGGGAGAGGCAGGCAGCCTGCAGTGGATACCACTGTCCCGCGCGCGGGTGAAGGAGCGACCGGGACCCCCGCCTTCCACCAGACAGAGGAAGAGGGAACAGAGGATGCCGGTGAGATTCCTGCCGCCGGCGGTGATCTCGACAATGCCGGGTCCGGAGAGGAAGCAGAGCAGTAAAGCCTGCCGGACATGGCGCTATGTAACATAATTGCTGCGGTGCAGCAGGGAAAATGTAATAAAGAAATTGCAATAAAGTAAATGCAGTAAAGGAGTTACCATATGTCAACAGAGACGCAACGGGAAACATTGGGGAGCCGCCTCGGCTTTATTCTGATCAGCGCGGGATGCGCGATCGGAATCGGTAACGTCTGGAGATTTCCATATCTGTGCGGACAGTACGGCGGCGGCGCTTTTGTCATGATCTATCTTTTCTTCCTGGCGGTTCTCGGACTTCCCGCCATGTGCATGGAGTTTGCCATTGGCCGCGCCGCGAAGAAAAGCCCGGTGCGTATGTACAGAGAGCTGGAGCCGAAGGGCTCCCGCTGGCACATCCACAGCTTTTTCTGCCTGATCGGCAATTACATTCTGATGATGTTCTATACCACAGTCGCCGGCTGGATGCTGCGCTACTTTTTCCTCGAGTGCATGGGTACTTTTGAGGGACTGGATCCGGACGGTGTCGCGGGCGTTTTTGCGGACGGTCTGGCCAATCCTGCAGCCCAGGTGGGCTTTATGGGCATCATCGTTGTCGCCGGCTGCCTGGTCAATATGCAGGGCCTGCAGAGCGGACTGGAGAAGGTGACCAAGGTGATGATGGTCCTGCTGATCGTCATTATGGCAGTTCTGGCTGTCAACAGCGTGTTCCTGCCCGGTGCAAGTGAAGGTATCGGTTATCTTCTGATTCCGGATTTTGACCGCCTTATGAATGCAGGACTCTGGAACGTCGTGTCCGCAGCCATGAACCAGGCCTTCTTTACCCTGAGTATCGGAATCGGCTCCATGGCCATCTTCGGAAGCTATATCGGCAAAGAACAGTCCCTGCTGGGAGAATCTGTCAATGTCGTGATTCTGGACACCCTGGTCGCCATCAGCTCCGGCCTGATCATCATTCCCGCCTGCTTTGCCTACGGTGTGGAATCGACGGCCGGGCCCAGCCTGATCTTTATCACGCTCCCCAACATCTTCAACCACATGCCGATCGGCAGACTCTGGGGCAGCCTCTTCTTTGTCTTCATGACATTTGCTGCTTTCTCAACAGTCCTCGCCGTGTTTGAGAACATCATGGCCATGTGCATGGATCAGTTTGGATGGAGCCGCAAGAAGGCGGGCGCTGTCAATATCTTTGCCCTGTTCATTCTCTCCCTGCCCTGCGCGCTGGGATTCAACGTCCTCTCCTTCATCCAGCCCCTGGGCGAAGGCAGCTCCTTCCTGGATCTGGAGGACTATATCGTGAGCAATTTCCTGCTCCCTCTGGGCGCCCTGATCATGGTCCTGTTCTGCACACGCAAGAGCGGATGGGGATGGGAGAATTTCAAAAAAGAGGCAAACGAGGGCGAAGGTCTCAAGGTGGGCGACTGGATGCGCGGTTATACGACCTGGGTGCTTCCCGCGCTGGTCATCCTCGTCTTTGTCATGGGCCTGCTCTGATTGACTGATCCTGATTGATCTCTCCGGCCATGCCGGAGCATGTAAACAGGCGATTCCCGCTGAAAGGAAACCGAAACAGAAGATGATGTTTCAATCCGGACAGACAGCACAGATCATTTCCGCGAAGAAAAAAGCGCGGCAGGAAAAATGGTGGATTTTTCCGGTCGTGCTTCTTCTTTGTGTGCTCTCCTGTCTGGCGGGAATTGTCTGGATCTGGTTTTCCTATGCGCCGCACGCCTACCTGGAGCGGGACGTGGACGCCTATGTCCGCAGTATCTACGGGGATGGCTGGACCCTTCAGAAAAAGAGCCGGTCTGCTGACGGGGCGGGAGATGAATACCTCTATGAAAAGGAGGGCGACAGTTTTTCCGTTTTTTCCGTGTCCGTTCCCGTTTACAGGGCAGACGGAGCTGCGTCCGGCCACTACAGGAGGGGGTTGTACGACAATTATTTCAGCACTGTGATCGAAAAAAAGTCGGAGGACCTGGAGAAGCTGGCCGCAAAATACAGCAAAAACGGCGGGCCGAAACTGGAAATCAGTGAGACAGGGGAGACGGCAGGTGCCTATGGCGCGCAATACACTTTCTGCCTCTACCTGAATGAGGGGGACCAGATCGAGGCCGCTGCGGACCTCCTGGCCCGTCTGGATGCCCTGCTGGCTTTCACCGGTCGCGCCGGTGAGGCACCCTATGCCGATATGCGCGCAAAGACGCCCTGCGTGGAGATCTACCTGAAGCCGGACGGATGGCTAGCGGACGGCGCGGACGCAGTGACGGGCGCTGCCAAAAAGGCCTCGCCCGATCACGTCCTCAGAAACCTGTTCGTGGACTGGAGGAGTCCGGAGGAGCGCGATGCCTTCCGGATCAGCAGGATCCCCCTGACGGATGCGGCAGCCTCCTCGCGGCTCGCAAAAAGCGATGTGCTGACACGTCTGGAAAATGACTATGTCGACGCCGCCAAGACTTTCGGGAGAACCTATTATAAAATTCCGCAGGAACTCTGGAACAAGTACCCGGCGCCGGTCCTCACCCTGATCAATGCGGGCGGCCACGACCTGCACAAGGGCGCGGACTGGGAGGACGAGGAAAGCCTCGGGGACGACCGGAAGGCGGCCGCTGCGGGCCTGCCGGAGGCATCTGCCGATATGAATGTCGATTCGGTTGATGCTGTCAGCTCCACAGCGCCCGGGAGTGATGAGAAGGATATGAAGCAGGGCGCGGAAGAGAAGAGTAAAGAAGAGAGTGTGACCTGCCCCTTCACGTATCAGCTTGTCTACCACCGTGCCACAGGCACCTACTGGATGATCGGCCTGGATCCCTGTGAGGACTTCGACGGCAACCCCTTTGGGGACTATCCGCGCAGAGGTGCTTTTGCATGGCTCGTCAAATGTCTGGGAGGAAGCTGTACGGCCGACCGCTGGACAGGAAAATGGAGGATCGGCACAAAGCACTGGGAGGCCTCTCTGCAGACGCAGAAGACGCCGGAGTGTGACTGGGTATACCGGACGATGACAATGTCATGCGACGGCAACAGGACGCCGCTGGACGCCGTTCCTGAGGTCTTTGAGGGGACGGGCGCCGTGCCCTCCGGAAGACCCTACAGCATCCGGGACCTCATCAGGATGTTCGATGTGCGGGTCACGATCAATCAGAAAGACATGACGGCGGTCATGTTCCGCGATTTCGGCACGAAGTGAATATCATAACAGACATGCTTAAAAGGCCGTTCGGGGATAAACCTCGGACGGCCTTTTTATGAAAAAAATAATGCAGCTAACAGGATTTGAACCTGCACGGGAATCCCAACAGAACCTAAATCTGCCGCGTCTGCCAATTCCGCCATAGCTGCAAAAAACGGATGTGCATTGCCTGCACGCAAAGCGCGACGGCGCAATAGAATTGTGCCGCCGCAGAAAAAAGGAAAAAGAAAATAAGAAAAAGTGAGACATGGGGGACTCGAACCCCCGACAACTTGATTAAAAGTCAAGTGCTCTACCATCTGAGCTAATGTCCCGTAAACTGGGCTAGTTGGAATCGAACCAACGATACAGCAGTCAAAGTGCTGTGCCTTAACCGCTTGGCGATAGCCCATCAGATTGACCGCCCGAAGGCTGTATGTTTGCATAAAAAAAGGGTGGGTAATGGGACTCGAACCCACGATCTCCAGAACCACAATCTGGCGCGCTAACCAACTACGCCATACCCACCATATATCCCCCGGAAGGGAAGAGGACCATATCATTGATCCCGATATGCCCGGGGGGACTCGAACCCCCGACACCCGGCTTAGAAGGCCGGTGCTCTATCCAACTGAGCTACGGACACTTAAGCCGCTCGCTATTGAACATCGTCAAATGCGAAAGCGGGTGATGGGAATCGAACCCACATATCTAGCTTGGAAGGCTAGTGTTCTACCACTGAACTACACCCGCAAACAATCTCATATGAAATTCGTGATATGAGAGATCAAATCGGGGTGACAGGATTCGAACCTGCGACCTCCTGGTCCCAAACCAGGCGCTCTAGCCAAGCTGAGCCACACCCCGTCAGAGACCCTTGCCTCACATGCAAGTGATATTATATCTAACATGAAAGACAATGTCAACGACTAAATTACAATAAAATATGAATGCAAATCCGATAAAATACTGCCTGATACGATACCTGAAAAGCTGTCTGAATGCTGCCTGAATACTGCCTGAATGCTGTCTGAATGCTGCCTGAATACTGCAGGGGTGGCTGTATGAGGAATGACAGCGGGGACTTTATCGGCGGGTGATCATGCTTTGTAACAACGAAGGACTGCCCCGGATCCCAGGGCAGTCCTTACAGAAATAAAGTCGCCGGTCACTGTGAAAAATCCTGCGGATCAGTCCTGTGCCAGCAGGCCCAGTTCCCCGAGCATGCTTCGAAGGGCCTTCCCCCTGTGGCTGATCCTGTTTTTCTCCTCCGGGGAGATCTCCGCGCTGGTCATGCCGTATTCGGGCAGGTAGAAGAAGGGATCATAACCGAAACCGTTCTGCCCGGCGATCTCGTGCCCGATCCGGCCTTCCATGGCGCCCCTGACAACGTGGCTGGAACCGTCGGGGAGGATGGCTGCCACGGCGGCGACAAAGCGGGCGGTCCGCTGTTCATCCGGGACGCCCTCCAGCTCGGAGAGAAGATGCTCCATGCGGAGCCGGTAATCGGTATCATATCCCATGTAACGGGCTGAGTGAACGCCCGGAGCGCCGCCAAGGGCATCAATCTCCAGGCCAGAGTCGTCGCTCATGACGATCCGGTATGTATCTGATGAGGCGGGACGGGCCTGCAGCAGGTCGTAGACGGCCTGTGCCTTGATCAGCGCATTGTCCTCGAAATCCGCACCGTTTTCCTCGGGCGAGGCTTCCACGCCGGCCTCCCGCATCGAGAGGACCTCGATCCCGGGCCTCCTGGCGAGGATCTCTTTGATCTCGCGGATCTTCCCCTTGTTACCTGTTGCAAAAATGATCTGAATCTTCCGGTGGTCCATATCGATGAAACTCCCTGTCTTCTGTAAGGTCACTCAGCCTGCGCCTTCCTGCGTCTGGGCGGGCGGGGGCCCGGGAACTGATAGAAGTAGGTCTTGAGCATGCCGTTGTAGATTTTGCGGTTTCTGGCCGCCTTTTTCCCGATCGCGTTTTCACATCCGGCATAGGATGTGATCACGTACAGGGACCAGGTGTCCATGGTGCGGAAGCGGTCTCCCAGGGTCTCGTACAGCTCGGCCAGCGCGCCGGTGTTGACCCTGGCTCTCGCCTCATCGGTCAGATCGACCTCGCTCAGAGCCTCGGAGCCGGGAGAGAGGCGCTCTCCGTAGGGCGGGTTGGTGATGATAAAGCCGTACTTCTTGGGGTGGGAGAGGGCGGAAATAGGCCGTGTCTGGAAGTGGATGAGCTTCTCGACGCCGGCAAGCCGGGCGTTCTCCCGCGCCGCAGCGATGGCGGCAGGGTCGATGTCATAGCCCTGCAGATCGGTCTCCACAGACAGGTCGATCATGTCGCGCGCCTCTTCGCGGGCCTCCGACCAGAAGGTGGAGGGGATGATCTCGGTCCAGTCCTCGGCGGTATAATGCCGGTAGAGGCCGGGCGCGATATTGGCGGACATCAGAGCCGCCTCGATCAGGAAGGTGCCGCTCCCGCAGAAGGGGTCCACGAGGACCCGGCCGGGCTGCCAGGGGGTCAGCATGATCAGACCCGCCGCCAGGTTCTCGGCGATCGGCGCCTTGACCTTCATGCGGCGGTATCCCCGCTTGTGGAGGGAGTCACCGCTCGTGTCGATGGCGACAGTCACTTCATCCTTGAATATAAAGACACGGACCGGGTAGTCGGAGCCGGTCTCCGGGAAGTAGTCGATCGGGTATTTGCGTTTCATCCGCTCGACCATGGCTTTTTTCATGACTGACTGGATATCGGAGGGAGAGAAGACCTTGCTCTTGACGCTCGCAGCCTTTTTGATCCAGAACCGCGATTCGCGCGGCAGGTAATCCTCCCAGGGAAGGGAAAGGGTTCCCTGAAACAGCTCCTCAAAATTCTCCGCGTGAAAGGATCCGACTTTCAGCAGGATGCGTTCCGCGGTCCGCAGGCAGATATTGGCGCGTGCGATCGCCTCTTCATCCCCGATAAAGGTCACTCTGCCGTCGGTCACCTCCGTCACATCGTACCCGATCTCGTAGATCTCATTTTTAACAACGCTCTCCATGCCGAAATGGCAGGGCGCGATCAGTTCAAACTGACGCATGGCCACATCCTTCCCGGGTCTTTTGCAGGCACAGATTCCAGATCAGCGGTTCATGGAACTTCAAATAGATTGTAAACAATGAATCTGCTGCGCAAAAAATCTCTAATGAAGATTTTAACCGATTCAATGCAAGTTGTAAACGATATCGTCACGAAAAACACCTGCCGGCTGGAACCGACAGGTGTCTTTTTTATCGTGATATCTGGTATGTCAGGGATACCGTATGCGGCAGAGTGCATCGGGGTCATCCGTGGCCATGCGCATGCGTACAGACAGGCTGCACGATTTCATGATCCATGTATAAACCTTTTATGATCTGCCTGCGACCCGGTCAGAAGCCCGGTCAGACAATACCCTGTGCCTCCATGGCAGTGAGGACCTTCTCGAAGCCGGCGATGTTGGCGCCTGCGACGTAGTTGCCCTCCATGCCGTACTTCTTGGCGGCGGAGGAGATATTGTGATAGATGTTGACCATGATGCCCTGAAGCTTGGAATCAACTTCCTCGAAGGTCCAGGACAGACGCTCGGAGTTCTGGCTCATTTCCAGTGCGGAGGTTGCGACACCGCCGGCGTTGGATGCCTTGCCGGGAACGAAGAGGACGCCGTTCTGCTGCAGGTACTCGGTCGCCTCGAGGGTAGTGGGCATGTTCGCGCCTTCGCAGACCGCATAGACGCCGTTGGCAACGAGTGCCTTCGCATCGTCGAGCAGCAGCTCGTTCTGGGTCGCGCAGGGAAGTGCGACGTCGACCTTGATGGTCCAGACGCCCTTGCCCTCGTGGTACTCTGCGGACGGCCTTGCAGCCTTGTACTCGGTCAGGCGTGCGCGCTTGACTTCCTTGACTTCCTTGAGGAGCGCGACATCGATGCCTTCGGGATCATAGATCCAGCCGGTGGAATCGGAGCAGGTCACGACCTTGGCGCCGAGCTGCTGGGCCTTCTGGATCGCGTAGATGGCGACGTTGCCGGCGCCGGAGACAGCGACGGTCTTGCCTTCCAGGCTGGTGCCGTGGTCCTTGAGGAGCTCCTGGGTCAGGTAGACCAGGCCGTAGCCGGTCGCCTCGGTCCTGGCCAGGGAACCGCCGTAGGTCAGGCCCTTGCCGGTCAGAACGCCTTCATAGAGGGCGGTGATTCTCTTGTACTGGCCATAGAGGAAGCCGATCTCACGGCCGCCGACGCCGATATCACCGGCGGGAACGTCCGTATCGGCACCGATGTGCCTGTAGAGCTCGGTCATGAAGCTCTGGCAGAATGCCATGACTTCGCGGTCGGATTTGCCCTTGGGATCGAAGTCGGAGCCGCCCTTGCCGCCGCCGATGGGGAGTCCGGTCAGGGAGTTCTTGAAGACCTGCTCAAAGCCCAGGAACTTGATGATGCCCAGGTTGACAGAGGGGTGGAAGCGAAGGCCGCCCTTGTAGGGGCCGATCGCGCTGTTGAACTGTACACGGAAGCCGTTGTTGACCTGGACCTGTCCCTGGTCATCGACCCACGGAACGCGGAACATGATGATCCTCTCGGGGGTGGTCAGACGCTCCAGCAGAGCTTCCTTGCGGAACTTGTCCTCATTTGCCTCAATGACAACGCGGAGAGACTCGAGAACTTCCTTGACGGCCTGGTGGAACTCGGGCTGTGCGGGATTCTTGGCGATTACTTTCTCCAGAATTTCATCAACATACGACATAAATAATACCTCCTTGATCACGGGCTGCCTGAATCTGCTCCTCCGTCGACTGTCATGGACAGCCGTTGACCTCCGGGTCTGCCGCCGACGTTCGATCATTGCGGACGGCCGGAGCAGATGAATCGTAGATGGAAAATGCATTAATGTATACAATCAACAGCCTGATGAAGTGCGAAATCCGAAAGCATTCGTATTTATAAACTGCGAAAAACAAGCGGATTTCGTGATAAAAATGATTCTTCATGCATTATATAGCCTGTTTATGCATACGACAAGAGGAAAATGGTCAAAAAGAAGAAAAAATGAATATCGGAATGTGATAATTACAGCATTATCGTATAATTGTATACAATAAAATATACGCAAAGAACTTGATGACTGTACATGAGAGGCCGATTTGTCTTTCCACGTGCCTGTGGCCCGGTGCGGGGGCATCTTTTCGTGAGCCGTGGCGTGCAGTGCCTGTGGCCCAGTGCGGGTGGAGGGGCTGATGTGTAAAAAAAAACCGCCGCGGAAAACCGCGGCGGTGGGAGAGATCATCATCGTATCAGGTATCAGTTGTCTTACAGCAGCTGGACTCCGGCGTCCTTCAGCTCCTGTTCGGTTTCTTCCGGCCAGAGTGAGGACTGGACCTCACCGATGTGGGCTTTGCGGAGGAAGAACATGCAGATGCGGGACTGGCCGATGCCGCCGCCGATCGTGAAGGGGAGCTCGTTGTTGAGGATGGCCTTCTGGAAGGGAAGGGAAGCCCGGTCCTCACAGCCGGCCTTTTTCAGCTGGGAGGCGAGAGAGGCCGCGTCGACGCGGATGCCCATGGAAGAGAGCTCGAGGGCGATATCCAGGACGGGATAGTAGACCAGGATATCCGCGTTCAGCTGCCAGTCGTCGTAGTCCGGCGCGCGCCCGTCGTGCGGCACACCGCTCCGGAGCTTGTCCCCGATCTGCATGATGCAAACAGCTCCCTTGGCGCGGGTGATGATGTATTCACGCTCCTTGGGCGTCTTGTCGGGAAATCTGGACTCCAGCTCGGAGGTCGTGATGAAGTAGATGTCGCGGGGAAGTGTTTCTTCTATATAATCGTAGCGGATGGACATATATCGCTCGGTCATGCGCAGGGCGCGGTAGACATCCCGGACGGTGTCCTTGAGGGTCTCGAGATTGCGGTCCTCCCTGCGGATGATCTTTTCCCAGTCCCACTGGTCGACGTAAATGGAGTGGATGTTGTCGGTCACTTCGTCCCGGCGGATGGCGCTCATGTCGGTGTAGAGGCCTTCTCCGACCTGGAAACCGTATTTTTTGAGGGCATAGCGCTTCCATTTTGCCAGGGACTGGACGACTTCGCCGATCCTTCCGTTCTGCTCGAGGATATCGAAATCAACGGGGCGCTCAACGCCGTTGAGATTGTCGTTGAGACCGGATGCGGGATCGACGAAAAGGGGAGCCGAGACGCGCAGCAGGTTCAGGCGTTCCGCCAGCATTCCCTGAAAGAAATCCTTGACGGTCTTGATGCCGACCTGTGTGTCATGCAGGTTCAGTGCGGAATGGTAACCTTCCGGAATCATTGGTTTTCTCATAGTATCGTTCATGACCTCCTGTTCAACTGGGATCAGACAGGGAATCCCGTCCGGTATTTCCGTCATGTCCGGCAAAAGAGGTGACCGGGCTGTAAAAAATAACGTATATAGTTAACAACATTCCGAACAAAAATGCAATACTTTGTATACAGTGATACAAGACTTTTTGGGATATGCTATAATGAACATCCGGGGCCCGTATTTCCGGAATGTGTGAAACCTCACGCGACAGGTCACGAGAATGCAAGCGGGTATTTATTTCAAATCACAGATTCCGGTACCATGGCAGGCCTCTGCGCAGAGGCACTTCGATGCGTCGGAAAGAGGAAATGGAAGAAAAGGAAGGCGGCTGTCACATGAAGCAGGAGGCGGGGAAGATTCGAATATCGGTGCGAAACCTCGTGGAGTTCCTGCTCCGCCGGGGCTCATTGGAGACCGGGACAGGTCCGTCCTCAAGTGCGGCCATGCTGGAGGGCGCGAGGATCCACCGCATGCTCCAGAAAAAGGAAGGGCCGGACTACCGCGCGGAGGTCACCCTGCGCATGGAAGTCCCGCTGGAGAGCGGGGGCTCCTTTGTCCTGGAGGGGCGCGCGGACGGCATTTATTGCAGCCGTGAAGCCGTCTCTGTGAACATGCCTCATCTATTGACGGAAGAGACAGACCCGGAGGCCGGCAGCAGCTCTGCGGAAGTGGAGGCAGGGACCTGGATGATCGATGAGATCAAGACGGTGTTCGGGACAGTCCGCGGTCTGGAGGAGCCGGAGGAGGTCCACCTTGCCCAGGCCCGCTGCTACGCCTATATGTACGCAGTGGAGCAGGACCTCGATGTGATCGGGATCCGCATGACCTATTGCAGCCAGGTGACGGGCGAGGTCAGGTATTTCTATGAAGTGAAACTGTTGGAGGAACTGAAAAGCTGGTTCCGCGACCTGATCCGCATGTATGAGCCATGGGCTGAGGTCAGGAGATCCTTTGCGGAGGAGGCCCTTTCAACGATACGGGAAATGGACTTTCCCTTCACCTACAGGGAGGGACAGCGCTCCCTGGCGGCGGGTGTCTACCACACGATCGCGCAGGGCAGAAAGCTCTTCCTGCAGGCACCGACAGGGACCGGCAAGACCATGGCAGTCCTCTTTCCCGCCCTGAAAGCGATCGGCGAGGGCAAGGCGGAACACATCTGGTACCTGACGGCCAGGGCAGTCGCATCGCAGGCGCCCCTGGAGGCGCTGGCCCTGCTGCAGGCGCGGGGGCTGCGGATACGCAGTGTCGTGATATCGGCGAAGGAACGTGCCTGCTCGCAGGAGACGGTCGACTGCCGGGCGGAGGCCTGTCCGCGGGCGGAGGGCCACTACGACCGCATCAACGGGGCCCTGTGGGACCTGCTGCAGGGGGCGGCGGACGGCATGCCCCTCACACCAGGCCGGATCGCGGACTGTGCTGAACGGCACCGGGTCTGTCCGTATGCGCTCTCCATGGACGCGGCGGAATTCGCCGATGTCGTGATCGGAGACTACAATTATGCCTTTCATCCGCAGGCCAGGCTCCCTGGTTTCCTGGACAGAGGCGGGAATATCTTCCTGATCGATGAGGCCCACAATCTGCTGGAACGGGGCCGCGACCTCTACAGCGCGGATCTGTCCGCTGCGGAGCTGCGGCTTTTCCGGAGCTCGGTCAAAAACACCCATCCGGGTCTGTGGCGCAGGATGAAGAGTCTGGCTGCCGCCATGAAAACCCTGGGCGCAGGAAAAGAAGCGGAGGGGGCGCCGGTACAGGCGCACAGGGCGGAGGTCATCCGGGACCGGGAAGAGCTGAAAAACCTCCTTGCAGGCCCGGTGGAGGAGACGCTGCGGGAGATGCACAGGATCCTGGAGGAGGAGGACCGGAGAGCCGTGCTGGCCGGCGGCCCTCTTACGACTAAAGAGAATCGAAACGGATTGCCGGTCGCTGATACGCTTACGGAGGTCGGCGGGCCTGTTCCGGACGACGAAACCCGACAGGCGGCTGCAGCGACAGCTTTTCTGCCGGAGATGGAAACCCGGCAGGCGGCTGCAAGGTCAGCGACAGCTTTTCCGCCGGAGATGGAAACCCGGCAGGCGGCTGCAAGGTCAGCAACAGCTTTTCCGCCGGAGGAAGGATCCGCCGGCAGGACCGACCCCTTCCTCGAATTTCTGTTTAGCTTGACCGGCTTTCAGCAGGTCCTTGAGGGACTGGATGAAAACTACATCTGTTTTACAACGGGGCGCGGGAGCGGGACCTCCCGCCGCAGGCTGGACAGAGCAGATCGGGGGGAAAATGTTGATGGCGTAAAGAACAGACACGGCCGGGAGAGAAGGGGACTGGTCCTGCACCTGTTCTGTGCCGACCCCTCCGGCGCTTTGCGCGCAAATATGCAAAAGACAGTCTCTGTCATCTGTTTTTCCGCGACCTTCCTCCCGATCCAGTACTACAAGCGGCTCCTGGGGGGCACGGAGGACGATTATGAAATGTATGCAAGGTCAGCCTTCTCGCCCTCGCAGCTCAGCGTTGTCATCGCCAACGATGTGACCAGCCGCTACAGAGACCGGAACGAGGCCTCCTATCTGCGGATCGCGGACAGGATCGGCAGGATCATCGCCTGCAGGCCGGGCAATTACATGGTGTTTTTTCCCTCCTATCAGTTTCTGGAGAAGGTCCTGGAGGCCTTTGAGACCTGTTGCGGCGGAGGATCACAGGAAGAGGACGGGATGGAATATATCTTCCCGCTGTCTCCCTTCAGTCCGCTGCCGGTCCGGCTCCTGGTGCAGCGCCCCTCCATGAAGGACGCGCAGAGGGCCTGTTATCTGGAAGCTTTTGAGGAGACCTCGGCCGACCGCCACATGGCGGGCTTCTGCGTACTGGGCGGCATGTTCGCCGAGGGGATCGATCTAAGGGATGACCGCCTGATCGGCAGCATCATTGTGGGGACCGGCATCCCTCCTGTGGAGGAGAGACGGGAGCTGCTGCGGGATTATTTCAACAGCCGGGGCGAAAACGGCTATGATTATGCCTACAGGTTCCCCGGCATGAACAAGGTCCTGCAGGCGGCCGGCCGCGTGATCCGCACAGAGAAGGACACGGGGATCGTGGCCCTGATGGATGACCGTTTTCCGGAGGCCGGGAACCGGGCCCTCTTTCCCGTGGAGTGGGAGAGCCCTCCGGCGGCCGGCGGGGAGGAGTTCATCCGCCTGATCCGCGCCTTCTGGGAAAGGCATGTGCATATGCAGGATGGGGAGAGCGAGGACCGGGTGCCGGATATGCAGATAGAGGAGAGGAAATGAATAAACTGAAAACATGGTAAATAATATGTAAATTACCAAAAAAACCATCAGATCCGTTTGTTCACCTTTTTGTCAAATTGTGGATAACTCTGTGGAATGTGGGGATATCTTTTTGGATGAGTGGAAAAAATGTGGATTCGGAAGTGATAATTGTGCACGTTATAATAATTAAAAATGTACGTGCCGACGATAATTAACTATTTTAGTCAATGAATAAATCGTGTATATACAGCCCCTGCGGGGGAGAAAAGAGGTATTTATGTGGGCAGAGGAAAGCGTATTTTATCAGATCTATCCGCTGGGACTGTGCGGGGCACCCTACCGGAACGAGTGCAGCACAGAGGAGGAGAAAGAGCGGGAAGCGGGACAGCACAGGATCCGCAGGATCGAGGACTGGATCCCTCACCTGACAAAGCTGGGGATCAGCGCCGTCTATTTCTGCCCTCTGTTTGAGTCCGATACCCACGGCTATAATACGAGGGATTACAAGCGGATCGATGTCCGGCTGGGGACCAATGAGGATTTCCGTGACCTGTGTAAAAAACTACACCGGAACGGGATCAGAGTTGTCCTGGACGGTGTCTTCAATCATGTCGGACGCGGCTTCCCGCAGTTTCAGGATGTCCTGCAGAACCGTGAGAACTCCCCCTACAGGGACTGGTTCCATATTGATTTCGGCGGCAATTCCCCCTATCAGGACGGTCTGTGGTATGAGGGCTGGGAAGGGAATTACGATCTGGTGAAGCTCAATCTTCGAAATGAGGCAGTCATCGGCCATCTCTTCGACGCGATCAGGTACTGGGTCGAGTATTTCGGGATCGACGGACTGCGTCTGGACGTCGCTTACTGCCTGGACCGCGACTTCATCTACCGGCTCCGGTCCTTCACAGACAGCCTGAAGGAGGACTTTTTCCTGGTGGGAGAGATCATCGGCGGTGATTACAAGACCATCATGGGAGACGGCAAGCTCCATTCGGCCACCAATTATGAGTGCTGCAAGGGACTGCATTCTTCCTTTAACAGCATGAACATGTTTGAGATCGTCCACTCACTCATTCGGCAGTTCGGGTCCGACCCCTGGACGCTCTACCGCGGATATCACCTGTTGTCCTTTGTGGACAACCACGATGTCAGCAGGATCGCGACCGTGCTCCGGAACCCGGCCCACCTGCCCCTGATCTATGCGCTCTGCTTCGGCATGCCGGGCATCCCCTGCATCTATTACGGCAGTGAGTGGGGCCTGGAGGGCGACAAGAAAAACGGCGACCCCTCCCTGCGCCCGGAAATCGAAAAACCGGCCTGGAATGAGCTGACTGACTGGATCAGTCATCTTGCGGCGGCAAAGCGGAATTCACAGGCTCTCTGCCACGGGGAATTCAGATCGGTCGTCCTGACCAACCGCCAGTGTATCTTTGAGCGAAAGAGCGCGGATGAGAGGGTCCTGGTCGCCATCAATGCAGATTCGGAGGAATACGTCGCCCACTTTGATGCCGGCTGCGGCATGGCTGTGGACCTCATCACCGGAAAACCGCACGACTTCGGCGGCGGCAGCCACCTGCCTCCCTATAGTGCCGCCTTCTGGAAGATGGAAAGATAATGGGCCTGTCGGAAAGCCCTAAGCCTGCAGCGCTGTAAGACCGCGGAGCCCGGGGCAGCGGTTCCTTCCGCTGCCCGGTCCACGGGCATCCCTGCATGCTCCCGGAGTCGGACAGGGCTTCATGCCTGCAGCGGCCCGGCCCGCGGTGCGGACGGTTGACAAGCCCGGTGCCTGTGTCTAATATGAATTAAGCCTATGGGCTTAATAGGAATTTATTTTTCAAACATATTCAGGATATTCAGGAAGGATGTAGAGGGGATTTTATGCTGCATCTCGAATCAACAGACATCCGCAGATGTCTCCTGTGTGGAAAGTTCGGCCTGGAAAAAGAGGGCCTGCGCGTGCTGGCGGACGGAACTATGTCCCACACGCCGCATCCCTTCGGAACCAGCTCTCATATTACCCGGGACTTCTCGGAGAATCAGACCGAGATCAATACCTCGGCAGAGCCTTCCGCAGAGGGGGCTGTGCTGGCACTGGCCGCCTACAGCAGACAGATGCAGCGGGCGCTCAGAGAATTTCCGCAGAGGGAATATATCTGGCCTTTTTCCAATCCGCCCTTCCTCAGGGGGGAGGACGATATCCCCATTGCGCAGTTCACGGGGGATCTCAGGAGCAAGACCGACTACCGGGAATACCTGTCCGGCCGTTACGGCCGCTACAAGATGACCTTCTCCGGCATCCATGTCAATTATTCGTTTTCGGATGAACTGCTCAAGCACGAATTCTGTCAGCGCGGCAGCGGGCGGTCACGCTCCTTCCGCGACAGCTTTTACCTGGAGCTGGCGGAGAAGGCGGCCGCCTACGGCTGGCTCCTGGTCATCCTGACGGCAGCCAGCCCGGTCCTGGACGCGAGCTATTTTGAAAGGGACCGGACCGGAGGATCCGGGGCGCCGGAGGGCCGGGATGTGTTTTCCGGGATGGCCAGCGTCCGCTGCAGCGAGCTGGGCTACTGGAACGCCTTTACCCCCGTCTTCGACTACACCAATGTGCAGCGGTATGTAGACGGGATCCAGCGCTATGTCGATGACGGCATTCTGTATTCCGCGTCAGAGCTCTACTATCCGGTCCGCCTCAAGCCCAAGGGGGAGAACAGTCTGGAGGCATTGAGGGACGGCGGCATAGACCATATCGAACTCCGCATGTTTGACCTGAATCCGCTGGAGGAGGCGGGACTGGACATACGGGATGTAAGGTTTGCCCAGCTCTTCCTGGTCTGGCTGGCTTCTATGCCGCGCCGCGTCATGACCCCGCTCGACCAGATCACAGCAGTGCAGAATTTCAAGAACGCGGCCCACTACGACCTGGACACCGTCCGCATAGAGATGCGGGGCCTGTCCGGGAAGGAAAGTTCTCTGCCGGCAGCGGAGGCCGCCCTCCATGTGATGCGGCAGATCATGGACTTCTACCGCCCCCTCGCGGAGGAACTGCCCGGTGATGTCTGGTCTGTCCTTGAATTTGAAAACAGGAAACTCACCTGCCCGGAAACCCGCTATGCCCACCGCGTCAGAGACCGGTTTTCCGGAACATTCCTGCAAAAAGGCATGGAGCATGCCTGCCGAATACAGGACAAAATCTGCGGTTAATCATGTATTTTTATGCGTTAAATCAGAAAAGTTTCCATGAAAAACCGGCCTGATTTAACATGGGGATAATTGAAACTGTGAAATTATAGGGATATAATGAATATATAAAATTGCACCCCGGAAACAAGCCATCCGCAAGACAGGAAGCTTGTTTCCTGTCAGCGGATGGCTTGTTTCCGGGGCGGACAAGGCGCGAAGCGCCTCAGTCCGCAAAGGATTCCGGATGCCATGCATCCGGAATACGGGTGTAGTTTAAAAGCACACAAAGCGGCCGGCTGGCGCGAAGCGCCTCAGTCCGCAAAGGATTCCGGATGCCATGCATCCGGAATACGGGTGCAGTTTTAAAGCCGCTCCCGCCGGTCAGGAAGCTTGTTTCCTGTCAGCGGATGCAGAAATAAACAGAAAGGTATATAGATTCGACAAATACCCCTTTACAAACAGGGGCAGTAGTATAGGTTCATTGGAAAAACAGTGCAGTTTTCTTTATAGTTACAGGAGGGATTTATCATGGTAGACATGGAAAAGACCACCGGTACGGAACTTTCTGATGAGCAGATTGAGAAGATGACAGCACAGCAGATCCGCACACTGATGAAGGAGAACGATCGACTGAGGCAGGAGCTGCGGGTCCGCGACAACGACATACTAAGCCATGATCAGGTGTTTGATTCCATCGTCAGCGGGACTCTTCATGTGATCCTGGTGATGTCCGTCACCCGCTTTACTGCTGAATTCGTAACTTCTAATGTCGAGACAGCATTCGGAATCAACCGCGCCGCAGTGATGGAGGATGTCCGCAGGATCGGGCATTCCTTTGATGACATCGAAAAGTACAACGGAAAGGAAGAAACCTTTATACACCAGACCAATGGCGCCCGCCGCCAGTACCTGGTGTATGTGATCCACCTTCCCTACGGCAGGAGCGACCGTGTCGCCGTGGTGCTTCTGTGCAGGACGAATGCCGCAAAGGGCGATCTCGAGGAGATGATGCTCAGGCAGACCGAGGATGTCAACCGCGCCGCGGGATATTTCCTTGCCAGCCTGTCGCAGGAGTTCCACATGCCGATCAATGTGATCTCCGGCTTTGTCATGCTGCTCATGAAAAACGCCGATAATCCGGCGAAAGTCATGGAGTATGCCCACCGGATCAGCCAGGCCTGCCAGGAGATCCTGACGACCTTTGATCAGATCGTCGACATGAGCTGGAGCGAGTCGATGCGGGCTTCTCTCGAGGAGGAGGAATTCGGACTGAACCTGATGGTGCAGGAGGTCGCCACGATCATTTCCAGCCTTGCCCGTGCCCGGAATCTGGAATTTTACTGCCTGCCGTCGGGAATTGAATATGATATCGTCGCGGGAGACCGGACGCGGATCATGGAGATGCTGCGCCTGCTGCTCTCCAATGCGGTCAAATATACACCGCCCGGAGGCAGGGTGGAGCTGAAGGTGACCTCGAAGCCGGACGAGGAGGAAGAGACAACCGACCTCCTGTTTGAAGTGCGTGACAATGGTATCGGGATGGAACCAGACCAGCTCCGGAAATTTTTTGTGGAGGAGGTCCCGGCGGATTCCATCAACGGACCTGCGCGCGGCGCAGGGATCTGGATGATCAGAAAAGTGGTCTCCATGATGAACGGGACCATCTCCGTGGACAGCAGTCCCGGCGAGGGCACGGCAATCAGGATCCGCCTGAAGCTGAAACTGATCAGCAGCGGCATATCCTGTTTCTGGTCCAGACACGGGATCCGCAGGATGCTGATCGTGGACAAAGGCATTCAGGAAGCTGCCAGGGTCAAAAATCTGATGGGCAATGCGGGCGTCAAATCAGCCGCTGTTTCGAGCAGTTACGGCATGATCAAGACCATCGAACAGTCCAGCGCCGCCGACCAGGAATTTGACCTGATCCTGCTCGATGAGGACATGCAGGATATCAGCTGGCGCGAGGCCGTCAGCACTGTGCGCAGGATGTCCTGGATCCACAGACCCTATATCTTCCTGATGACAGAACGGCCCATACCGGAAGAGGAATACCGCGGTCAGGGAATCGACCAGGTCCTGCAGAAGCCCTTCACCTGCTCGGCGTTGCGCAGGGTGGTCAGCGAGGTCTGTGTGCAGGAGGCAGGTGAGAGCCAGAATCCGGAGGAAGAGGAAGACCAGTCCATGGCGGGACTTCGCTTTTTGGCGGCGGAAGACAATATGATCAACGCGGAGATGCTCAGGGACCTGTTGGAGATGAACGGCGCCCGCTGTGAGATCGCCGGCAACGGCCGGGCGGCCCTGGCCAAATTCAGCAATTCCAAACCGGGGACCTACGATGTGATCCTCATGGATACACAGATGCCCGTCATGGACGGTTATGCGGCAGCCACAGCAATCCGCGGGCTCCACCGCGAGGACGCGGAATCCGTCCCGATCATCGCCATGACCGCCAATACGATGGAGGAGGACGTGAGCCGGATCTATGAGGCCGGCATCAACTCCCACATCAGGAAGCCCATGAGCATCCGCACGCTGCAGAAGCATCTGCGCAGGGTCTACAGAAAATAAATCTTTGGCCATAAGTGCTGCCGTTTTTGACAGGATCTGCATCCGGAGGTAAGAAGCGTGTTTGACAGGATCAAAGCGTGGTTCCTGCAGCTGCTGCGGGCACTTTTCCCGGAGGATATGCTGGACCAGATCCGTCAGGCGGCGGGTGCCGGGGACGACGGGGCAGCTGAGAGTGGAACGCGCGGGGAGGTACTGACAGATCCGGGCAGTTCTGCGGGCCAGCCCACACAGGAGGAGCTCGATCGCATGAAGGAAACACCCGTGGAAAGAAGGCACATTGTGTTCTTCGGCCGTGTGCAGGGGGTGGGCTTTCGCTATCACGCCATGTACGATGCCAGGAACCAGGGCCTGACCGGCTGGGTCGAAAACCGCTATGACGGCAGTGTCGAGATGGAGATCCAGGGGCCCGGCGGGGCAATTGACTATGTCCTGGAAAACCTTGGAAACGGCCGCTGGATTCGGATCGATGCCATGGAGAGCAGGAAGATCCCGGTGGTCAGAGAGGAACGGGGCTTTCAGGTCCGATGAGCACAATCCCCAGTATTTCGCGTCCAAAACCCCGGGCTTAAGGCCGGGAGCCGCTGCAGGACAGGTCCCGGCGATTCCGGATGGCAATGTTGGATGTTTTGAGATACAATATAGATATGTCAGATAATATATCAGGAGTGGAGTCAGGAGCCGCCAGGGACGGGAATCCCCGGCGGCTTTTATGTGACGACGGAATGCTTTCGGCGGCTGATCAAAGGCTGATGAAAGTATCGACAGTATTTACAGGATTCGAGGAGTGGTTATGAAGGAACCGGCAGCGCTGAGCACGTTGTGCTACATGGAAAAAGACGGAAAGTATCTGATGCTGCACCGGACTGTCAAAAAGAACGATGTCAACAAGGACAAGTGGATCGGCGTCGGCGGGCATTTTGAAGATGAGGAGAGCCCGGAGGAGTGCCTGCTGCGCGAGGTGCGCGAGGAGACCGGTTATACCCTGACCTCCTGGCGTTTCCGCGGGATCGTGACCTTTGTCTCGGGCGACGGCGTCACGGAATATATGCACCTGTTCACGGCGGACGGTTTCGAGGGAGAACCTGTCGAGTGCGATGAGGGTCAGCTGGAATGGGTGGACATCGCGCAGGTGTGGAAGCTCAACATCTGGGAGGGGGACAAGATCTTTTTTCGTCTGATCGATGAGGACGAACCGTTTTTTTCTCTGAAACTGGTCTATGACGGGAAGGGCTGCCTGGTGTCGGCGGTCCTGAACGGAGAGCCCATGGAGCTCTTTGATATCATTCGTGAGGACGGGACCAGGACCGGGGTCGTGCGGGAGCGCGGCGTCGCCCACAGGGACGGAAGTCTCCATGAGACGGTCCACACCTGGATCGTGCGCAGAAAGGCGGACATCCTGCCCGGGCAGACACAAAACACACAAAACAGCCCTCAGGCCTCTCATGTGCGGGAGGCCTGCCCGGACAACACAGCCGGCAGGCAGCCGGGCTGGGAGGTCCTGCTCCAGAAGCGCAGTGCCTGCAAGGATTCCAATCCCGGGTGCTACGATATTTCCTCCGCCGGCCATCTGTCGAGCGGGGACGAGCCGCTCGAGGGCGCGGTCCGGGAGCTGCGCGAGGAGCTGGGACTTGTCATGGAACCGGGGGACCTGCACTATGTCGGCAGGCACCGGGGGACCTTTCAGGCGCCCTTTCACGGCAGGATGTTCCACGACAATGAACTGAGCAGCGTCTATGTCATCACAAAAGAGATCGAAGACGGCCAGCTGGTCCTGCAGGAGGACGAGGTCGAATCCGTGCGCTGGATGGACTACGAGACCTGCCGCCGGGCGATCCGGGAGGGGACCCTGCCCAACTGTATCTATGCGGATGAATTTGACATGGTCGGCGAATATCTGCGGAAGCTGGAAGACACGGAAGCACCTTCGGGTGGCTTATCACGGACTTCGCAATAACAGAAGCTTTTATCGGAGGAGAGATGGCTTTAACAACATATACCTATGAGCAGCTGGGCCTGGATACCGGGATGGAGTATCTGACGGACAAGGAAAAAAAGGCCCTGGAGAAGTCCTGGGCCGCGGCTTTTGCGGCGGAGATCTTCCCCTGTATCGATGAGCGCATCTTCAGGCCGCTTTTCAGCGAGAACAGGGGCGGCAGGAATGTGCCCGTCAATGTTCTGGCCGGCGCCCTGCTCCTGCAGGCGCTGCGGGGCATGTCGGACGAGGAACTGATCGGAGCCGCCATGTTCGACCTGAGACTCCGGACTGCCCTGCACATCACCAATGCGGTCGGACAGCCCCTGAGCCTGCGCACCCTGCAGCGCTTCCGCACGCGGCTGAGGCGCCACAGAGAGACTGCGGGAGAGGATCTGCTGCGGACCTGTCTGGAGAAGATCGGAGACAGGCTGGCCGCCTACGTGCGGGATTATGAGAAAAACAGTCCCTGGTACGCCTATGTATCCGGAGACGCCGCAAGGGGCACAAGACGCGTCGGGAAGGGTGCCGGAGAGCCGGGTGAGACAGCTTCCATGCCGGGGACTGCAGGCAGCGGTGCCGGCATGCAGGAGGCGCTGGCAGCCGCGCTCCTGGCAGGCATGCTCGGTACTTCTTTCTTTGACCCGGAGATCGTGCGGGATCCGGAGGTCTTCTGCCAGAACCGGCTCCCCGCCCATTCGGACCATGTCTGGTTTGCGGACGAGGAGGAACTGGAGGCCGGAAAGGAAGAGCCCGCCGGCACGGCAGGGACCTCCTCCCTGCGGATGTCGCTGAACGGCCTGTGGAAGTTTTCCTACGCCGGGCGGCCCCAGGATGCTCCGGCGGGCTTTGAGGATCCCGGCTATGACTGCAGCGCCTGGGCGGACATTCCCGTTCCCGCCCATATCCAGCTGGAGGGCTATGATACACCTGCCTACATCAATTACCAGTACCCCTGGGACGGGCGGGAGGATATCGTGCCCGGCGAGATCCCGCAGGAATTCAATCCGACCGCGTCCTATGTGAAGTTTTTCCGGCTCCCCGCCTGTATGCAGGGGCGCCCGGTCTTTATTTCCTTCCAGGGAGTGGAGAGCGGTTTTGCCCTCTGGTGCAACGGCTCCTATGTCGGCTACAGCGAGGACAGCTTTACCCCCGCCGAATTTGACCTGACGCCCTTCGTGCAGGAGGGTGAGAACAGGCTCGCTGTCCGCGTTTTCAAATGGACCGCCTCCAGCTGGCTGGAGAGCCAGGACTTCTTCCGCTTTTCCGGTATCTTCCGGGATGTATATCTCTACACGGTCCCCGACGTTCATCTGTATGACCTGCGGATCTGTCCGCAGCTGGATGCATCCCTCGGGGAAGGGACCCTGCAGGTGGAGGCGCAGATCCTGCTGACGGGCTCTGCCGCGCGGGAAGCGCTGAAAAGGGAAGAGCTCTATCTGGAATATACCCTGACAAAAAAGGGGGATTCCCCGGCAAAAGCGGTCTGCAGCGGCAGAACTGTTCTGCTTGCATTGTCTGAGGCAGATTCCTCAGAAAACGATTCCCCTGAGAAAAAAGATGTTTCCGGCAGCGCAGAACCCTGCAGTAAAGGATTCGGCGGCACAGAGTCCTGCAAGGTTGGGCCGGACGGGAAAGATCGCGATGATGATGGTGCCGGAAACGGTTTCCGGTCCCTGGGCCTCCTGCCTCTTTCTTTTTCTGAAAAAATCGAGCGACCTGCTCTGTGGAGCGCGGAGGATCCGCAGCTCTATGAGCTGACCCTGCGGCTGGTGCAGGAGCCGGACCAGGGACAGGATCAGCATAAGGTGGTACAGAGCGCCGGACCGGATGCGCCGGAGGACCTGGGCAGCGGGACGGCAGGCGCGGAGAGCGGACAGCAGTCTGACGGGACCGGAGCGCAGCAGGGCGGAGCAGGTGCTGAGCATGGCGAAACCGATCATATCCTGTTCGAGATCGTCCGCGAGCGCGCGGGCTTCCGCCGCTTTGAGCTGGTGGACGGTCTGATGCGGATCAACGGGGAGCGCATTGTCTTCCGCGGCGTGAACCGCCACGAATTCACCTGTGACAGCGGCCGCGTGGTGCCGGCGGAGATCACCCGGCAGGACCTGATCCTGATGAAGCAGAACAACATCAATGCCGTGCGTACCTGCCACTACCCCAATTCCTCCGCCCTCTACCGCGACTGCGACGAGCTGGGCCTCTACCTGATCGCGGAGAACAACATGGAATCCCACGGCAGCTGGGCGCCCGTGGAGGCAGGCCTGCCGACACCGGGCATTGTCCCGGGGGATGACCCCGCCTGGCGGCCCATGCTCCTGGACCGCGTCAACAGCTGTTACCAGCGGGACAAGAACCACCCCTCGGTCCTGATCTGGTCGGTGGGCAATGAATCCTTCGGCGGGAGCGTGATCCGGGACATGGCGGACTGTTTCCGTCAGCTGGATCCGGGCCGCCCGGTCCACTACGAGGGCATTTTCCACGACCGCACATGGCCGCAGACCAGCGATATGGAGAGCCAGATGTACCCCTCTGCGGAGGCCATCGAGGCCTTCCTGCAGGAGCATCCAGACAAGCCCTTTATCTGCTGTGAATATACCCACGCCATGGGCAACTCCTGCGGCGGCATGCACCGCTACACAGACCTGACCCTGCGAGAGCCCCGTTACCAGGGCGGATTTATCTGGGACTTTGTCGACCAGTCCCTGCGCATGAAAAACCGCCGCGGCGAGGAGTTCCAGGCCTACGGCGGAGACTGCGGCGAGCGGCCCACGGACTACGATTTTTCCGGCAACGGGATCGTGGACGGGACCAGGAAGCCCTATGCGGGCAAGATGCAGGAGGTGAAGTTCAACTATCAGCCCATCCGCCTGGAGGTCGGCCGCGACAGTGTGCGCGTGATGAACGACAACCTTTTTACGGGCACAGACTTCTATGACTGTGTCGTCATCCTGGAGCGGGAAGGCGTCCGGACCGCGGAGGCAGTGCTGGAGACAGCCGTTCCGCCCCTCTCGGAAAAAACATACCGTCTGCCGGAGGCGATCCTGGACGGGATTGCGCGGATCGAGGCGGAAGCAGCCGGTCCGAACGGCCCGGCGGAATATGCGGTCACCGTCTCCATGAGACTGGCCGGGGACTGCGCATGGGCGAAGCGAGGACATGAGACTGCCTTCGGCCAGGGCTTGTTTGCGGCAGGATCTGCCGCAGGCACAGGCACAGAGAATACTTCCGTGATTTACTCTGCAGCTGCGGATACCCCGGCATCTGCAGACACAGAGAAGACAGCTGTGACAGGCACTGTGCAGGCGAATGAACGCGCAGCTGGCAGGGCCGCCGGGCAGGAAGGCATGTCGCAGCGGACCCGGATTGACGGAACAGACTGGCAGCGGACGATCCGGCTGGACACAAGGGACGGCGTGCTTGCCCTGACCCGGGGGAGCTTTAATATCGGCGTCCGGGGCGGAAACTTTGATGCCCTGTTTTCCCTCCTGCGGGGCGGGCTGGTCTCCTTCCGCAGGGGAGGACACCGCGGCACCGGGACCGGCTTTTCGGCGGCGGACAGGGAGCTGTTCGCAAAGCTGCCGCGCCCCTGCTTCTGGCGGGCACCCACCAGCAACGATGACGGCAACCGGATGGCGGCCCGCCACGGGATCTGGAAACTGGCCGACCAGTACCAGATTCCCAGACCCGAGACGCTGGAGATCTTTACAGAACAGGATTCGGTCCTGCTGCAGATGCAATACGCGTTGCCGGTATCATGGCCGACGGAGAATGCATCGGGACCTGTGCCTGTATCCGGCCCGGACGGTGCGGACACGGTGGGTGACAGTGCCGGCGCTGCGGCGGACGGCATTGCCGCGCAGGCCGCACAGGCCGGGAACCCCCTGGATCAGCTGCCCTTTGTCACGGCCGGATACCGCTTCCGGGCAGACGGCAGCCTGACGCTCACGCTTGACTGGGATCCGATGAAATCAGGCGACTGGCGGAATCTTCCGTCCATGCCTGTCTTCGGCTTCCTCTTCCAGATGGATGCGGACTGCGACCGCTTCAGCTGGTACGGCAGGGGCCCGGCGGAAAACTACGTGGACCGCTGCAGGGGCGCCCGGCTGGGCATCTACCGCAGCAGGGTCCGGGACAATATGTCGCCCTACCTGGTACCCCAGGAATGCGGAAACCGCACCGGTGTCCGCTGGGCTGAGGTGACCGACGCGCGCGGCCGCGGCGTGAGATTTGCCGCGGGGGACGGTCCGGGCGGCCGGAAGGAGGAAATCCAGGGACCGGCTTCCCGTGTGAAGCCCTCCATGGAGTTTTCCGCCCTGCCCTGGACGCCGCAGGAGCTGGAGAGTGCCGCCCACCCCTATGAGCTGCCGCCCGTGCACTTCACGACGGTCCGCTGCGCCCTCATGCAGATGGGTGTCGGCGGAGACGACAGCTGGGGTGCCAGGACCCTGCCGCAGTACTGCCTGCCGGCGGGAGAGAAGCTGCATTTCGAGGTGACCGTCGAAGGAATATGAGAGACACTCTCGGAGCTTTGTGCTGCGAGACGGCCAAGCCAATTACAGAAAAGGAGGAAAAAACATGAGTGTACACATTGGAGCATCGAAGGGCGATATTGCGGAATCTGTCCTCCTTCCCGGAGATCCCCTCAGGGCTAAGTTCATTGCGGAGACATTTCTGGATGCACCCAGACAGTACAATGAGATCAGGAACATGTTCGGCTATACCGGGACCTACCGCGGTGTGCCGGTCTCCGTACAGGGAACAGGCATGGGCATGCCGTCCATCGGCATCTATTCCTGGGAGCTGATGACCCAGTATGACGTGCAGAACCTTGTCCGCGTCGGGACGGCCGGCTCGATCCGCGCCGATATTCCCCTCCGGGAGGTGGTCCTGGCATCCGGCGCCTGCACGGATTCCGCCTATGTCAATAATTTCCTGCCGGATGGGCACTACGCGCCGATCGCCAGCTGGGAGCTGCTGCGCAAATCGGCGGAAGCCGCGGACAGGATGGGGCTGAAGGTCCATGTCGGCAATGTCTTCAGCACGGATGTCTTTTATCATACGGACAGCTATTATTATGAAAAGTGGGCAGCGATGGGCTGCATGGTGACCGAGATGGAAGCGGCCGCTCTGTACATGAATGCCGCCTGCAATCACCGCAACGCGCTCGCGATGCTGACCGTGAGCGACAGTCTGGTCACCGGCGAGGCGACGACGGCCGAGGAGCGCCAGAATACCTTCCTCGACATGATGAAGCTGGCGCTGGAGACCGTGACCGCGTAAGGGCCGGCACCGGCTCTGCCGGGAAAGACTGCGCTGGATACATCGGGAATGCATGCATTAGAAATGGATTCATGTGAAATGGATTCATTTCTGATGGCATAGAAAAACTGCCGGATCCACCTGATGAATGTGGATCCGGCAGTTTTTTGTCCTGGTGCGGATGCTCTGTATTTTCGGTATGATCCCGGAATGCTGCTGCAGAAGTGATCTTCCGGCTTTTTTCTGAATATACATTTTTGGATATTCATATCAGAGCTCACGGATCTTCCTTTTACCGGGAGCTGACAGGCTCAGAACTGCTTGATGATCGTGATCTGGACGGTTGTTCCGTCGATGCTGATGCTGACGTCATCCGCGATGCTGGAGACGATGGATTTCTCCAGCTCATCCCACTCGCTCTCTTCGCCGGCATCGGAATCCTGACGGATTTCCTGTTTGTGTTTCTGCATGGACCAGACAAAGGAACCGGCATTGCCGCCGGACCCCGAACCGGGCAGGAGCGCAGCCGGTTCGTTTTTGCCTCCCTCTCTGGGCAGTATCATGACGGAGATCATATCGCGGATCTTTCCGATCAGACCTGTTGCGGCCGCGTTCTGGCCGCTGGAGGAGACGGACAGGAGCTGTCTGCGCATCTCGCGATCCATCGATGCCACATCGGTCTCCAGGTGGATGGCAAAGAGCTGGTCCTCCTGATCGACCCAGTAGTGGCCGCTGACATTCCCGACGACACTCTTCATCAGGCCGAACAGCTCTTCTGACAGAAGACGGAGCCGCAGGGTGTCTTTTTTCTCCAGGCCGCATTCAGTGCCGAGCGCGGCGGTCTCATCGATGGCCTCCTGCATGCCGTGACCGTGGGAGTCCACCACGATATCCGCGATCTGCCGGCCTCTGTGCGGTGTTTTTTTCCAGAGGGATCCATGATCCAGGGTCTGTTCCCCCGGCGTGGGCTGCAGGATGTTGATGTACTGATAGGGAATTTCGATCCCGTGCATGGTGAAGGCCTGTGTCACCCGGAGATTGATGTCGGAGATCAGGACCTCAGATGCAACGGAGACCGGGAAATAGACAGTCGTCGTAAGTCGCAGGCTGCTGTCCTCAAAGGACATAAAATATACCGGACTGTATTCCATGCCGACCGAGGTCTTCCGGCCGGGAATGCTGAAGCCCGACTGCATGACCGCCTCGCGGACCACCTCCATGGCCTCTTCGATATTGGTGTCGAAGCTGACATAGAAGTTGAATTCGCGCGAACGGATATTGGACTGGTAGCTGAAGTTTTTCAGACTCATGGCATTCAGCTTACTGTTGGGAATGATCAGCCTCTGCGTGTCAATGATGCGGATCACGGCGTGGCGCATGGTGAGGTCTTCCACGATGCCCGCCGTGCCGTCCTCCAGTTCGATCCGGTTGCCGACCTCGAAGGGTTTGTAGATACTGATCATCATGCCAGCGAGGATGTCCTTGATGGCATCCTGGGCGGCGAAGGCGACCACGGCACTGATGACGGCAGTGCTGCCCAGCAGGCCCTTCCAGATGCTGGCTGCCCCGCCAAAGACGGAGAAGGCCAGGATACCGCCGATGATCAGGATCAGGGCGCCGTTGACCCGTTCCAGAAAAAGAAGGTGGATGCCGGACTGTTTCTTTTTTACTCTTTTGAAAGCGAGATGATTGAGCCTGGTAAAGACCCAGATCAGGATCAGGACGACCAGAAAGAGAATCATCTCAACCGGGAGGCTGTCGTTCCGGTTGAAAAAATCGAGTAATGTCTTCATGAGAGGTTCCTTGCTGAGAGTTCCTGTGATGATATTTCGAACTGAATGCCGGCTGTCACGAAAAGAAAACCTGATAAGTATTATACTGTATTTTCCGGCCTTCCCGCAAGAAGCGGCAGGCGGACGGTCGTTACATATCCTCGCTATGAGAGAGAACTGTCCGGGCTATCCGGATCAGGAGATAGACGATAACCGTTATTCTGTATATAATGGGTCGGTGCAGAACAGTGCCCGGCGCAGATTTCTGCAGATTTACTCAGCAAAAACAGAATCCGATATGAGGTGAATATGGAAAGATATATACTGGCATCCCAGTCCCCGCGCAGGCGCGAGCTCCTGCACCTGGTGCTGAATGAATATGAAGTGATCCCCGCGAAGGGAGAGGAGGTCGTGCGCAGTACGGACCCCGCAGAGGTCGTACAGGAGCTGTCGTTCCAGAAGGCCATGGAAGTGGCAAAAAAGCTCAGGCCCTGCCAGGGCGACCGGATGATCGTCATCGGGGCGGACACCGTCGTCGCGGTGGACGGTGAGATCCTGGGCAAGCCGCATGACCGGGCGGACGCCGCCCGCATGATCGGCATGCTGCAGGGAAGAGAGCACCATGTCTTTACCGGCGTGACCGTCTGCTGGACCGGCGGCGAAGAGGACGAAGAAGGGATTGATGTAAGTCTGCCCGGGGATCAGGAAGCCGGGACGGCTTCAGGATCCGGTGCGGAAGCGGTTGGAACAGAGGGCATGGAATCCGTAATACACTGGTTCTCCTTCAGTGAGGAGACGGCGGTCGACGTCTTTCCCATGAACCGCGGCGAGATCGAGGGCTATATCTCCCTCAAAGAGCCCTACGACAAGGCCGGTGCCTACGGCATCCAGGGCGCCTTCAGCATCTTTATCCGCGGGATCCGCGGCGATTACAACAATGTCGTGGGCCTGCCCGCAGCCAGACTCTACCACGAGATGGCGAAGCGGGGCCTGCTGTAAGGAACGACGGGACCATCGGGAGGATGCCTTTTTTTGCTGCATGATCATGTCGTTTGACACATAGGTTGTTTTCACAACAGGATGAGGTGAAAAAAACAAAATGAGTCAAAGAGAAACGTCCCTTTGACTCACCTTTGACTCAGTAGTCCTCGAGAAAGCTGTGCTTCTCACCGTGGATCTTGTAGCCCAGGACCTTGTTGAGGACGACGTTCTCGGTCGCGCGGAAGAGGTTGTTCTCCACCTGGGGAATAGTCTTGGCCAGGCTGGCGATGAGGCGCTTGGTCTCGAGCCGCTTGGAGACGGAGGGCTCAGAGGAATCGGCCGCCTGGTGGGCAGCCTCGGTGAAGCGGCAGGCGCACTGCAGGAAGCGGAGTTCGTTGTCGTCGCGCCAGCGGATGATGTCCTTCTCCCGGATGAGGTACATGGGGCGGATCAGCTCCATGCCCTCGAAGTTGGTGCTGCGCAGCTTGGGCAGCATGGCCTGGTACTGACCGGAATAGAGCATGCCCATGAGGATGGTCTCGATGGCGTCGTCGTAGTGGTGGCCCAGGGCGATCTTGTTGCAGCCGCGTTCTTTGGCGAAGCGGTAGAGATAGCCGCGCCGCATGCGGGCGCATAGATAGCAGGGCGATTTTTCGATGGTATAGACGGCATCGAAAATACTGGTCTCGCAGAACTCGACGGGGACGCCCAGAAGATTCGCGTTCTCCTCGATCATGCGCCGGTTCTCCGGCAGATAGCCGGGATCCATGCACAAAAAAACCAGAGAAAAAGGAAATTTATTGTGGCGCTTGAGCTCCTGGAAGAGCTTGGCCATGAGCATGGAGTCCTTGCCGCCGGAGATGCAGACGGCGATCCGGTCCCCCTCCTCGACCAGCTGGTACTGGACGACGGCCTTCTCAAACCGTCCGACCAGATCGTGCTTGAACTTTTTGCGAAGGGCCTTCTCGATATCATTTCTGCGGGACTCCATATCGTTCTCAGGGGACCCGACGTCATTTTTGCCAGCCTCAGTATTTTCTGCGGGGACGCCAACTTCTGTATTTACCATTCATTCTCCTGTTCCGTATATTTCTCGTCGCAGTAGCTGCAGCGGTAGATCTTGCGGCGGGTGTCCGCCAGATAGAACATGTGCTGGACGCCCTGCTCGATGGTCGTGATGCAGCGGGGATTGTTGCACTTGATCACGTTGCGGACCTCCCTGGGCAGGGAGATGCCGCGTTTCTCGACCAGCTCGCCGCCCTTGATGATGTTGACCGTGATGTCCGGGTCGATAAAGGCAATGACATCCAGGTTGATGTCCAGTTCGGTCTCGATCTTGAGGATATCCTTCTTGCCCATGGCATTGCTGCGCGCGTTCTTGATGATCGCGACCGGGCACTCCAGTTTGTTCAGCTCCAGATGATGGTAGATCGACATGCTGCGTCCCGCGTGGATGTGGTCGAGCACGATGCCGTTTTCAATTTTTCCTACGTTCAGCATATATTATCCGATTCCTTTCTCTGAAAAATACTGTCAATCATGCTTCCTCGGTCACGCTTCCATCATCATTGACATGGATGTCCAGCAGGGTGAGGATGAGGGCCATGCGGACGTAGACGCCGTACTGGACCTGGCGGAAATAGGCCGCGCGGGGGTCCTTGTCGACCTCGACGGAGATCTCGTTGACGCGCGGCAGGGGGTGCAGGACGTACATGTCGTTCTTAGCCCTGCGCATGATCCGGGGTGTCAGGATATAGAAATCCTTCAGGCGGATGTAGTCCTCTTCATTGAAGAAGCGCTCGCGCTGGACGCGGGTCATATAGAGAATGTCGAGGCGGCCGATCACATCGTCGAGCCGGACAAACTCCTCATAGGGGATGTCGTTTTCCTCCAGCTTCTCGACGACATAGTCGGGGATTTTCAGTTCATCGGGGGAAATAAAGGCAAAGCGGATTCCGTCGTAGCGGGACATGGCGGAGATCAGGGAGTGGACGGTACGGCCGAACTTGAGGTCGCCGCACAGGCCGATGGTCATGTTGTTGAGGCGGCCAGTCAGGGACCGGATGGTCAACATGTCAGTCAGAGTCTGGGTCGGATGCTGGTGGCCGCCGTCGCCGCAGTTGATCACGGGAATGCCGGAGGCCTGTTTGGCCACCATGGCGGCACCCTCCTTGGGGTGGCGGATTGCGGCGATGTCCGCGAAGCAGGAGATGGTCCGAATGGTATCCGCGACGCTCTCGCCCTTGGAGACGGAGGAACTGGTCGCATCCGAAAAGCCCATCGTGCTGCCGCCCAGGTTCAGCATGGCGGTCTCCGTGGACAGACGCGTGCGCGTCGAGGGCTCATAGAAGAGCGTTGCCAGCTTTTTGCCCCGGCAGGCATTGGCATATTTTTTCGGATTCGCTTCGATGTCAGCTGCGAGATCGAAGATCTTGTCGAGCTCGCTTACAGAAAAGTCCAGCGGTGTCAGAATATGGCGCATACACGATCCTTTCTTATAAGATTTTCAGCCCGTCTGCGGAAAACGGCCGGGAGGCCTGAAACTGCCCGGACCCGGCAGCGTGATCAGAACCGGGATTCGAGAGTCCTTCACGGAACGGGAGTTTACTTGTTCCAAAATATAACAGCATTTCCCTCTGTAGTAAAGAGAGAAAAAAACGCTCGATACAGTATTTTTCACTCTCGGAGCTTTGTGCCGCGAGGAAAGAGCGGAATCCCGGACTACTTTCTTTATCCTATCTCCGCAGAAGACTCCCGCCTCTGCAGGCGGTGAGATGAATGCGGTTTTTGTCAGTAAACAGTCAGTAAATCCTGCCTTGCGGGTGG